>DAOTZM010000284.1:0-2719 GCA_034434035.1 Anaerolineales bacterium
TTTTGCGTAAACGGCATTCAAATTTGCGCAGACCGCAGATTCAAGGTTTTTTCCGCGTATGCAGCGTTAATCCGCGTCCCAATTCGCTTGTTTTGGTTTCAGATTTGGAATTGCTGACCTTGATATAATGCAGATTATGGAATTTTTACGAATCGAAAGGCTGATTCCCGTTTTCCTGGCAGTTTTCCTGCTGGCGGGCTGCGCCGGGCCGGAACCAACCGCGCTGATGCCTGTCTCGCCGTCAAACCTGGCCGCTTACGCCACCCAAACGATTCCCGTCAAGCCCACCCCCACCATCGCCGCCACCGAAATGCCGATTCCCAGCCCCACCCCCTCGACCTATACTATCAAAAGGGGCGATACGCTCCTCGAAATTGCCCGCCGCTCTGGCATTTCGCTGGCCGAGTTGCTGGCCGCCAACCCGGGCATTGCCCCCGAAGCCCTGTCGGTTGGGCAGGTCATCCAAATCCCGGCTCCGCGCGCGCCCAATTCCCTGCCCCCGCCCGCGGCAGCCGATTTGGGCCAGGCCGCCTGTTACCCCGTTTGGCGGGGCTTCCCTTCCGGCGGGGGCGGGTATTGTTTTGTCCCGGTCGGTCATCCGGGGCCGGGGTGGCTGGAGAATGTCAAGGTGCAGGTCACGCTGCTCGACGCGGAAGGCAGGCTTGTGGCGAGTCAGGAAGCCCTTTTGCCGCTGACCGGTTTGGGCGCGGGTCAAACGCTTCCGGCGGTTGCCTTCTTCCCGGACGTTCAAATAGTTGGCGCGATACAGGCGCAATTGCTGACCGCCATCCAGACCGACTCGGCGCGCTGCCTGCCGGTCGAACTTAAAAACCTGCTGGTTGGGATTGCCTGGGGCGGCCTTTCGGCGCAAGTGGAGGGGCAGGCCTGGCTGGCCGCAGAGTCAAAACCCGCCAGCACAATCTGGCTGGCGGGCGTGGCGTATGACGCAGAGGAAAAGATTGTGGGGGTTCGGCGCTGGGAGTGGAGCGGCTCGCTCGCGCCGGGAGAGTCGCTGCCGTTCCGGTTCGTGGTCTATAGCGCGGGCGCGCCCATCGCGCGGGTAGAGGTGCAGGCCGAAGCCCGCCCATGAAAGTTCAGCGCACCAGCCAGCTGTCTGAGACGCAGGCCGGCGCGCCGCCCGGCTGCGAGACGCAGACTTTGTAAACCACCAGGTCGCCGGGTTTCAGGCCGGGCAGGTCAACCGACAGGTAGCTGTTGCCGGCGTTGGATGTGGGAGGGAAGACCAGTTTTTTGACCGTCCCGTTGGGATGGCTGATTTCGACGGTCGGCTCGATGTCTTGCATCGGCTGGCTGGCGAGGTCGTTGTAAACCCTGACGCCCAGCACCTGCGCCTGCCCTGGCGGCAGGTGGGAGTTTGTCTCCCAGGCCAGCAGGCCGAGTTGGGCCGGCTGGTAATTTTGCCCGCGCAGGTAGGCGCGTCCGAGCGGGGTCGGGCGGATTTGCGCCCCGTCAGGAGCGGTCGGGTCGTAATCCAGGCAGTAATTCTCGAAGCATTGCCGGCGGATGCTGTTTTCCTCGAACAGTTCGCCGATGGGCGGCCCGGCCAGTTCCTGACCGCCATGCGCGGCGATGTATTCGATAAAGGGCCGGGGGACGTTATGTCCCAAACTGCCGGTTGGGTCGAGCGGGATGAAGACCATGCGCGGGTCGCTGCTGGGGGGGGCGAGCGGCCCTCTCTGGTAGCCGGTAAGCAGGGGCAGGGGTCGCAGGCCGATGGTGCGCAGGTTGCGCGGTTCGACCGCCAGTACGACGTTTTCGTAGACTTGCTCCAGCATTCCGTCGGAGGCAAGGTGAGGCTCAGAAAGCGGCGCGCCGGTAAAATCCTGTCCCAGGCGTTTAACTATCGGCAGGAAGGGCTGCGGCAGGTAATGCGTATCGATGATGGCATCGGATGTGGCGGCAGGGCAGCCCGGTTCGGTTTGCTTCCCACGGCAGGCAATCAGCCCGTAGGGGAGCAGGTGAACCTGGGTTTCGCCTTCCCGATGGTAAAGCCCCATTTTTTCGAAGAACTGTTCATAGCGGCTTTTTTCGGGGTTCCAGCGCACCTGGGTCAGCGGATAGCCTACGAAACGCACCCCGCCTAGATGTTCGAAGAACGGCGCAAACTCGGCAGGCAGGATGTAACCATTGATGGAGCGGGTTTCTGGCTGGTTTTCGGGGGCGGGCAAGGGCGGGTCGCTGATTTGGAAGGAAATGCCGAGCGGCTCGAAGTTGAAGCGGTCGCCCATCGGTCTGCTCTCGTCATAGACCATCAGCGCATTTTCAGTGTATTGCAGGATTTTTCCGGCGCGTTGGAAGGCCGGGCCGAGCGCTTTTCCTAACGTGCGTTCGCCGCCCATTAAATTATAAAACTCGATGAACCGGGAATCTATCTCGATTCTGGCTGGTGCGTTTGGCTCACCGGCTCCCGCGCACCCCAGCAAGCCAACGGCAAATAGTCCCCATAAAATTGTCAACGCCATGTGTTTAAGTGCGCCCATTTGCCTTGCCCAAAAAAATGACAGGTTATGATGTCCGTATATTATAGTTTACGCGCGTAACTACCTACCCTCACCCTGCCCCTCTCCCAAAGGGAGAGGGAAACGGATACAAAAAGCGGATTTTTATGCCGAAAACGACAATTTCGTCCGAGATTTCTCCCCTCTCCCGCCGGGACTGCGAAGCGTGCCGAAGGCAAGGGGTTGGGGGGTGAGGGTGG
>DAOTZM010000285.1:0-7490 GCA_034434035.1 Anaerolineales bacterium
TTTTGCGTAAACGGCATTCAAATTTGCGCAGACCGCAGATTCAAGGTTTTTTCCGCGTATGCAGCGTTAATCCGCGTCCCAATTCGCTTGTTTTGGTTTCAGATTTGGAATTGCTGAAAAAAAAAGGCTCTCCAAGAGTTAGCGTGAAATCAGTACACGGATTACGCGGATTTCACGGATTTGCACGGAACAGACCAGAAAATGCTTCTTCAGCATGAAAAATCCGTGTTTTTTCCGTGTTCGTCCGTGTAACACCTGCGCTTGCAGAGCAGGCGCAAGCGTCCGTGTCCAAAAGATTTAATCACGGAGATTCTCGAAGAACCTAAAAAAGAGTAACTACCTGCCACCCTCACCCCCCAACCCCTCTCTCGGTGGGAGAGGGGCAGGGTGAGGGTAGGTAGTTACGATTCTCTTCCATAAACTATTCGCCTCCATACAGGTCATAACGGGCAAGGATGGCTTTGCGCAAGCCAAAAGTATCGCCATGACTGGCATGGGCCAGCCAGCTTTGCAGCCGGGCGTTGAAATCCTTGTCGCTCAGTTCCCCGGCGGCATGGCGTTTTTGTAATTCTTTCAGGCGGCGTTGGAAGGCGTAGCCATTGGCGGGTTTCAAGCGGCGATGGGTTGGGAAAACCTGGAACCCAAAAAAGAGACCCCGCAATGCGCGGGGCGGGCCTGGGCCGATTTTTCGTGCAGGGTCAGGCGTATTGGTCCAACTCGTTCAAGTAAACATTGGCCCAGTGCTGGCTGGTGAGATTGCCGATGGGCAAGCCCCTTGGGCGGTTGGCCGCCAGCAAGTCATCTCCGTCGAAATAGACCATCTCATACTCCCCGGCCTGCACGCCGTTGCTGCTGGCGATGATTTTACCCGCCAATTCGAGCGCGCCCGGGTCGCCAATAGTGCGAGACATCCCAGACCGCCCCGCCGCTGAATCCCGGCTGGACGAAGTATCCGGTCTGTTTGGTGTCTTCGATTTGATACCAACCGGAGGCCTCGCGTCCCAGGATGCGCCCGGAGGCCCACGCGCCGTTCGGGAATCCGTGCGGGAAGCCAAAGGCGCGGAAATCGTGTTTCCACACATCCGGGCTTTGTACCAGCGAGGCAGGCTGCGCTCCGGCGGGCAGTTCCCCCGTTATTTCCAGCACCGCCACATCCAGGGCGGAGTCCCACAAAAAAGCCCGCGCGGTCAACAGGTGGCCGGGGGCCAGGAGCGGGAAATCGAAGGTCAGTTCAGCGGCGGGCATGTCGTCCGTCAACGGCTGGCGCAGGGCCTGCGCAACGACATGCGCGCAGGTCAAGACTTGCGAAGGCGTGACGAGAAAGCCGGTCCCAACCGGGCTGCTGGAGGAGAGAACGTGAATCAGGCTGTGTTCGTATGCCATAGGTCCCGTCCTGGTTTCTGGAGCGCAGGCTTTTGCCTGTAACCTGTAACGCACCGCCTGAAAGTCCCACGCTCTTTGTGGGAAGGCGGCGGCGCATAATCAGGAACAGGCCTGGTGCGCTGCAAATCGAGAAGTGCTGACAAAAAACGCCCCCATTCAGGAAGCGTTTTGGGTTGGTTGGGTCTCGAAGCGCGGCAAAGACCGCTGCTGCTCGACCGTCGTCTGTTTACTGCCCCAGGTTCTTCTGCATGGACTTTTTCAGGAGAACCCGGTAGAGCGTTTCGAGCCGCTTCAGGATTTCGCCGGAATTGGGGTCTTTTTCGGCCTGCTGCTCGACCTGGTTCATCAACCCGGCAATCATGCCGCTGAATTCCTCGCTGATTTCGGCTTCGTGTTCCTGGAGTTTATGCGCCAGGACGGTTTCATCGTCGGCGGCTTCGAGCAGTTCGTTGATGAGCGCCAGTTCGGGCGGGGTGCTGGCCTGCTGCAAGACCGCCACCACCTGCTGGAGTTTCTGTATCCGGGCCTCGTCTTTCTTGCGGCTGGCTTCCTGGAGTTTCGTTTCCAGCACCTGCACGACCACGTCGCTCTGGAAGGCGGCCAGGTTTTGGACGGTGGCCTGGGCGATATCCGGCGCGGCCAGCAGCGATTCAATCATCTGGCCGGCCTGTTTCATTTGCTGCTCGACGGCCTTGTCAATCTGGTTGGTGTATTCCAGTACCTTGGTGCGCAAGTCCTCCAGTTTGGCGCGTTCTTCGCCGCTCGATTGGCCGATGCGCTCGGTGAGAATCTGGAAAAAGGAGTAATCCAGCCCGTTGCGGGTCATGCTGACCAGGGCTTGCAGGCGCGCTTCGCTGGGAGCGGACAGGAAGACATCGAGCAGTTTTTCGCGGGTCAGGCCCTGCCCGGCTTCCTGGAGGGTCTTGACGGCGGCTTCCAGTTCGCCCATCTGGGCGCGGACTTTGCGGCCATACTCCGAATTTTCGAGCAGTTCTTCCTGCAAAGCAGCCATGGCCTGGGCGGCGGACTGCTGTCCCGATTGGAGCGCGGCTTCGAGCAGGCGGTTGAACAGGGCAAAGAAGGTTTCGTCGAGCAGGGCGGTGTTTTCCTTGATAATGGCTGAACGGACTTCGGGCGAAGTCGCTTCCATCAGGCGCTGGATGAGTCCGACGCGCTTTTGCTGGTCGTCGAGCATTTCCTTGGTCACGCCGTCTTTTTCCAGGATTTTCTCAATCATGCTCTGGTAGGTCAGGAAACTCTGCGGGCGCAGCAGGTAGCCTTTGCGCTTTTCGGCGGGCAGTTTGTTCGTGACCTGGGTAATCATCGGCCCGGCCAGTTTTTCCTGCTCGTTGACCGGCAGCCCCAGTTCGGGCGGGAAGTAGGTCAACAGCAGTTCCTTGTCGTTGTCGTGGTAGACGATGGGGGTGGCTAAGGGCCCCTCGAAGCCGCAGAACGGACAGCGCGCGTAGTTGGAGACCCTGCCGAGCAGGCGCTGCTTGGCGGCGGGGTCGCTGGTTACGTCGAACAACTGCTCCACCTGGGCAGGGATGCTCTGGCGGCAGCGGGGACAGGCAATTTGGGTTTTGGGCATTTTGATTTCCGATTTCTGATTTTGGATTTGCGATTTTGGATAGAGCCTACGAAAAACCGTGAAATTATCCGCTAATCTACGCCAATCCGCGCGAATTTTTGAACAATTTCGGGCGTAAATGCCTTTGATTAGCGATGATTAGCGCAGATTGGCGGACAAAAAACTGGTTTTGCGTAAGTCCTATGGATTTACGATTTGCAATTTGAAACGGAACACGCCACCAAACCTTCAGCGCGTTCCGCAAGTTGCTTATTTTACCACCCGCAGGCGGTTATCTCGGCAGCGAAAAGCAGATTCTCGCTCCTGAACCGGGTTTCGGGTCGACCCACATCCGCCCGCCGTGCGCTTCGACGATGGCGCGCGCCAGGTACAGCCCCAGCCCGGCGCCTTTCGTCTTGCGGACGGCGCCCTCGGCGCGGTAGAAACGGTCGAAAATGTGCGGCATGTCGTGCGGGTCGATGCCGGGGCCTTCGTCGCTGACGCACAGGATGACCTGCTCCGGGCGCGCCTGCCCGCCGATGCAGATGCTGCCTTTCGGGGCGTATTTGATGGCGTTCGAGATGAGATTGGAAAGCACCTGCTCGATGCGGGTCTCATCGGCCAGGATGACGGGAAATTCGGCGGGAAAATCGACTTTCAGGGTGTGTTTTTTGGTCTGGGTCTGGAAGCGTTCAGCGAGGCGGCGGGCCAGGGCTGGCAGGGCGACATCTGTCCGTTTAAGGGTCAGGCCGCCAGCCTGTAAGCGCGAAGCGTCCAGAAGGTCCTCAATCATCTTGGTCAGCCGGTCGGCTTCTTCCTCGATGACCGTCAGCGAATCCTGGATGATGTGCTTGTCCCAGCGGGCGTCGTCGCGGCGCAGGGTGGAGGCGTAGCCCTTGATGAGCGCGACCGGCGTCTTGAGTTCGTGGCTGACGATGGAAATGAAGGTCGCCTTGATTTCCTCGGCGTTGCGGAAGTGGGTGATGTCGCGCACCGTGACGATGATGTTTTGCAGTTCACCCTCGGCGGTCAGCAGCGGAGCGTAGGTCACGCCAACCGGTATGAAGGGCATTTGCTCATCGGCGCGCTGCAAATCGCCCTCCACGTAGAGATGCGCGTTGGGTGTAGGCGGCCAGCCGCCTTGTTCAGCCTCCTCGAGGGTCAGGCCGTCCGGCTTGCGCGCCCAGCGGATGACTTTCTCATGTCGCAGGCCGCGCAATTCATCGTCGGTTTTGCCATAGATGCGCTCGAAGGCGTCGTTGACGCGCTCGATGCTGTGGTCGGCGTTCAGAATCAGAATTCCGTCGGCGGCGGAATCAATCAACGCGTCGAGCCGCTGCTTTTCGACTGTAATCTGCCCGTACAGTTTGGCATTAAAGACCGCTATGGCGGCCTGGTCGGCAAAGGATTGCAGCAGTTGTTTGTCGTTGGTGGAGAATAAATCGGGGTAGGAGCGGAAAATGAAGATGACGCCGATGACCGCGCCGTGCGTGGTGAGCGGCAGGGCGGTGCCGTTGAGCAGGCCCATGCTGGCGGTGTAGGTCAACTCCTGCAACATGCGGTTGAGTTCGGCCACGTCCAGCTCGGCCACGCGCTCCTCGGCCAGCAGCGGCTCGAGGTAGCGCAAAAACGCGGGCGGGATGCCATGCGCCGCCGCAACATGCCACGATTTAACGTCCCGCAGGGCAATCAGCCCGGCCTGGCCGGCCAACATCTCAATCGAGATGCGCAGGATGCGCTTCAGCACCTTTTGCAGGTCGAGTTCCCGGGTGATGGTGCGGGTGATTTCGAGCAGGTAATCGCGCTGGCGGACGCGGAAATCGGGCAGCATGGCGTTATTGTATCACCGGGGTATAAGAGATTTGTCAACGCGCGGAGGGATTTGTGTTAACTCTCAAACTTCACCTTCTCCACCCCCACCAAATGCGGCGCGGGCACGTAAATTCCGCGTCCCGTTACCGCCACCGCGCCATCTGGCAGTAAAATCTCGCTCGTCGTCAGCACCTTGCGCTCCTGCCGCTCCTGCACCCGCGCCCTTATGGTCACTTTTTGACCGAGCGGCACCGGCTGTTTGTAATTGATTTCCAGGTTGACCGCCACCACGCGCAGCCCCGCCGTCCAGACCGCCGCGCCCATCGCCTCGTCCAGCACCGCCGCCGAAGCCCCGCCGTGCAGGTGGGCGGGCGGCCCCTGCTGGCCCTCGTCGAAGGTGAACTCCGCGAAAATTTCGCCGTTTTCCTCGAACCACGTCAGCCCAATGCTGCGCGGGTTATTGGCCCCGCACACAAAACACGCGCCATGCTCTGGAAGTTGTCTCATTATTCCTCGATTGGGTTTGGATTTTTACTGAAAAAACGGCGATACGCCGCCGACTCAGCCGTTATTTTTTCGATTTGGATTTTAATCTCCGCCGCGGCGGATTCATCTGCCCGCGCATTCGAGGCGGCGAGGACAATTTCCCCATCCGATTCTGACTCCACTGTCACCTGCCCTCGTTTCGACAGGTACTCCAGCCCCAGGCGCGCGGCTGCCAGCCGCTCCCCGGTCGCCGCCGCCAGTTCCTCCAGCGAGACCCGCCCGCCGCGCTGCTTGAGCACGAACTTGACCACGCCCGCCAGCCGCGTCAGGAAATCCCACCCCGGTTCCTGGCCGACCAGGATGACCTTGCTCGGCTTGACCTTTTCCAACACCTCGCGCAACACGTCCCTATAAGGCGGGGTCGTCCAGATGACCAGCGTTTCTGCCGGCTCGAGTTCATGCCGTCCTTTTCCATTGACCGCTTTTTTGTGTTCGCCCTCGGCCCAAATTTCATAAGGGATAAAAGATGAAAGATGAAAGATGAAAGATTCCCGTTCTTTTTTCTTTTCTCTCCAGTCAATGACTTCCACCTTTTGGCGTTGAACCGTAACCCGTTCTCCCTCAGTCTCCCGAAAATCCACCAACTCGACCGTCACCTGTCGCTGGCCCTTGTAGTCGCTCGCGCGGATGGTGTACGCCAGGTCGAAGCGGCCCTGGGGCAGTTCCTCGCTGCCTCCGTTCCACCACAACACGGGAAGTTTGTTCCCGGCTTCATCGGAAACCGTCAAACGCACATGCTCGCCGCCCTTGCCGACCGGCGCGGCGGATTCGAGCGATAAATTGCGCGCAGCCAGAATAAGGCGTTCGTTGCCTGGCCCAAAGGGCGCCAACTGTTCGATGTCGGCGGCCCGTTCGAGCGAGATTTGCTCCAGTCCCAGCCAGCCGTCGATTTCGAGGGTCGCTTCCTCGATTTGGGACTCGTCCAACATTCGTTTGACTGTTTGCGACAGCCGCCTGCGGAATTCGGGCAGTTTTTCGGTTTCCAGGCCCAACCCGGCCGCCATCGGGTGTCCGCCATAGTTGCGCAGGATGTCTTTTTGGGCGGCAATCGCCTTGGTGATGTGCAGCCCCTCGATGGAGCGGGCCGAACCGCGCGTCAGGCCGTCTGCTCCGCTGGTCATCAGGATGGCGGGTTTGCCATAGCGTTCGACCATGCGCGCCGCCACGATGCCAACCACGCCGCCCGGCCAGTCCTTCCCGGCCAGCAGGAGGACCGGCGCGGCCAGCAGGGACGGGTCGCCGCGCAGTTGGGCTTCGGCGGCCATCGTCACCTGGTCGCAGAGCAGTTTGCGCTGCGCGTTCAGGCCTTCCAGGTGGGTTGCCAGCACCCGCGCGCGGATAGGGTCTTGCGTGGTCAGCAAATCGACGGCCGGGTTGGCGTCCTCCAGCCGCCCGAGGGCGTTCAGGCGCGGCCCCAGCGTGAATCCAATGTGCGATTCGGTGATGTTTTCGGGCTTGAGTTCGGCCAGTTCCAGCATGGCTTTCAGCCCTACGCGCTGTGTATTGCGTAATGCCTCCAGACCTTTTTGGACGAGATAGCGCGTATCGCCGCGTAAAATGGCGAGGTCGGCGACGGTGCCGAGGGCGACGAGGTCGAGAAGGGAATCGGGGTTCGATATTCGATATTCGATATTCAATTCTCCAATATCGAATATCGAATATTGCTTTTCGATTAACGCTTCCGCCAGTTTGTAGGCCACGCCCGCGCCGGGCAGGTTGGCAAGGGGATGTTCGGACGGCAGCAGTTTGGGGTTGGTGACGGCGACTGCTTGGGGCAAACTGGCCTCCAACGTCTCCAGGCGTTGGTTCTCTGCGTTCCGAAGTCGGGAAACTTCGGAGTCCGGGAGGTCATGATGGTCAGTGATGACCACATCCACGCCGCGCGAGGCGGCATATTTGACGGCCTCGTGGGCGGTGATGCCGGTATCGCAGGTCACAACCAGTTGCGCGCCATAATCGATGATTTCCTTCAGGCGCGGGATGTGAACGCCATGACTCTCACGGGCGCGGACCGGGATGTAGTACACCACATCCGCGCCGAGGCTGCGCAGGGTTTCGACGAGTATCGCAGTCGCGGTCTGCCCGTCCACGTCGAAATCGCCCCAGATGCAGATTCGCTCCCGGCGGCGAAGGGCGGAGGAGACCCGCTCCAGGGCCGCCTCCATGCCCGGCAGCGCGG
>DAOTZM010000286.1:0-10899 GCA_034434035.1 Anaerolineales bacterium
CTGTAATTCATATCTTATTCTTGTCATTTCGAGCCGCGCAGCGGGGAGAAATCTTGCGCACTGGGAGAAGATTTCTCGCTGTCGCTCGAAATGACAAACTAACACGAAGTTTGTCCGACCAGTTTTGACATGTATGACCGATGACCCAAGTCGCTCGAAATGACAAACTAACACGAAGTTTGTCCGGTAGAGAATATTAGCCCCTCATCTTTTATTACAACGTTGAATCTGCATTTCAAATTGACCTGTCGATGCGCGCCCAACCCGCCCACGAGTTTTGACATGCTTACATCATCGTTTCAGGCATTGTCACCCTCCTGCGAGGTGGTTATACTATGCCGTAACACGGTTTTTATTCCGCAACCTGACCACGTTTGCGCCTTCACCGCAAATGTCGGAGAGCAACGCAATGACAGAGACGCCCCAGTACGACAAAATTTCCCTGCTGCGGCTGGCCTTCAAGGGGTTGAAAGACGAAGAACTGCATGAAATGGCAAACCTGACGGAGATACGCGCCTATCCGCCGGGGCATGTCCTGTGCCACGAAGGCGCGCATGAGGATGTCTTTTATATCGTTGCCGAGGGGAACGTCATTATCACCAAGAAAATAGCCGAAGAGGAAACCGAGCGCGTACTGCGCATCGGCGGGAAAGGCGACCTGGTCGGCGAGATGGCCCTCATCCAGAATGCGCCGCGCGCCGCCACCGTGCGCGCCGCCACCAAATGCACCGTGCTGGAGATGGAAAAGCGCGACTTCGAGACCATCCTGAGCCGCAGCCCAGCCATGGCGATCGACATCATCCGCATCACGCTCGACCGCATCCGCGCCAACGACCAGATGGTTATCACCGAACTGCAAAAGAACAACAAAGTCCTGCGCCTGATGGACCGCAACAAATTAGAGTTCATCCAGGTAGCGGCGCATGAATTACGCACACCCCTGACCATCATTAAAGGCTACAGCAACCTGCTGCGCACCTTTCCCGAAGTCAAATCGAACCAGTCGCTGGATGAGATGCTCGATGGCATCCTCAAAGGCGCCGACCGGATGCATGAAGTGGTCAACATGATGATCGATGTGACTCGCATCGATGCCGAAACTCTCAAAGCAGCCTCGGCGCCGGTGCTGCTCAAGCGCGTATTGCAAGGACTGGTCAACAGCCTCGGCAAAGCCGCCGCTGAACGCGGGATTGAAATGCGCCTGGAATACACGGAGGACACCCCCATCATCCATGCCGACCCGGGCATGATCGAAAAAGCGCTCTACCAACTGGCGGTAAACGCGGTCAAATACACTCCCGATGGCGGCAAGGTAACATTGCGAGCCCGCCCGGTCATGCTGGAAGGCGACATCCCCGGCGCGGAAGTGGCCGTGCAAGACACCGGCATCGGCCTCGACCCAGAACATCACGAGTTAATCTTCGAGAAGTTCTACCAGGTGGGCAGCGTGGCGCTGCACTCGACCGGCAAAACCAGTTTCAAAGGCGGCGGTCCCGGCTTGGGACTGTCGCTGGCGCGCGGCGTGGCGCGCGCGCATGGCGGCAAAGTTTGGGTGGAAAGCGCAGGGCATGACGAAGTCAACTACCCAGGCTGTACGTTTTACCTGCAACTGCCAGCCAAGGCAACGGGAAACCATTAAGGAATTTCACTACTAATTGAAACTACTGGAGCCGGGTTGCCGGTCGAATCTACCGATGTGACACGGTAATAGTAGGTTGTATTTGGGGTCAAGCCGGTTAACGTCATCGTATGCGCTGTGACCAACGCGGGCTGGATGGCGCTCAGGGTCAGGGCGGCGGGATTTATCCCATAATCGACCCGCGAGGTGGCGAATTCGTCCGTGTTCCAGGTGATGACCGCATTCCCTTCCGGACTGACGACGGCGATATCCGAAATGACCGGCGGGGTGGTATCCGGCACATAAGAAGCCTGGTAACCCCCGCTCAAGCCGTCGAAAAAGGCATACATGACGCCTTTGATGGTTTCGGTGCGATAAGACACCTGCACGCCATTGCGCGAGATGGAAACAAGCGGCCCGCTGGCCCCCTGCGCGGGGAGCATGGCGCGCAGCCCGCGCGCGGGAATCGGCAGAAATGGTAAAAGTCAGAACCCCCTCCTGCCAGGTCAAATTACCAAATCTGGAACTTTCGCGGCCATCCAGCCAGGTCAGCATTTGTTTGGCCGAAATAATCGGAACGCCGCGCGCCTGCGCCAACTGGACAAGGGAAAGGTCTGTCCCGACTCATCGGTCATATACACATCAATTACACGGCCATCCACGTCAGCGAAACGCATCAACAGACCCGAGCCGGTAAACAGGCCAGGGCGGTCATTGACCCACGAAGGCGGATAGTAGTAAAAGTTGGTATCGAGCCGAATGCCATGACTGCGCCGCACGTCGAGGTGGGAAGCGTAGTTGCTCCAGGGGACGCAATGTGTTCGCTCGGAAACCGGCGCAGGAAGGAAAGGAAACGTATTATTGAACCAGCCAACCTGGTTGGCAAAGAAAGTGTTCAGCGCAGTATTGGTGTAATCAGCGCACCCGGTAGAGACGTGGACGCCAAACTCATGCCCCTGCGCCACATAAGCCTGGATTTTGGCGTTTTCAGCGGAGGTGGTTGTGAAGCCCGGCGAAAGGTACATGCTCTGACGCACGCATTCCCAATCTTCCACCGAGCAGCCGGGCGGGGCGAAGGAATTCTTCAACCGGTGGCGGGAGAAAGGCCTGCCAACGCTCAGCAAGGAACGGGTGCGGGTGATTTACAGCATAGTGATGTAGTAAAGCGTCCCGAAGGCTTTGTCGAAACCAGTTTTCGAACAAAATCGAGCCTTCGGGACGTTGGTTTCACTGATTCAGTCCGATACCCGCCGCAGCGCCCAAAAGACGAATCCGATAGAAAGCCCAAAGAGCAGCAAGATGACCACGAAACGCAAAATTCCCGGCAGGCTGGCGGCGGCAAACCCCGCTAGCGGAATCCCAATCGTCAGTACGGCCAGCACAATCACCACCGGGCGGGCGTTGCTGTGACCTTGCAAAACTTTGTCTTTTTCGAGGGGAACTTCGGTCTCTAGCAGCTGGTGCGCTTCATCCTCGGTGCCAATCACCTCTCCGGAAAGAATGACGGGGATTGGCCCGGGCAAGTAATAAACCCGGTAGGCGGTTCCCATCTCGAAAGCCTCCAACTGCTCCAACGTCACCAAACGGACTTTCGTCTTTCCGAACTTAATCTCAAAGTGCGCCTCATCCTCTTTGATTTTTCCAGGCTGCGCTTCGCCTTCGGCCACCTTGAGCGTGGTTGATTTTGCGGCTTTTATATAATTCCTGCCAGAGAAAAGATACGAAAGCAGGATAATTAACCCAATGACGGCGCTGGCGATGCCGAGCGTATTCAACAACTCCGGGTCAGTGAGGCTGGCAGCCGTGCCAGATTGCAAGGAGGCGAAGGCAATCACGCCCAGCGTTCCGACCATGATAACGATAAAAACCGTCATCCCCAGCCGCAGGCTGACCCCGGCGGCCTGCTGGCGGGCCTGTTGCCGCTCCGATAGCCGCCCGGCGCGGTTGGCGAGCAGGTCACGGGAATAGAACAGGAAGGTTTGGCGTAAGCGTTGGTTGAGGGGATTCATCGTCAGATGCACCTATTGGCTATATTTTAACCACTCTTGCAATGCCTGGCAATCGATAAAAGGGATGGAGAAAAAACCGGTACTTTTACGGATGACAAACCCAAACATGCAGGGTATGATTGGCTTCGTTCACCGTATCTATTCAGCCGGGATAGCGGCTGGAAAGGCTGGCCAGAAAGGTGAACCGGCAAAGGCATTGAAAAATGCATCCAGTACCCGCTGTCCATTTTTTCGAGCGGTAGAGAGGTAGCTGCGAATGTACCCGAAAGCCTGCGCGCCACTTTCGCTTCGAAAGCCGCCGGACACTTTCTGATGCGCCTTTGCCATGTTGCACCGGATATACCGCCAAATGATCCGGCTTCTCAACGGGTTCCAGACGTGTCCCAACATGTCCAGCCTGACCACCTGCTTTTTTGCCACTCGGATGTCGCTTGCGGCTCTTGACCGCTTTTTTCAACCCATCGCTGGAGAGCGGTTTGCTGCTAAAGTTTGGCGCATGGCTCACATTATCACTGGTGTTTGTATGATTGGCAACAACCATTTATCTGAATTTCATGATGGCTGAATAGATACCTCCCGAACATGAAAACCACCCTGCTGCAACTCGAACCGCACGACGACCTGGTCTCCATCCGTGACCGCATGGATTGGGCCAAAACGCCGCGCGTGCTGCTGGTGTGGCCCCAAAAAGGGACGGTTGGCATTCGCCCGCTCGACCTGGCGCTGCTGCGCCGTCACGCCGCCGGGCTGGGCGCGCAGTTGGGGCTGGTGACGCGGGCCGGTGAAATGCGGGCCGCGGCGCGCGAATTGGGCATTCCCTGTTTTCGCAACGTCAAAGACGCCCAGAAAAAGCCCTGGCCCGAAAGCGGCCTGCGCCCCATGCGGCGCTTCCCGCGCCTCGATTTGCGCGCCCTGCGCCAGGCTTTCCGGCCTCCCGACCCGCTGGATGTGCAGTCCGACCCGCCCATGCGCCTGGGAGCATTTGCCCTGGGCGTGCTGGCCCTGCTGGCGGTCATGCTGGTCTTCATCCCCTCGGCGGAGATTCGGATGACGCCGCCCGAACAGCCCCAACGGGTGCTGATTTCCGTCAGCGCCGCGCCCGATGTCAAAACGGCGCAACTCTCCGGCGCGGTTCCCATGCAAAGGCTGGCGCAAACGCTGGAGATTGACGGGACCGCCCTGGGAACGGGGCAATTGACCGTTCCCGACCAGACCGCGCAGGGGATTGCCCGCCTGACCAACCGCACCCGCGCGACGGTCATTGTCCCCGCCCAGACCGTGCTGCTGACCCGCTCCGACCCGCCTGTCGCCTTTGTGACCGTTGAACAGGTCGAAGTCCCCGCTGGAACGAGGGCCGCCGTCGAAATTCCCATCCGCGCGGCGCAGGCCGGTTCGCGCGGCAACGTCCCCGCCGGGGCGGTCAGCGCCTTCGAGGGGCCGCTCGGCCTGTCGGTGGAAGTGACCAACCTCCTGCCCATTACCGGCGGCAGCGACAAAACCATCGCCGCCCCCGCCGAAGCCGATTTCGAGTTCCTGCGCTCGCGCCTGCTGGCCGACCTGGAACGCAGCGCGCGCGCGCGCTTCGCCGCCCAGGTGACGGGCAAGGACGTTTTACTGCCCTCCACCTTCCAACTGGAGCGGGTGTTCGACGAAACAGCCTTCCCCGCGCCGGGGCAGCCCGGCGAAAAACTCTCGCTGGCGTTCAAGGCCGAATACAGCGTCTTTTACGTCCGCGCCGCCGACCTGGAGACTCTGGCCGGGCTGGTGCTGGACGCCTCGCTGCCGCCCGGCTCGGTCCCCTCGCCGGGGACGCTGACCTGGCAGTCGCAGCCGCCGCTGGTCGAGACGGCCTCCGGCGCGCGCTGGCAGGTGCGCGCCGAACGCCAGGCGCGCCCGGCGATTGATTCGGGGCAGGTCATCTCGCTCGTCACCGGTCAAACAGCGAGGCGCGCGGGGAGCCTGCTCGTGGAAACCTTCGGGCTGGCCGAACCTCCCCAAATCAGACTCCGCCCGGCCTGGTGGCCCTGGCTTCCTTTCCTCCCCATGCAAATCAAGGTGATGGACTGATGCGCGTGCTGGCGGTCGACCACGGCGAGAAAAATATCGGCCTGGCGCTGAGCGACGAGACCGGCGCGCTGGCGCGTCCGCTGGGCGTTATCAAGCACATTGCCAGGGCGGTCGATGCGGCCCAGGTGGCGGCGCGCGCCGAAGCCGAGGGCGCGGGACTCATCCTGGTGGGCGTTTCGTATCACGAGGACGGCAACCCGAACCGGGCCGGACGGCGCGCCGTCAATTTTGCCGAGGCCCTGCGCGAGCACACCCGCCTGCCGGTGAAACTGCGCGACGAGAGCCTGACCACCCAGGACGCCCGCGCCGCGCGCCTGGCGGCAGGGGCGCGCCAAAAACAGCGCGCCGGACACCTGGATGCGTGGGCGGCGGCGGTTTTGTTGCAGGAGTATCTGGATTCACAGGAGAAACGATGAGTCGTCGCCGTCCCCGCAGGCATCGCTGGTATCTGCCTTTGGGCTGCCTGGCCGTTCCGCTTGTTTTGCTGGCGCTGGCAGCCGTCGCTTATATTCTCGTTCCGTATCACGCGGCGCGGACTTATGGCCCGCCCGGTGAGAACCTGCGCGGCTTGCAGCGATTCCAATATGCCGCGCTGATGTTGTGGCACGGCAACGCGCTGACCCACCCGCTCGATTCGCGCGCCGGGGAAGCGCCGTTCAAGGTCAACCCCGGCGAAGGCGCGGCGGCAGTGGCCCTGCGCCTGGAGCGGGAGGGATTCATCCGCGATGCGGAGGCCTTTACCGCTTACCTGGTCTATGCCGGGTTGGACCGGGGAATCCAGGCTGGCGAATTTACGCTCAGCCCGGCCCTGGCCCCGCTGCAAATAGCCCAAAAGTTACAGGATGCCACCCCGACCCAAATCAAGTTCGTTGTTCTCCCCGGCTGGCGGCTGGAAGAAGTGGCGGCGGCCCTGCCCACCTCGGGATTCAACATCTCCCCCGATGCTTTTCTGAGCGAAGCCCGGCGTCCGGCGCGGCGCTTCGATTTTTTCCCAGCCGGGGCAACTGCCGAGGGCTTCCTGCTGCCCGGCGCGTACACCCTGCCGCGCGACCTGACCGCCCGGCAATTGGTCGAAACCCTGATGAACAATTTCGCCCTGGCGCTTTCGCCGGAGATGCGCGCCGCCTTCGAGCGGCAGGGACTGGGCGTGTACCAGGCCGTCATCCTGGCTTCGATTGTCCAGCGCGAGGCCATGCAGGCCGAGGAACAGCCGATTATCGCTTCGGTTTTCATCAACCGCCTGTCGATTGGGATGCGCCTGGAGACCGACCCGACCGTGCAGTATGCCATCGGCCTGAACCCGGCCACCGGTTCGTGGTGGAAGTCGCCGCTGGCGCTGGTCGATTTGCAGGTTGATTCGCCCTACAACACCTATAAAATCAACGGCCTGCCGCCCGGCCCAATCGCCAGCCCGGGCCTCAGCGCCTTGCAAGCCGTGGCCTACCCGGCCCAGACGCCCTACTACTTCTTCCGCGCCCGCTGCGACGGTTCGGGCCTGCACCTGTTCGCCGAAACTTTCGAGGGACATTTGCAAAATGCGTGTCCGTAGGACGGGTCGGAGACCTGTCCACGCAAAAAGCAAAGGAGACGGTCATCTCAAAGATGACTGTCTCCTTTTACCCCTCTCCCAATGGGAGAGGGGGTGGGTGAGGGAGAGTAATCACGCCAGCGCAACGTAATCGCTGGTGATGTGTTCGCCTTCGGTTACGCCGAGCAGGGTAAGCAGTTCAACCGAAAGTTTGGCCTTTTGCTGGGCGTCTTTGCGGCTCCAGGTGCGGCTCTTGATTTCGAGGAAATGTCCCATATCGGGTCGTTCGACGGTATCCAGGTTGATGTAAAACTCCTCGCCCTGGTATTTCACCTTCCAGCGCAGGCGGTCCTTCTCGACCACTTTTTCCTCGACCGGCTTGAAATATTCACGGTAGAAGCGCAGGGTTTGCCCTGCCGGGGCCAGGTAGCGCGAGCGCGAGAGCAGCACATCCTGGTCGAACCCACCCTCGCGGTTTTCGCCGAGCAGCGTCAGCCGGGTGCGGACGTTGGTGACTTTGCCCTTGGCGTCGATAAAATCATCTTCGCGGTAGCGCAGGCGTCCCTGGGAGGGGTCTTCGAAGGAGAAGTAGATATCGTACTGGCGATAATGCCGCTGGTAGACCATCTCGATTGCTGAGGATTGCAGCGCGGATTTCACACCAGCCGGGTCCTGTAATTTGACCTTGACCTGCACCTCGTAGGATTCTTCCTCGCTCGAACCGCCCAGCGCAATCAGTTTGCTCAGCACCGACTGTTCGCGCGCCGTCAGGAAGGCGTCGATTTTGCGGGCATAGTCAGCGGCCTGGGTGAGCAATTCGCCCTCGTTCAGGGTCAGCAATTGTTTGTCGCGCATCAGCCATTGACCGTTGACCATCACATCCTGCACGTCGGTCGATTTCCCGGCATAGACGATTTGGGCGTAGGCCCCGTTCGGGTCGCGCTCAAAGCGCGGCGAATTGTGCAGCGGGTCGGTATCGACCACAATCAGGTCGGCGCGTTTGCCGGGGACAAGCGAACCGGTGATATCGCCGATGTGCATGGCCTGGGCCCCCATGCGGGTCGCCATTGCCAGGGCTTGCGGCGCGGGCAGGCTGGTCGGGTCGTTCGAGACGGTTTTGGCGAGGAAGGCCGCCAGGCGCACTTCCTCGAACATATCCAGGTCGTTATTGGAGGCCGGGCCGTCGGTGCCAATGCCTACGTTCAGGCCGGATTCGAGCATTTTGCTGACCGGGGCAAAGCCGGAGGCCAGTTTCAGGTTGGAGGAGGGGTTATGCGCCACCCCGGCGCGGGCATGGCTCAAGGTGCGCATTTCGCCCTCGTCGATGTGGACGCAGTGCGCCGCCAACACCTTGGCGTCAAATAAACCTTGTTTCTTGACGTATGGCACGACCGGCATCCCGTTTTCCTCGCGCATGGTCTCCACTTCGAGCGCCGTCTCGGAGATGTGGATTTGCAGCGGAACGTCGAACTCGGCGGCCAGTTGCGCGCAGGCTTTCAGGATTTCGGGCGTGGTGGTGTAGGGGGCGTGCGGGGCAACGGAAGGCACAATCAGCGGGTGGCCTTTCCATTTTTGGATGAATTCGCGGGCGCGGGCCAGCGCATCCTCGAAAGAGGGCGAATCGGAGGTTGGGAATTTCAAGACCGATTGTCCGCACACCCCCCGCAGTCCGGCCTCGGCAGTGGCCTGGGCCACATCATCCTCGAAAAAGTACATATCGGCGAAGGAGGTCACGCCGCTGCGGATAAATTCGGCGCAGGCGATGAGCGTCCCCAGGCGGCAGAACTCCGGCGAGACGAATTCGCGCTCCACCGGCCACATGTAACCCAACAGCCAGACATCCAGCCGCAGGTCGTCGGCCAGGCCGCGCATCAGCGTCATCGGGACGTGGGTATGGGCATTGACCAGGCCGGGCATCAGGATTTTGCCGCCGCAATCGACCACCTGCGGCGCGTTATACTGCGCTTTTATCTCTTCTTCGGGGCCAACTGCCAGGATGGAATCGCCTTTCACAGCCAGGGCGCCGCGGCGGTATTGGGTAAAATCTTCATCCATGGTCAGGATGTGGGCGTTGGTAAACAAGACATCAGCCGTATTTGTCATTCGGTCTCCTATTTTTTGGTGTAGTATAACGTCCCGAAGGTTAAAATTACAAAATTGCCGCTTTTCCATAAACCTTCGGGACGATTTTTTGCTTGACCTATTATGTACTTGTCTGACATTAAAGTCAACTGTTATACTTGGCCTGAAAGGTGAATTGGAGGTCTGAACTTTCCGTGAACAAATCGAAAATGGTAAATCAAAAATCGTAAATCGAAAGAGGTTCTATGCACATCCTGGTTACAAATGATGACGGCGTGCAGGCGCCGGGACTGCTGGCCCTGGCGCAGGAGATGCGCAAACTGGGGAGGGTGACGGTGATGGCCCCCGACCGCAACTGGAGCGCATCGGGGCATGTCAAGACGATGGACAGGCCGCTGCGGGTGCGCGAGGTCGAACTGGCCGATGGCACGCTTGCCCTGACCAGCGACGGTGCGCCGAGCGATTGCGTGTCGCTGGCCCTGCTGGGCGTGGTGAAAGAGAAGGTCGATTTGGTGGTTTCGGGCATCAACCCGAATGCCAATATCGGACATGATGTCACCTATTCCGGCACGGTCACGGCGGCGATGGAGGCGGCGATTGCCGGGGTGATGGGGATTGCCGTTTCGCTCGACTCCAAGCCCGGGCAAAGCGAACTGGACTACGGCCCGGCGGCGCGCGCGGCGGCCAAAGTCGCGGCCAGGGTGCTGGCAGATGGGCTGCCGGAGGGCGTCCTGCTGAATGTCAACGTTCCGTGCCTGGGCGATGACGAGTTCAAGGGCATCCAGGTCACGCGCCAGGGCTTGCGCGTCTACCGCGATGCGCTGGACGAGCGCCGCGACCCGCGCGGACGCCCCTACTACTGGATTGGCGGCGAGTTCCCGACCGGTGTGAACGAAGCCGGAACGGATTTTGGGGCGTTACAGGTCGGTTACGTCTCGGTCACGCCGCTGCAACTCGATTTGACGGCCAGGGAAGCGATGGAAAAGCTGAATGATTGGTGGAAGTAACAGGTCTCTTTGCGAGAAACGCGCCTTTATAAAACCGTCCGGGACAGGCATTCTGCCCCGGACGGTTTTGATTTACAGCCTGAACTCTCCGCGCAGGCCGCTGGCGCTGTTTGGCGCGAGCCAAACGTGGAACGCGCCCGGCTCGACGCCACGCCTGCCGTCGGCGCGGGTGAAGGTGAGTTGTTCCTCGCGCAGGGTGAAGGCCACGCGGCGGGTTTCGCCCGGCTGGAGCGTTACGCGCTGGCAGCCTTTCATCTCGCGAATCGGGCGGGTAAGCGAGCCGACCAGGTCGCGAAGGTAGAGTTGGACGAGTTCGCTCCCGGCGCGCTTTCCGATATTGGTCACTTCGGCGCTGATTTCGAGCGAACCGCGCAGGAGTAAATCGCTCACCTTCAGATTGCTATACACTGAAAGAACAGCAGCTAAGAGAGCCAAGTCCATGCGACGAAATGCACCTTTTCCAATGCATTCAGATAGTCTCCCTTTATAATGTTGGGTGTTTGAGGTACACTTGAGCAAACACAAAGCGAGGGAGCAAAATGATACAGTTTGTAAAACCAGGCGAAATTTGTCCACATCCTGATTGCA
>DAOTZM010000287.1:0-17168 GCA_034434035.1 Anaerolineales bacterium
TAAGCCTGTTTCAACTCGGTTTGCGCGTACTTGAACATCTCATGGATTTCAATCTGACCATTCCTGTTTCGTTTACTGACTTCAAACATGATTATCCGAATTTTGTCCGGTAGAGAACCAGTGCGCAAGATTTCTCCCCGCTGCGCGGCTCGAAATGACAAGAATAAGATATGAATTACCGTTTAGATTGTTTTGTCCGGTAGAGAAGAGAATGAATTATATTTGTTAGAAGTCAAGGATTTTCGTGGTCATCGCATCGAAAATCAGACCAGACTGACCAGCGGGGATTTGGTGATAGAAACGGCCCAAAAAGTGCGCGATACAATTGCCGGAACGATTGGGGCTTATCGAACATCGAGCGAATCGCAAAAATGGCAGAAATTTGTTCAACATGCGGCCAACCCAGACAGACGCATCCAGGTCATCCTGTGGCTGGAATATGAATTGCCCGCACACCAAAAGGCGCGCGCAAAGGTCAAAGCATCTGTTCTTAGCCAAAAGTTGAAAAAAGCCATCAGATGGCTGACACCACATGCCTTCGTTGCAGGCATGAACCACAACGCGCTATCTGCGCGTGGATTGAGCGTCTCGAATTTACCTGAATAACCAGGAGTCCCCATGCCCGAAGAACCCAAACCCGCTGAAACCAAAGACGAAAAGAAAGAAAAGCCCGAACTCAAAGACAACCTGGTCGTCACCCAGCACACCATCATCATCGCCGGCCAGGAAATCGCCTACACCGTCACCACCGGGACCATTATTCTCAAAGAAGAAACCGACCGCGAGAAAGATTACGAAGGCGAAAAACCCAAGGCGCAGTTTTTCTTTGTCGCCTACACCAAAGACGGCGTGGAAAATCCCGTTGAACGCCCACTGACCTTCTCCTTCAACGGCGGCCCCGGCTCTTCCTCGGTCTGGCTGCACCTGGGCGTGCTGGGCCCGCGCCGGGTAGTGATGACCTACGAAGGCGGCCTGCCCAAACCGCCCTGCCAACTGACCGACAACGAATTTTCCCTGCTCGACCAAACCGACCTGGTCTTCATCGACCCCATCAGCACTGGCTACAGCCGCCCAGCAGATGGAGAACGCGCCAAACAATTTCACGGGTTCAAAAAAGACATCGAAAGCGTTGGCGATTTCATCCGCCTGTACACCACCCGCTATAACCGCTGGCTCTCGCCCAAATTCCTGATTGGCGAAAGTTACGGCACCACCCGCGCCAGCGGACTCTCCGGCTACCTGCAAGAGCGGCACGGGCTATATCTTAACGGCATCATGCTCGTCTCCACCGCGCTGAACTTCGGCACGATTGATTTCACCCCCGGCAACGAACTTCCTTATGTGTTGTTCCTGCCCTCTTACGCCGCTACCGCCTGGTATCACCGCGCCCTGCGCATCCGCCGCCCGCTGCAAAGCCTGCTCGCCGAAGTGGAACG
This sequence comes from Anaerolineales bacterium, assembly GCA_034434035.1. GTDB lineage: Bacteria > Chloroflexota > Anaerolineae > Anaerolineales > Villigracilaceae > UBA5195. The sequence goes on from DAOTZM010000287.1 coordinate 1,437, forward strand.
CTTTGCCGTCAACGAATACGCCCCGGCCCTGATGAAAGGCGGCGCCCTGCCCAAACGCGAGCGTAACGCCATCCTCGAAAAACTGGCCCGCTACACCGGCCTTTCCATCGACTACCTCGACCGCTCCAACCTGCGCGTGCCTGATTTCCGCTTCTTCAAGGAACTGCTGCGCTCGCGCGGGCGCACCGTGGGCCGCCTCGACAGCCGCTTCCTCGGCATCGACCGCGACACGCTCGGCGAAGGCGCCGAAAACGACCCCTCCTACACCAACATCGTCGGCCCCTACACCGCCGCCTTTTACGACTACATCCGCCGCGAACTCAAATTCGAGAAAGACACCCCCTACGAAATCCTCAACTTCCAGGTCTGGCCCTGGTCTTACGCCGAACACGAAAACCAGCACGTCTTCGTCGCCGAGACCCTGCGCAAAGCCATGACCATCAACCCGCACCTGAAGGTTTTCGTCGCCAACGGCTGCTACGACCTCGCCACGCCCTACTTTGCCACCGAATACGTCTTCAACCACCTCGGCCTCGACGAAACGCTGCGCGGCAACCTCAGCATGGCCTGCTACGAAGCCGGCCACATGATGTACATCCACCTGCCCGCCCTCGAACAAATGAAAAAAGATTTAGCCGAATTTATCGAGAAAGCGAAATAGGATTTTCGACGCTCCAACACGCACCGCGCCCCCAACGTGGTGCGTGTTTCGTATGTTTCCCGAAACTGACGCCCCGTATCCTGCATCCCATCCAATGAACGTCTACTACTCTGACACCCATTTCCACCACCACCCGCCCTTCGAAATCTTCGACGGCGGGGAAAAGGTCGCCAACTTCGAGGTTCCCCAGCGCATGGAGCGGATTCTGGAAGCCCTGCGACTGGATGGCCGCTTCGACATCCTGCCCCCCGAAGACTTCGGCCTCGACCCGCTCCTGGCCGTCCACGACGAAGGCTATCTCTCGTTCCTGCAAACCGCTTACGCTGAATGGATGTCCACCCCGCTCGACGCCGATTACGAGCGCAGCGCCCTGCTCCCGGCCACCTTCCCGCCCGCCGGAGGGCGCAGGCACATCCCCAAAAGCATTTTAGGCCGCGCCGGGTACTACATGATGGATTTATCGGCCCCCATCACCGCCGGGACATACGAAGCCGCCCTCGCCTCGGCCCACTGCGCCTTAAGTGGAGCGAAATTCATCACGCAACATTCATCTTTTATCTCTCATCTTTCATCTTTTGCTCTTTGCCGCCCTCCCGGGCACCACGCCGGGCGCGCCAACTGCGGCGGATACTGCTACATCAACAACGCCGCCGCCGCCGCCCATTGGTTGACCCAATTCGGCAGCGTTGCCATCCTCGACATCGACTACCACGCCGGGAACGGCACCCAAGATATTTTTTACAATCGTTCCGATGTTTTAACGATTTCCATCCACGCCGACCCGAACTACGAATACCCCTATTACAGCGGCTACCCCGGCGAAACCGGCGCGAGCGAGGGACTCGGCTTTCACCGCAACTTCCCGCTGCCGCTTGGCGCCGATGACCAGGTTTATCTGGAAACCCTTCAGCAGGCACTCGAACTGATAACGGTCTATCATCCATCGTCCATCGTCATCTCGGCTGGAATGGACATCTACGGCGAGGACCCGCTCGGCAAAATCCGCGTCACGACCGAAGGCATTGCCCAAATCGGGCAGGAAATCGCCAGTTTGAACCTCCCCACCCTGGTCGTCATGGAAGGCGGTTACAACCATGCCGCGCTTGGCACGAATATCGTCGCGTTTTTGGAGGCTTTCCACTAAAAAACGGCCAAATCCTGGGCGCAGGATTCTGCGGCATCGAAGCGCAACTTAAAACGTTTGCGCGGCAGTTCAACTGCCGCGCTTTTTAGTTGCTGCGCATCCGCTGGGCATCCAGCACATTGGCCAGGTTTTCCATGCGGGTCAGCACCCGGCTCAGGTGGGCAATATCGCGCACCTCCACCACCAGGCGGATGTCGGCGGTGTCGGCTTTTTCGTGGGCGTGGTCGACCTTCACTTTGACATCGACGATATTGACGCCCTCGCCGTTGAGCAGGTTCGAGATGTCGCCCATCAACCCCTGCCGGTCGAAGGCCGTCACGCGGATTGGGACGGGATAGGTGTTGGTCGGCTTGCCCCAACTGACTTTCACCAGGCGTTCTTTTTCGTTGACGGTGGCCCGCAGCACGTTTGGGCAGTCCTGGCGGTGGATGGTCGCGCCGCGCCCGCGCGTGATATACCCGACAATGGGGTCGCCGGGGGTGGGGTTGCAGCATTTGGCGGTGGCAGTCAACAGGCCGCGCAGCCCAACCACCGAAACGGCCTCCGAGGAGGTCGTTTCGGCCTTGGGCGCAGAGACCACCAGTTCGTCAGGCGTCTCCTGCTCTGAAATCAGGCCAATGATGCGGCCCATCGGCAAGTCGCCGCAGCCCAGGTCGACGAACATCTCGTCGGGATTTTTATATTCCAGTTGGCGGGCCAGCGTTTCGAGGTTGATATCGCCCAACCCCAGGCGGCGGAATTCGCGTTCGAGCATGGCGCGTCCCTGGGCCAGGTTCTGCTCATGGTCCTGTTTCTTGAACCACAGCCGGATTTTGGAGCGCGCCCGCTGGGTTTTGACCAGGCCCAGCGAGGTGTTGAGCCAGTCGCGGCTGGGGCCGCCCTGTTTGGAGGTCAGGATTTCGACCCGCTGGCCGGTTTTCAAGACATACTCGAGCGTTACCAGTTTCCCATCCACCTTCGCCCCCCGGCAGTGGTGGCCGACATCGGTGTGGACGTGGTAGGCAAAATCAATCGGGGTCGAACCGGAGGGCAGGTCGATGATATCGCCCTTGGGGGTGAAAACGTAGACGCGGTCCTCGAACACGTCGGTTTTCATCGAATCGACAAATTCCTGGGCATCGCTCACATCCTGCTTCCACTCCATCATCGAACGCAGCCACAGGATGTGCTGCTCATATTTCGCATCGCGCCGCGAAGCGCCTTCTTTGTACCGCCAATGCGCGGCAATGCCGTATTCGGCGTTCTGGTGCATCTCGGTCGTGCGGATTTGCACTTCGAGCGGTTTGCCGTCGTCGTAAATCACGGCAGTATGCAGGGATTGGTAAAAGTTATCCTTGGGCGCGGCGATGTAATCATCGAACTCGCCAGGGATGGGCCGCCAGTGGTTGTGGATGATACCCAGCGCCGAATAACAGGCCGGGACATCGGCCACCATCAAACGCACGCCCCGAATATCGCGTACCATTTCGAAGGCTTTGCCCTTCTGAATCATTTTCTTGTAAATCGAATAGATATGCTTGGGCCGCCCGCTGATTTCGACCTTGATGCCCGCCTGATGCAAAACACGCGAAAGGTTCTCGGTAATTTCACCAATTTGCTCCTCGCGCGCGCTGCGCCGGTCGGCGATTTGCTCGGCAATTTCCTTGTATTTTTCAGGGTTGACGTAACGGAACGAGAGGTCTTCCAATTCCCACTTGATTTGCCAGATTCCCAGGCGGTTGGCGAGCGGGGCGTAGATATCGAGCGTCTCCTGGGCAATCCTTTTTTGTTTTTCGGGTTTGGCAAAGCCCAGGGTGCGCATGTTGTGAACGCGGTCGGCCAGTTTGATAAGCACTACGCGCACATCATCGTTCATTGCAAGGAAGGTCTTGCGCATGGCCTCGATGGTGATTTGCTTCTTGCGCTTGGAAACCTGTTCGGGGCTGAGCGGCGCATCCGGCCCGCCATCGTTGTTGTCGAAATGGTCGCTGCGCGAAACGCGCGGCAGGCTGTCGAGTTTGGTCACGCCATCGACCAGGTTGGCAATCACATCCCCAAATTTGAGCCGCAGGGCATCCAGGCTGATGCTGGTATCTTCCACCGTGTCATGCAGCAGCCCGGCGGCAAGCACGTCGGAGGGCATGCGCATTTCGGACAGGATGTTGGCAACGGCAACGCAGTGGGTGATGTATGGCTCTCCCGAATGGCGTTTTTGCCCGGCATGGGCTTCGGCGGCGGCCTCGTAGGCGCGCCGAACGACATCCCGGTCGAATTCGACGTAATAATCGGGAAGGTTTTGCATCAATTGCTCGAAATTAATTGCCTGTGGCACTTGCATAGGTCACATTGTAGCGCAAACACCCAGAAAATCAAAAACCTGTAAGTAAAACCTCAGGCGATGGTAAACCGGCCAGCCTCTATCTCAACCAGGGCGCGGCGCAGGTCGGCGGATTTCATGATGATGCCCACGTCGCGCTCGCCGGAGCCAAGCGAGATTTCTTCGGGCCGGAAGACGCTTTCGTCGGCCAGGATGCGCAAGGGCGCAGGCAGCCCCAGCGGGGACACTGTTCCGATGCGGCAGCCGGTGACAGCCAGGACTTCCGCTTCCGTCGCCAGCGTCAGGCGCGATTGTCCCAGATACTCCCGAAGCGCCGGCCAGGAGACTTGTCCCGGCCCGGCTGCCAGCACCATCACGAACTTGCCTTCACCCAGGCGAAACAGCAGGCTGCGCACCACCTGGCCGGGAACCTGCCCGCGCTCCCTGGCGGCCTGCTCCAGCGAATCTACCTGCCCGGCGTGCCGAAAGATACGATGTGGAATATTGAGGCTGGTTAAAACCTGTGAAACAGGCGGCAGGTTGGTCATGGCGGCGAATATACCATAGAAACAGCACAGGATGCCCATCTTGGGATACAATACTTAATACTATTCCAAAAAGGAGGCAGACATGTATTCGATTGGGTTATTTGCTGAAGGCGGAAGCGAGGGCGGCATTGGCTGGCTGGCGTGGTTAGCGCTGGCGATTTTCTTCCTGATGGTTTTCCTGGGCTGGTGGGTTAGCCGCAAAGGCTGGCTGAAGCAGGAAGAAGAACCCGTCCAACATGATGCGCGCGGGCACGAGGAACATGGTCACGCTGAACCGGCTCCGGTCGTGAGCCAACTCGACGACCTGACGGCCATCGAAGGCATTGGGCCAAAAGTTGCCAAATTACTCGAAAGCATTGGCATCACCACCTTCCAACAACTGGCAGGCGCAGACCTGGGCAAATTGCGCGAAACGCTGGACGGCGCCGGGTACAAATACATGGAACCGGCCGGCTGGTTGGAACAGGCCGCGCTGGCCGCAAAGGGCGATACCGAAGGGCTGCAAAAGCTCCAAGATTCGCTCAAGGGCGGGCGCAGGGTCGTTTGACTTGTCCTTTCACCATGCTCTTCACCGCCGCGATAGGTCTCCCGGCGGTTTTGCGTTGTTTTAGCCTGAAAACTTGAAAAAACGAATTCCGCATGGCCAAAATTTCCCACCAGTGGCAGAGGCAAAAAACCGCCCAGACCAGTTATACTTACCGGTGCTGGAACGAAACCTGGCAATTATCATGACCGGAGTTGCTATGAACACAAAAAAATTCCTTATCGCAGGCCTGGCATTCTCGCTTCTTCTGGCATCCTGCGCGTTGCCCCAGGGTCTGCTGCCTCCCACGCCAGGTTTGCCCTTGCCAACCACAACGCCAGAAGCGGTATCGCCTTCTCTTACAGCCGCGCCGATCCCAACGCAAACCCCGCTTCTGGCCACATCGACCATTACGGCGGCCCCACCCACCGCAACCATTATGCCAACCGAAACACCGACCCCCTCCCCAACGCTTTCGCCAACGCCGATTACGTTCCCGACGATTGTCTTCAACACCAACGCCAACTGCCGCCTGGGGCCATCCGCCAACTACAACCAGGTGACAATTTTCTTCATCAACCGCTCGACCACGGCAGAGGGCCGCAACCGCGATAGTTCGTGGCTGTGGGTCAAAACTTCCGCCGGAAACTGTTGGATTAACGTCACCACGCTCAAAGACCCTATCGACTTCACCTTCCTGCCGGTCATCCCGTTCACGCCGCTGCCCGAAGCCCCCTCCCGCCTGACGGTCTTCCAACTGCAATGCGCCGGACGGATTTCAGTCACGCTGCGCTGGCCGGATGTAACCGGCGAAACCGGCTATACGCTCTACCGTGACGGTATTCAACTTGCCAAACTGCGGGCAGGTTTGACCGAATATGTCGATTTCCCGCCGCTGGCGGCTGGATACCTGTATGAAATTGAATCGTTCAACGATGTCGGCGTATCGGTGCGCTACGGGCAAACGGTGCAAGGATGTAAAAAATAGAATTCTCTATCGAACAGACAGGGCCGGTCACCCAAGCGTGACCGGCCCTGTCTGTTTCAGCCTGCTGGCCGCGTGGGACGCGCTTTTTGCATCCGTATCGAGACCATAAGCCATGCTCCCCAATCAACGTTTTAACAATTCGACCGCCGTCGCCGCCATCAGGGCCGCGGCGCGGGGCAGCGAGGCCTCGTCGATGTCGAATTTGGGGTGGTGGTGGCCGTAATTCAGTCCCTTTTCGGGGTTGGCCGAGCCGACGAACATGAACAGGCCTGGCACTTTTTCCATCATAAAAGCAAAATCTTCGCCGCCCATGGTGAACGGACCGACCGAGTCGATGTGACTATCTGGCAGGATGCGCTTCGCCACATCCTGGGCTGCCTGGGTCGTTTGGGGGTCGTTGATCAGCGCGGGCGTCATGCGGGTATGTTCGATTTCCGCGGCGCAGCCCAGGCCGCCCGCCACGCCATGCGCAATCTCGTCGAAGCGGCGCAAAACCATCTCGCGCACCTCCAGGTCGAAGGTGCGGATGGTGCCGGTCAGTTCGACCTGCGGCGGGATGACGTTGAACGCCTCGCCGCCGTGGAAGGTGGTCACGCTGACAACCGCTCCCTTGAGCGGGGGCGTGTTGCGGGAGACAATGCTTTGCAGCGCGCTGACGACCTGCGCCCCGGCCAGGATGGGGTCGACGGCCAGGTTCGGAATCGCGCCGTGACCGCCCTTACCGATGATGCGCACCTTGAAAATCTCGGTGCCGGCCATGGTCGGGCCGGCTGCCAACCCCAGCCAGCCGACCGGCTGCTCGTTCCAGACATGCAGTCCGAGGGTCGCATCCACTTTGGGGTTATCCAGCACCCCGTCGGCAATCATACCCTCCGCGCCGCCCATGCCTTCTTCGGCGGGCTGGAAGACCAGTTTGACGGAACCGGGCAGTTCAGCGCGGATGGCGTTGAGCAGTTTGGCAGCCGTCAGCAGGATGGCGGTATGGGCGTCATGGCCGCAGGCGTGCATCACGCCCGGGGTCTGCGAGGCGTATTCGGCCCCGGTCTGCTCGAGGATGGGCAATGCGTCCATATCGGCGCGCAGCAGCACGGTGGGACCAGGCTTTGTTCCTTCAATCATCGCCACCACGCCGGTTTTTCCAACGCCGGTGGTCACTTCCAATCCCAATGCTTGCAATTCCCTGGCCACAATGCCTGCCGTGCGCACTTCCTGGTGGCCGAGCTCGGGGTGGGCATGGAAATCGCGGCGCATGGCCTGGGTGTAGGGGAAGAGTTTTTGGGCTTCGGTCAAAAAGTCAATCATAAAAAATCCTTTGCGGATAATACTGCAAGCGGGGCGCAGCCCGCCAGCAGAAACAGGGAAGCGGCAATCAATAGGGTAGTTTTCATAGTTTTATTGTGCTTCATCCGTATTTGATAACCCGGAATTTTTCCTCGTAACGCGGATGTTCCGGGGTTGAATCGTCGGTGTGGCGGCTGCGGATGCGCTCTTCCAGTTTGACCGGGTCGCCGATTTGGGTTTTGTGTTCCTTGAGCGCGCGGATTTTTGTTTCCCAAAATTCGGTCACGTCGAGGGTCACGGTCGGCTGGCCGGTTAATGAAATCCAGACCTCTCTGGGCATGTGGGGCAGGAAGCCCTCGCCTGATAGTTCTGGGAAGAACAGTTCGTTCCCGGCGGCGGGAAAAACGGCATCCAGTACCACTTGCCCGGCAGCGCGATGGTCAGGGTGGTTGATGCCAAAAGGTGAGAATAAAAATTGAGGGTCACAGGTCACAAGCACAGTCGGTTGGATGCGCCGGATGACGCGCACCACTTTGCGGCGCAGTTCCAGGCTCGGAACCAGGTAACCATCTTCCTGGTCGCCGAATTCGACCGTTTTGACGCCAAGCACGCCGGCAGCGGCGCGCTGCTCTACATGGCGCATCGAGCAAAGTTCATCGCCAGAGATGTCTTTGTTATGGTCGTTGCGGCCTTTATCACCGCAGGTCAGCAGGAAATAATGAATATCATGCCCGGCCTGGGCCCATTTTGCCAGGGTCGCGCCGCAAAAAAATTCCGGGTCATCCGGGTGAGCCAGGATGACCAGGATGCGTTGGGGAGTGTCCCAGATGCCGGGGGTTTCCATACGATTTACGATTTACGATTTTGGAATTTTGATTTTCGATGGTCGAATTTCGATTGCCGGTTGTCGCTTTTCGGGTTTCGAGTTTCGGCTTCTGGTTCAGGTTGGTCAACCTTCGCGGGCTCTTCACTGTTTGTATTTTTCCCGCAATCGCAGCCGCCGCCTTCGCGCTTATCACACGGGGCTTCCGATTTGCGCCGCAGGGCTTCCAATTCGTCCCAGGGTTCGACCTGGTCGCGGTGAAATTCACGCCAGACGGGGCGTTCCGGGCGGTCTTGCGGGCGGTCGCTGGGCTTGGGGTCGAGTTCGACCAGGATGACGTTGCGCAGAGGGAAGACATCCAGCACCTTGCCCTCGCCATCGGGCGTAACGACGCGCTTATTGCGCTTGGGCAGTTCCTTGCGGGCAGCCACATACTGCTCGTATTCGTAGATGAGGCAGCAACGCAACCGCCCACACATGCCGGTAATTTCGCCCGGAGTCAGCGAGATGCCCTGCTCCTTCGCCATTTTGATGGAAATGGGGCTGAACTCGGTCAGGAACTTGGAACAGCAGCGCGTTTCGAGGCCGCAGGCGCCCATCCCACCCAGCAGTTTTGCCACGTCGCGCGGGCCAATCTGGCGCATTTCGACCTGCGATTCGGTGAAGATGCGCTGCATGTCTTTGCGCAGCGATTTCAGATCGACTTTATCTTCCGTCTCGGTGCTGAACATGAAGGCCAGGCGCGCGCCGTCGAAGGCATATTCGGCGGCGATGATTTTGACGCCTTCCAGTTTGAGTTCGGCGGCCCGGGCGCGGCATTCCACCATCGCGGCGACCTGTTTCTGCTGCCACTGCTGGCGCAGCAACAAATCGGCGGCCGAGGCGCGCCGCTCGATGGGTTTCCAGGTTCCATCGGGCGGGGGCGCGGGATTTTCGATGCGCTGGATGACCTCGCCAATCTGCCGCCCGCGGACGGTATCGACAACAACATGCTCGCCCACCTGCAAATCAGGAACGGGATTCGAATCGAAATGGTAGACTTTGCCTACTTTGCTAAAGCGGATTCCGACAATATTTGGTTGCATAGAAGGGGATTATACCCGATGTGATTAAACGTCCAGCCGGTAGCCGACCCCGCGAACGGTGTGCAGGAAACGCGGATGGTCGGGGTCCGTCTCGATGGCGCGGCGCAGCCAGGAAATGTGGACATCCAGGGTGCGCGTGTCGCCGGTATAGTTCGTATCCCATACTTTTTTGAACAATTCTTCGCGCTCGATGACTTCGCCGCGATGCTGGAGCAAAATCTGGAGCAGGGTCGCCAGGCGGGGCGTCAGGCGGGAACTGCGCGCCAGGCACTTGACCCGGCGATGCTCCAGGTCGAGGCGGATGGGACCGGCATGGATAATGTTGTTCCCATCGCCGGGCAGGAGCGGCTTGAGGCGGTTGACCAGCTTCTGCACCGTGAACGGCAGGTTGATGACGACATCGGCCACCGATTTCTCGACGGTTTTATCGGCATCGACAATCAGCACAATCGGGAGGTGTTCTTCCTGCTGGTCGTGGATGGATTGGCAAATCCGCACGCCGGTCGAACCCATCGAGGCCGCGTTGACCACCGCCAGGTCGGGGCCAAGTTCGGGCAGGCGGGCAACCGCCTCGGCCCCGTTTGGCACCGAGATAACAGTAAAACCCTTCTTCTGCAATTGGGCTGCAAAAGAAGGTCGGTCGGCTTTCTTTCCTTCAACCATTAATACAGTGGCGTTCGTCATTCTCCTCACTACCTGCCAGGGACTCAAGTCCACGGCGGGACAACGCTATCGAGCCTGGGGCCAGCGCTGACCAAGCCGTTCTTAAATTATACTCTAGTCTTAACAAATCGCGTCCCCCAAGGGTACCAATTTGCAAACGTGTAAAATATAGGGAGATGAAAGCAACCCTCCAAACCTACCAACCGTTCGGTAGGTTTGGTATAATTCAAACAGGAGCCAGCATGGATTTTTCGCTTTCCCAAGAACACCAGATGGTTCAAAAGTTGGCGCGCGATTTCGCCCGCAAAGAAATTGCGCCCGTTATCAAAGAGTACGACCGCAAGGCCGAACCAATGCCCCACTCGCTCAAGCGGATGGGTGAATTGGGGATTCTCGGCCTGTGTTTCCCGGCGCGCTATGGCGGCCAAGGCATGGATTACATCTCGCTTGGGCTGGCCTGCGAGGAACTCGAGGCGGTCGATACCCACTTGCGGGTGGCGATGTCGGTACATACCGGCCTGTGTTCGATGACGCTCTTCCAGTGGGGAACGGAGGAACAGAAGCAGCGTTTTCTCAAGCCGCTCGCCTCGGGAGAAAAGCTGGGCTGCGGCGCGTTCACGGAACCCGGCATGGGGTCCGACGTGGCTTCCATGCAGGCATCCGCCAGGCGCGAGGGTGATTCTTACCTCCTGAACGGCGAGAAAATGTGGATTTCGCTGGCCTCGAAGGCCGATTATGCGCTGGTGACGGTTCGCACCAACCCGAAGGCAGCCCGCCCCTCCGAAGCCTTGAGCAGCTTCGTGGTTGACCTGCATTCCCCCGGCGTGAAGTGCGGCGACCTGCACGGCAAACTGGGCGTGCGGGCCGGTTCGACTGGCTGGATTTCGTTCTCCGACGCGCGCGTGCCGCTCGAAAACCGCATCGGCGAGGAGGGCGAGGGGTTCAAAATCACGATGACCGCCTTCGACCACGGCCGCTACACGGTTGCGGCGGGGGCGACCGGGATCATCCGCGCCAGCCTGGAAGCCAGCGCCGACTATGCCAAAACGCGCAAGACCTTTGGTAAACCGATTGGTGAACACCAGCTCATCCAGCAAAAGATTGCCAAGATGGCGCAGGATTACGAAATTGCGCGCCTGCTCTATTTGCAGGTTGGCTGGCTGAAAAATTTGGGCCGGCGCAGCACGCTCCAGACCTCGTATGCCAAGAAATTCGCCACCGAGGCCTCGTTCGAGGCCGCCAACGAAGCCATCCAGGTGCATGGCGCGTATGGCTTCAGCGACGAATACGATGTGGAACGTCACCTGCGCAACGCGCGCGGGGCGATGATTTACGAGGGCAGCTCCGAAATCCAGACGCTCATCCAGGCCGACTACGCGCTCGGCAAACGGGCCGACAAGCCCCTGCGCTGCGAACTGCCCGCCTACGATGAAGCTGACTGGCAAGGGTAGGCGCATGATGGAAAACCAACCTTTGCATACCCCCATCGTTAAATCCATCCAGACCATGATGGGCCTGCTGGTGCTGGAACAACCCAACGGCTTCCCGCGCTACGAGTCGAACCTGTATGTTGTGGGCGCGAGCGGAAAAATCGCGTGGAAGGCAGAAAAACCCGACCCGAACACGCTCTACTCGCGGATGCGGCTGAACGACGACGAGACGATTTCCGCCTACACCGCCGGCGGCCATGCCTGCGAGTTGGAACTGAAAACCGGGAGGTTAATCAGTTTTAGCAAGATTTCGTAGCGTAACGCACAAAAAGGAGGAACAGTGAAAATCATCACCTGTATCAAGCAAGTGCCTGATTCCGAAGCCAAGGTGACGGCCCAGGACGGGCAAGTCTCGTGGGGCGAGTCGCCGCTGGTCATCAACCCCTTCGACGAATACGCCGTCGAAGCCGCGCTCCAGCAAAAAGATAACGGCGATTGCACCGTCACCGCGCTGTGCATCGGCCCCGAAAGCGCCAAAGAAGCCCTCAAACACGCCCTGGCGATGGGCGCGGACGAGGCCATCCTGGTCTCGGACCCGGCCCTGGAAAGCCTCGACAGCCAGGGCGCGGCGCACGCGCTGGCTGCAGCCATCCAGAAAATCGGGGAAGGGAACCTGGTCATTTTTGGCCGCCAGACGCTCGATAACGGCGCGGGCGTCACCGCCGCCCAAACAGCGCGCGTGCTGGGCTGGCCGCTGCTCAGTTTCACCGGCAAACTCGAACTGGACGGGGAAGGCGTCCGGGTCGAGCGGGTCATCGAGGAAGGCAAACAGACCGTCAGCGCCAAACTGCCGGCGGTGATGAGCGTCATCCAAAACATCGGCGAGCCGCGCTATCCCTCGTTCATGGGCATCCGCAAGGCCTCCAAAGCCGCCATCCCGGTCTGGACGCTGGCCGACCTGGGCATCGCCGCCCCGGCGCCGGTTGTCCGCCGCAGCGAACTGATGAACCCGCCCGCCCGCGACGCCCAGTGCGAAATTATCAGCGGCGAAAGCCCCGAAGAAATCGCCGAAACCCTGGTGGAGAAAATCCTGGCGGAGAAGGTGCTATGAAAACCTGCGTTTATATTGACCATTTCCAAGGCGAAGTCGTCCAGGCCTCGTGGGAGGCGCTGGGCGCGGCCAAGTCGTTTGGCGAAGCAGCAGCGATTGTACTGGGTTCGGGCATCGAAGGCCTGGTGAAGGCGGCCTTCGCGTTTGGCGCGGATGAAGTGCTGGCGGCGGATGACGCTTCGCTGGCGGATTTCCGCCCGGAGACATACGCATCCACCCTGAGCGCGATTCTGGAGGACGCGTCACCGGCCCTGGCGCTGTTCCCAAGCACCTCGCGCACCCGCGAGGTGGCCGCCATGAGCGCCATCGACCTGAACAGCGGCGTGCTGACGGACGTGACCGGACTGGAAGTAAGCGGCGATTCGGTGCTTGCCACCCGTCCGATTTACGAGGGCAAATTGTTCGAGAAAACCACCTGCGCGGCCAAACCGCAGTTCGTGACCCTGCGGGCGCGCGCCTTCCCGCGCCCCTCCCCCGAAGCGGGACGCAGCGGGAGCGTCAAGAACTATCCAGCCGCCGGGCAGGCCCTGACAACGGTGGAAGGCTACGCGGCGGGTGAAATGGGCGTCAGCCTGGTCGATGCCGGGGTGATTGCAGCCGGCGGGCGCGGCGTGAGCATCAGTCCGGCGCTTGGCCTCGACGAAGCCGAGACCGCCAAAAAAGGCTTCGAACTGCTCGGCGAGCTGGCCGGGGTGCTGGGCGGGGCGGTCGGCGCATCGCGCGCGGTGGTGGATGCGGGCTTCATTCCGTATGCGCACCAGGTCGGGCAGACCGGCAAAGTCGTCGCGCCGGATTTGTACATCGCGGCGGGCATTTCCGGGGCCATCCAGCACATTGTCGGCATCCGCAGCGCCAAACTGGTGGTCGCCATTAATAAGGACGCTGAAGCGCCCATCTTCCAGGCGGCGCGCTACGGCGTGGTCGGCGACCTGTTCACTTTCGTGCCGGCCCTGACGGCGGCCTTCAAGAAAAAACTGGGGAAGTGATGAGTGACGAGTGATGATAGACGACAGGCCGGGGACGCAAATCCCCGGTCTGTTATCTGCCCCGCACGAAGGCAAAGCGGGGCGCGCGGGCGGCGCCAGGAAAGAACGCAGAGATTTCTTGTGGATTTTGCGCACAAAAGCGCACTGGTCAAGAATAGGATGGAATAGATTAGGACACGGAAAACTCGGAAGACGCGGAGAATCACGGAAAAAGCCGTTTTGGCAAGGCACTTTCCGCGAGATTCCGCGATTTCCGTGTGTCACCTGCACTGTGCACAGGCGCAAGTATGCATGTCTGCGTTGAACGGTTTTTGCAGACGTTATGCTTTCATAACGAACCCACCCGTCGCGGCAGGTATAATTGCCCCGAACACAGAAAAGGGAGACGCCTATGACTTTTTCAATCGCCGCTTACGACACCAAGGAGGAAGCCTGGGGGGTGGCAGTCGCTTCGAAGTTCCCGGCGGTGGGGGCCATCGTCCCCTGGGCGCAGGCTGGGGCAGGCGCCATTGCCACCCAGGCTTACGCGAATGTATCGTACGGCAGCCAGGGACTCGACCTGCTGCGCCAGGGCTTGGGCGCCGATGCCGTCCTGGCGCGCCTGACCAACGCCGACCCGGGGCGCGAAACCCGCCAAATCGGCCTGGTCGATAAAACCGGACGGCCGGCCACCTTCACCGGGAAAGAATGCGCCTACTGGGCCGGCGGGCTGACGGGCGCGGGCTACGCCGCGCAGGGCAACATCCTGTCGAGCGCCGATGTGGTTTACAGCATGGAGAGCGCCTTCCTGCGCACCGACGGCGACCTGGCCACCCGCCTGCACGCCGCGCTGATGGCCGGCGACCGGGCGGGCGGCGACAAGCGCGGTCGCCAGAGCGCGGCCCTGCTCATCGTCAAAGCAAAGGGCGGCTACGGCGGCTACACCGACCGCCTGCTCGATTACCGCGTGGATGACGACCCCGACCCGGTTGTCAAACTGGGCGAACTCATCTACCTGCACCGCCTGTACTTCGGCAAAAGTCCCGAAACAGAGCGCATCCAACTGGCCGGGGCGCCCCTGCACAGCCTTCAGAAAATCATGGCTCGGCTGGGCTACCTGCAAGCCCCGCCGAGCGGCGTCTATGACGGGCCAACCCGGGATGCCTTCCGGGCCTTTACCGGCAACGAAAATTTCGAGGAGCGCTGCGACCCGGCTGCCGGGTGGGTGGACGCGCCTGTTTACGATTACATCCTGCGGAAATTTGGAAAATGAACCCCTCACCCTCTCCCAATGGGAGAGGGAACGAAGCCGCCCCAGCCATGGGGAATAAGCACTGGATAATTGCCAAAATGAACAAACTCCCCGAAAACGCGCAGGGTCTCATCCTGGATATGGACGGAGTCCTGTGGACCGATTCGCAGGCCCTCATTGACCTGCCTGCCACGTTCTCCCGTTTCAAGGAATTGAACCTGGCTGTGACGCTCGCCACCAACAACGGGACGCGCACGGTCGGTCAGTATGTCGAAAAACTGGCCGGGTTTGGTGTGACGGTCGAACCCTGGCAGGTTGTCACCTCCGCGCTGGCGGTGGCCGAAATGCTGGCGGGCCGCTTCCCCGCCGGGACGCCGCTCTTCGCCATCGGCGGGGAGGGCGTGATGCAGGCGTTGCGCGCCAAAGGTTTCGAGTTGTTGCCGGTCGAAAAAGCCCCCCAGGCCGAGGCGGTCGTCTTCGGCATCGACCGCGCTATCAATTTCCAGAAAATGGTCGAAGCCACCCTGCTGGCGCGGGCCGGAAAACCCTTCTACGCCACCAACCCCGATCGAACCTTCCCCACCCCGCGCGGGCAAATCCCCGGGGCGGGGGCCTGGTTGTCGGTCATCTCCACTGCCAGCGAAGTCGAGCCAATCATCGCCGGGAAACCACAGACCGCCATGCTGCAAATGGCGCTCGAGCGGCTCGGCACGCCCAAGAAGCAGACCTGGGTGGTGGGCGACCGGCTCGAAACCGACATCGCCGGGGGCCAGGCGCTCGGCTGCCCGACGGCCCTGGTATTGACCGGGGTCGCCACCCGCGAGCAGGGCCAGGCCTGGAGTCCGAAAATTGATATTATCGGGGAAAGTTTATCGGCGCTGGTGATGGGGGGTTCAGTCATCAGTCATCAGTAATCAGTATTCAGACGAGGCTTGGTCTCGATACGCTTGGTCTCGATACGC
>DAOTZM010000288.1:0-5122 GCA_034434035.1 Anaerolineales bacterium
TGGGGCGGAAGTTCAGCTGCCGCCCCAACAGTTTTTTGATAGCGCAAAAGACACTGCTCGACAACCCTGCTCGTGGGGGTGGTACAATTTCTATAGCGCGGAAGTCATTCCGCAAACAGACGCATCAGATATCCTGCCCTGGAGGTTCCATGACTGACGTTGTCATTGTAGACGCCATTCGCTCGCCCATCGGCGCGCTGGGGGGGGCGCTGGCAAAAGTCCGCCCTGATGACCTGGCCGCGCTGGTACTGAAAGCCCTGCTCGAACGGAATGACCTCGACCCGGCGCTGGTGGAGGAGGTCTACCTGGGCTGCGCCAACCAGGCCGGGGAGGATAACCGCAATGTGGCGCGCATGTCGCTGCTGCTGGCCGGATTCCCCGCCAGCGTGCCGGGCGTGACCGTCAACCGGCTGTGCGCATCGGGGCTGGCGGCGGTCAACCTGGCGGCGCGCGCCATCCGCGCCGGGGATGGGGAAATTTATATCGCGGGCGGGGTCGAATCGATGTCGCGCGCGCCCTACTCCCTGCCCAAAGCGGAGGAAGGTTTCAGTTTTGGCAACCTGACCGCCTACGACACCGCCCTCGGCTGGCGCTACCCCAACCCAAAGATGAAAGAATGGTACGGCACCGACTCGATGGGTGAGACCGCCGAAAACATCGCCGCCCTGCGCCCACACCTGACCCGCGAGAAACAGGACGCTTTCGCCGCCCAGTCGCACCAGCGCGCGATTGCCGCCATCGACAGCGGGAAGTTTGCCGAAGAAATCTTGCCTGTTCCCGTGCCGCAGCGAAAGGGCGGCTCCATCCTGGTCACGACCGACGAGCGTCCGCGCCGCGATACCACGCTGGAGAGCCTGGCCCGCCTGAAACCGGCCTTCAAAAAGGAGGGTGGAACCGTTACGGCGGGAAATTCGTCTGGATTGAACGACGGCGCGGCAGCCCTGCTCTTGATGAGCGCCGAAAAGGCCGCCGCGCTGGGAGTGAAGCCGCTGGCCCGCTTCGTCTCTGCCGCCGCGGCAGGAGTCGAGCCGCGCATTATGGGCGTCGGCCCGGTCCCGGCGGCCCACAAGGCCTTGCAGCGCGCCGGTTTAACGGCAGCAGGACTCAGCCTGGTGGAATTGAACGAAGCCTTTGCGGTGCAGTCGCTGGCCGTCCTCGAAGACCTCGGGCTGGACGAGTCGATTGTCAACGTCAACGGCGGGGCGATTGCGCTTGGGCATCCGCTCGGCTGTTCGGGCGCGCGCATCCTGACCACCCTGCTCTACGAAATGCGGCGGCGCGGCGCGCGCTATGGCCTGGCGACCCTGTGCGTGGGCGTCGGCCAGGGCGAAGCGACGATTGTGGAGTTAACATAACGGAGTCCAACGACTCCTGTCGTTGGAACTGACGCCAAAAGTCTGGAGACTTTTAACTCCGGTTCTGGAGAGAGCCATGCGAAAACAACTATCGGTGATACTGATTTTCCTGGCAGGCCTCCTGCTGGCAGCCTGTGGGACAGGGATTGCCACCCCGCCCCCGCCGCCCGACCTGCCAACCTGGACGCCTTCCGTCACCCCGCCGCCGCCCACCCCAACCGCCACGCTGACCCCCACCATCACGCCCACCCCGCCGCTCAACGCCCAGAACGGCCCGCCGCTGCTCTCGATTCACATGTTTACGCCCATGCGCGGCTGGGGCTTGATGGAAAACCAACTGCTTGCCACCAATGACGGCGGCTTTACCTGGGCCAGCGTGCCTGTGCCGGGCGGGGAATTTAGCGGCTATAACGGGGCATATTTCCAGAGTGAGCGCGAAGCGTTCATCCTGGTCGCCTCCCCCGACGGCGGCAACAGCGGGACGTTGAATTACACCAGCGACGGCGGCCAGACCTGGGAGAGCATTCCCGTCCCCATGTCGAGCGGCGCAATTCAGTTTCTGCCGAATACCAACCAGGAGGGGTTCATCTTCCAAACCCTGGGCGCGGCTGCCGGTTCGATGCCGGTGGCGGTTTATCAGACGCTGGACCGGAAGAACTGGCTGCGCACCTTCGCGCATGACAGCGCGGAGGAAATCGAGGGACTGCCGTTTTCGGGCAACAAGAATGGCGCCGTGTTCATTAACCCCAGCCTGGGATACATCACCGGTTCCGAACCGGTCGAAAATTCGGTGTACCT
Source organism: Anaerolineales bacterium (assembly GCA_034434035.1). Taxonomy (GTDB): domain Bacteria; phylum Chloroflexota; class Anaerolineae; order Anaerolineales; family Villigracilaceae; genus UBA5195. Next base: position 2,154 of record DAOTZM010000288.1, read on the forward strand.
GTTCCGCACCGGCGATGCCGGCCGCACCTGGCAGCGGGTTGCCCTGCCCCTGCCCGAAGGGGTTCAAAACTACATGGCCGAGACCCTGCCCCCCATCTTCTTCCAAGATGGCAAAGGCTTCCTGCCGGTCGATTTCCTGATGAGCGATGACCAAATCCGCGTGTTCTACTTCACCGAAGACGGCGGCGCGAACTGGGCTCCGCGCGGCTCGACCCCGCGCGGTTCGGCCTATGAATTTGTCAATGACAGCACCGGCTGGGCCTGGGCCGGGCGCGCGCTGTTTTACACCACCGACGGCGCGGCTACCTGGACCTCGCTGCCGGTTTCTTTCTCTGCCCGCGAAGTTGCCACCTGCCTGAATTTCATTGACCCGCGCAACGGCTGGCTGATTACTGTAGATGACCGCTCGCGCGTCCGCCTGTACCGCACCAATGACGCAGGCGGAACCTGGACGGTGGTGATACCGTAGTTCGATACTCGAACATCGAATACTCGAATATCGAAAGGATTGTAAACGAATGAAACAACCAGCAATTTTAGTGGTGTTGCTCTCCCTGTCCATCCTGGCTTGCCGCGTTTCCATCGATGCGTTCGACCCGCCCCCGCTGGCAACGCCTATCCCCAACCTGTCGGCTTCGGCCACCCCGAACATCCTCCAGCCGACCTTTACCCCGGTCGTTGTCCTGCCTCCGGCCACGCCCACACCCTTCATCAATACGCCCGCGCTGACGGCGGAGCAATTGAAAAACGGGCAATTCGACCTGCCCGGCGCGGACGGGACTGTCCACTCTGTCCAGTTCCAGGCCGGGGTCTTCCAGCAGGGCAGCGACCCCGCCCAGCCTGGATACACAGCCATCGTGATGACCGACCCAATCACCTTTGGCGACCTGGATGGTGACGGCGCGGTCGATGCCGCCGCCGTCATCATCGAAAACTACGGCGGGACAGGCCAATTTGTCTCGGTGGCGGCCTTCCTCAACCGGGGCGGGATGCCGGTCTATGCCGCTTCGCACTTCGTGGATGACCGCGCTCTGGTCAACGCTTTTGCCATCCATAACGGGGAAATTTACCTCGACGCCGTCATTCATGGGTTCGAGGACCCCGGCTGCTGCCCCAACTTCCCCACCCGGCGCGCCCTGCGCCTGTGGGAAAACACGCTCGCCCTGGCGAGTTTCTCCAGCCAGACTCCAACCGGCGCGGAGCGCGTCATCAACATCGAATCGCCTGCCAATGGAACACAAGTGGATAAGGTCTTCACCCTGCGCGGCAGCGTCAGCATTGCGCCTTTCGAGAACAACCTGGTCTACGAGGTCTACATCCCCGGCATGAGCGAGCCGTTTACGATTGGCCCGCTGATGGTCAATGCGCCCGACCTGGGCGCACCCGGCACGTTCGAGTTGCCGCTCAACTTTGGCGCGGCAGGCTACACCGGCCCGGCGCGCATCACCCTCTCCGACCTGTCGGCTGCCGACGGTTCGCTGCTGGCGATGGATGCGTTGTTCGTGATTGTAAAGTGAAAAAACTCGCCGCCCTTCTCTTCCTCGGCTTTCTTCTCTTCGTCATCCTGGCCGCCGACCGGGGAACGATTCCCCCCTTCATCCGCGCCCTCTACCGCTTTCCCGGCGGTGACCTGGCCGGGCACTTCCTGCTGTATGGAGTCCTGGCCTGCCTGCTGGCGCGCGCCTTTCCCCGCCGCCTGCAAATGGGCGGTTTTTCGCCTGCGCTTTGCTCGCTGTGGGTGTTTGGGCTGGCGCTGGCCGAGGAACTCAGCCAGTTTTTCTTCCCCCTGCGTACCCCCGACCCGCTCGACCTGGCCTGCGGCCTGCTGGGAATCCTGCTCGCCGACCGGCTGGCCGGAAGGTGGTCGATAGCCGCATAAAATCAGCAGCATCGGCAGACTGGCCAATCCGCTATCGTTGCGGAGATTTCATATTGGATTTGGCTCTCGAAGGAACCTGGCTCGCCCTGTCGAACCTGCTCAGCTGGGCCGCCTCCCTCGCCACAGTTTTCGATGCCGGCGAAAACATCGCCCTATTCTCCATCCTGACTGGGAATCTCTGCGCGCATCCGCAAATTGCCTTCTGGCGCGTTTCTACCAAGTTTGGGCTGCTCTTGTTGGGTTTGGGATATGCGCTGGCTGGGATGCTGGTCAGACAAAAATAATCAAGTCGTGAAATTTACCACTATTCCTTTTTGATTGGGTATAATACGATTGGATTGCAAGAAACATCCACCAAACTACCTCTGGAGGGAAATATGAAACGCTTTTGGCTCGTTCTATTCACCTTTTTGTTTGCCCTGTCTGCCTGTCAGGCCGCTGGGCCATCGGCGGAAGAATTGGCCGCCACAGCAGCAGCCGAAACAGCCGCCGCTGCCAGCCCCACCCCGCCGCCAACCGAAACCCCGCTGCCCACCAGCACCAGCACTTCCACGCCTGAACCTACGGCTGCCGCCACCCTGCCCCCCACCGAAACGCCCACCATCACCCCCACGCCAGGGCCGGTGGTTTTCAATGATGATTTTTCTCAAGAGAATACCGAAGCCTGGGACTGCGACGGCTGCCGCTGGGAGGGTGGCGTATTGCTGGCAGGGCCTTATCCCGTCAAAGGAGATACCTCTGATCAGTCGCATTCGGTGATTTGCAAAGCCTGCGGGGAAGCAACCTTCTACCGTATCGCCGTCGATACCACCTTCACAGAAGGGTATACAGACCGTTTTTACGGCCTGTTAGTGGGCCAGGGGAAGAAGTACAAGACCATTCTGGGAATCTCTCCCCTGCAAGTTGCCGTCCTTGCCCGCCAGAAAGGCATCAACGACTGGGATTTGTTGAACGCCGCCGGGAATAAAATATTCGTACATGTATAGCGTCCCAAGCGTAAAGCGCTTGTGTGTCAAAAGTCAAGGACTGAAATCGGCAAAATCGAGGTCAAAAATCACTGGATGCCAGGGCGTTAATCGGATAAACTGAC
>DAOTZM010000289.1:0-3343 GCA_034434035.1 Anaerolineales bacterium
GAAAGGATGAGGCGGCGCAAAAGGCGCGCGGCAGGGTCAGTGATGCTCATGGCGTTGATGCGTTCGTAGACCTGCTGGAAGTAAGTGAACGTCATGACCATCAGGTTGCGGTCGAAACCCTGCGAGATGAAGGCCCCGCCAGCCAACGCATCACGGAACGCCGCCGGAATAGTGAGGCGTCCTTTATCGTCTAGCGCGTGCTGGTACTGGCCCAAGAACATACGTTCTAAAAACTCCTTTAATGCGTGGAACGCCGGACTCCCGGCCCGGCGCTCCACTTCGTCCCACTTTCTCCCACTTGCCCCCTTATTTTACATCCAATTCGGGTGTATTTCAAGCGCGAATAGTACCGATTTCCCACTATAGTATGCGTTTGTAAGGTTTCTTGGGCTTTTTTGACTCACTTTAAGATACTTTTTGGCGGTTTTCTCCCGCCAAAAGACTCTATACCGCAAAATTTGCGGAAGCAAGCTTCCACACGCCAAAATAATTATGAACATCACCCTGCTCGATTCACCTGATTGGAAAGATTACGAATTGCTGGATAGCGGCGATGGGTTAAAGTTGGAACGCTTTGGCCCCTATCGCTTTACGCGGCCTGAAGCGCAGGCTATTTGGCGGCGCGGCCTGCCCGAATCGGTCTGGCGCGAGGCTCATGCCGTCTTCCGACCAACCAGCGAGGAGAGCGGCGGGCATTGGGATGTAAAGCGTAAACTGCCGGAGAAATGGACCCTGGATTACAAGGGGCTGCGTTTTTCGGTCACGACTACGCCCGGCCGCCACCTGGGCGTTTTCCCCGAAATGGCAGCGCATTGGGACTGGTACATGCAACTCATCGGCGAGGCCAGGCGTCCGGTCAAGGTGCTTAACCTGTTCGGCTATACGGGGATTGCCAGTTTGGCGGCGGCCAAAGCCGGGGCAACGGTGACGCACGTCGATGCGAGTAAAAAATCGATGACGTGGGCGCGCGAGAACCAGGAACTCTCGAAACTGGGCGAGAAACCCATCCGCTGGATTGTGGATGATGTGTTGAAATTCGTCCAGCGCGAAGGGCGGCGCGGGGCGAAATATGATGGCATTCTCCTCGACCCTCCCAAATTCGGACGCGGGCCAAAGGGCGAGGTGTGGGAAGTGTATGAATCGCTGCCGATGCTGCTGGAGGCCTGCCGGTCAGTGCTGAGCGAGAACCCGCTGTTCCTGTCGCTGACGATGTATGCCGTCCGCGCTTCCGCCGTTCACCTGCGCCAAAGCCTGAGCGAGATGATGAGTCCCTTTGGCGGGAACACGGAGGCCGGTGAGTTGGTGACACGGGAAACGTCGAAGGGCAGGGTTCTATCGCAGGCAGTGTACGCGCGCTGGGCGTCAACGGATTGTGACAACGGATGAACCCCGCTGGAAGGCGCGGGGCAAGTCGGAGAACCAGATATTGGCTCACAGTTGGTGAGTTGTCATCAAAACTTCAAAGCGGAGCGTTTTATGTCACTGCATGATGAAATTCGAGAACAACCAGAACGTTTGAAGAACCTGCTGCGCCACCAACGCGCCACAGCGGAGCAAATTGCCACAGAAATTCGCGCGCGGGAGGTGAAATACGTTTTCCTGGCGGCGCGCGGCACCTCCGATAATGCCGGGCGCTATGCCAACTACCTGTGGGGCGCGCACAACCGCCTGCCGATTGCACTGGCGACGCCTTCGTTATTTACATACTACACGCAGACGCCACGCTTGGAGGGGGCCTTGGTCGTGGGAGTGTCGCAGTCGGGGAAATCGCCTGACATCGTCAGCGTGCTGGAGGAGGGCCGCCGCCAGGGCTGCCTGACGCTGACCGTGACCAATGCGCCCGATTCCCCGTTGGCGCAGGCCGCCGACCTGGTGTTCGACATCCAGGCCGGGCCAGAGAAGGCTGTGGCCGCGACCAAAACATACACCACTGAACTGATGGCGCTGGCGATGATTTCGGCGGCGCTGCGGGGCGAGGAAAAAGGGTGGCAGGAACTGGAAAAAGTTCCTGCCTGGGTGGAAGAGATGTTGGAACAGGATACCAAAATCGAGCGCATGGCGCAGCGCTACCGTTACATGAATCAGTGCGTGGTGCTCGGACGCGGCTTCAACTACGCCACGGCTTTCGAGTGGGCGCTCAAACTGAAGGAACTGACCTACATCATTGCCGAGCCATACTCCTCAGCAGACTTCCAGCACGGGCCAATTGCGCTGGTCGAGGGCGGATTCCCGGTGCTGGCGGTCGCGCCGCAGGGTAAGGTCTTCGAGTCCATGATGGAGATGCTCGCCCGTTTGCGCCACAATCAGAACGCCGAGCTGGTGGTGATATCAGACGAGGAGCGCGCGCTGGGATTGGCGCAATCTGCCATTCGCTTGCCAACCGGAATCCCGGAATGGCTGACCCCGCTGGCTGCCATCGTGGCCGGGCAATTGTTCGCCTGCCACCTGACGCGCGTCAAAGGCTACGATACCGAGCAACCGCGCAGCATTACAAAGGTAACGGAGACGCATTAGCCCCACATCCCCAGCCATGACTGACTCCACCCTCTTCGAGACCGCCATTCGCCGCGTGGCCGTCTTCTGCGAAGCAAACGATGAAGATGTGAAAGCAATTGCCCGCCTCGGCATTTTGCGCGCTGTCGAGGAGGGTGGTTTCTTTTTCCTGCAAGGCGACCCGGCGGAATATCTCTACATCCTGCTCAACGGGCGCGCCAAACTGTGCCAGATTGCCCCGGATGGGCAGCAAGTCAACCTGCGCACGATTAGCGAGAATCAACTCTTTGGCGCAATTGGAGCTGTGCAAAAGGGAGCGGTTTACCCGGCCTGCGCCCAGGCCCTGGAGGATAGTTCCGCGCTCGCCATCCGCAGTGAGGCGTTTCACCATTTTCTTGAACAGCACCCGCACCTGTTCTTCGGCCTGATGCAGTTGATGACCGGCTATATCCAGGAAATGCAAAACCGCTACCGGGAAAGCGTCACCGAAAAAGTGGAACAACGCATTGCGCGAGTCTTGCTGCGTCTCGCGGGACAGTCGGGGGTACGGGTGGAAGATGGGGTGCTCATCGAACTGCCGTTTTCGCGCCAGGACCTGGCAGAAATGGCCGGAACAACGCTTTACACCGTCAGCCGCATTTTGAGCGCCTGGGAAAAGCAGGGATTGATTTCCACCGGGCGCGAGCGGGTCACGCTCACTCATCCGCATGGGGTGATGAGAATCGCGGAAGGATTGTAGGACAGACCTGTGGTCTGTCTCTTTCACAGACAGGTCAGAGACCCTCTGTGGGACAGACCTGTGGTCTGTCTCTTTCACAGACAGGTCAGAGACCTGTCCTACGGGAGCAGA
>DAOTZM010000290.1:0-15623 GCA_034434035.1 Anaerolineales bacterium
GTGAACCTGACGGTGGAGTTGATTGTGCCGGTGGCGTTGGAGCAAGGCTCGAAGTTCGCCATCCGTGAAGGCGGCCTGACCGTCGGCGCGGGCGTCATCACCAAGATTATCGAATAGGTTGAGAAATGACCAAGCAGAAAATCCGTATCCGCCTGAAGGCGTATGACCACCGCGTTTTGGACCAGTCGGCCAAGCGCATTGTCGAGACTGCTGAACGCTCCGGCGCTCGTGTTGTTGGGCCAGTACCCTTGCCAAGCAAGAAAGAACGGTTTACAATACGACGCTCCACATTTATCGACAAGGATTCGCACGAGCACTTCGAAATTCGGACGCACAATCGTCTCATTGATGTTCTTGACCCTGATTCCAAGACGATTGACATGTTGATGCGTCTGAACCTGCCTGCAGGCGTCGATATCGAAATCAAAATCTAGTTCGTTCGTCAATATGTCTAACTGGTCTGGCGGGCAAGTATAAGTCAGGCCAGTTAGATTGAATGAATACGGTAGGGCAAGAACGGCCCTGTGCGTAGGCCAACAAATCGAATGGCCGCGGCAGGCCGATTGACTGCCCCGCTGCGAGATGATGCAGCCAAAGCCCTGGCTGACAGTCTCAAAAAATCTTTGTAAAGGAGAAAACCGAGGATGTTGAAAGGGCTGATTGGAAAGAAGATCGGCATGACCCAGATCTTCGATGAGAGCGGTGTCGCTTATCCCGTTACTCTTATCGAGGCTGGGCCTTGCTATGTTACCCAGATCCGACGTCCGGAGACGGAAGGATACTCCGCAGTGCAGTTGGGTTTCGGCGAGACGCACCCCAAGCGATTGACTGGTGGCGAGTTAGGCCACCTGAAAGCCGCGAGTCTGCCGCCTCTGCGCGTGTTGCGTGAGTTTCGCGCCAAAACTCCGGGCGTTTCTGTTGGTGACGTGTTGAAGGTTGATGTATTTGCTCCGGGTGAACGTGTCGATGTGATTGGCACCAGCAAAGGCAAAGGCTTCGCTGGCGGCGTCAAGCGCTATCACTTTGCCGGTGGGCCGAAAACGCACGGCCAGTCGGACCGGCATCGCGCTCCCGGGTCGAACTCATCAGGTACGACGCCAGGTCGTGTTTACAAAGGTTCGCGCCGCCCCGGTCACATGGGCAGTGACCGCGTTACAGTGCAAAGCCTGAAGGTTGTTCTGGTGGATGCGGAGCGTAACCTGATTGGCGTTCATGGCGCCGTTCCAGGCCCCAAAGGCGGCCTGGTGGTCATCAACGAGGCGCGCAAGCAGTAATGCGCGATGAATGGAGAAAGACGCTATGAAAGTTGACGTTTTCAACATGGAAGGCCAGAAGGTGAAGCAGGTGGAACTTCCTGCCGCTATCTTCGAGGCCCCCATTAACATCGATTTGATGCACCAGGCATACATCCGACAGATGGCGAATGCCCGCCTGGGTACGCATGACACCAAACTGCGTGGCGAGGTTGCTGGCGGCGGCAAAAAACCCTGGAAGCAGAAAGGCACCGGGCGCGCCCGCCAGGGTTCGACCCGCGCGGCCCAGTGGGTTGGTGGTGGCCGTATTTTTACCCCGCATCCCCGCAAGTATACCCAGCGTATGCCGCTCAAGATGCGCCGCGCCGCGCTCCGTTCCGCGCTTTCAGCCAAAGCCGCTGAAGCAGGTATCATCGTGGTCGATGACCTGACGCTGGCCGAGCCGAAGACCCGCTTGATGGCGCAGGCGCTCAATCGCCTGGTTGGCGGGGCCAGCGCGCTGGTCGTTATTCCTGAAAAATCGGCTTCTTATGATGTCGTTGCCCGTTCGGCAAATAACATCGAAGGCGCCAAGGTCCTGCTGGCAGGATATCTCAATATCCGCGACTTGTTCACATTCGAAAAAGTCGTGTTGCCCTTGCAATCGCTGGACGTTTTGAATTCCAACCTGGCATCCCCGCTTAACTCACGCGGGGCATAGGAGGCGAGAATGATTACACTTTACGAAGTTCTTCGCCGTCCGCTCGTCACCGAAAAATCGAACTATCAATCGGGCAAACTGAGCCAGTATGCCTTCGAGGTTGCCTCTGAGGCCACGCGCACGATGGTCAAGGATGCAATCGAAACCTTGTTCGATGTAAAAGTGGAACGCGTGAACATTATCAATACTGCGGCCAAACGCGGCCGCCGCGCCCGCAGCCGCCGTTTGTTGGTGCGTAAGGCTGGCTACAAAAAGGCGATTGTCACCCTGCAAGCGGGCCAGACTCTCCAGATTTTTGAAGGGGTGCAGTAATGGCTGTCAAGAAATATAAACCGGTCACGCCGGGGCAACGCGGCATGACGGGCTACTCTTTCGAAGAAATTACCAAGAGTGAACCAGAACGCTCCCTGATCGTGTCCCTGCGTAAAAAAGGCGGTCGGAATGTCTATGGCCGCGTCACCGTTCGTCACCAGGGCGGCGGGAGCAAGCGCTACCTGCGCATGGTCGATTTCAAGCGCGATAAGCAGGATATTCCTGCCAAAGTGGCTGCCATCGAATATGACCCGAACCGGACAGCCCGCCTGGCGTTGTTGCATTACGCCGATGGCGAAAAGCGCTACATCCTTGCCCCGCTTGGGCTGAAGGTTGGCGATGTGCTGCTCTCTGGGGCGGGCGCGGAAATCCGTCCTGGCAACTGCCTGCCGATTTCCAGCATCCCGGTTGGGACGATGGTTCACAATATCGAGGTCAAAGAAGGCAAAGGCGGTCAGTTGGTGCGCTCTGCCGGCACCGCCGCCCAGTTGCTGGCCAAGGAAGGCGATTACGCCCAGATTCGTATGCCTTCGGGTGAAGTGCGCCTTATTCGCCAGAAGTGTTTTGCGACGATTGGGCAGGTTGGCAATCTTGATCACAGCAACATCAAGCTTGGAAAAGCGGGCCGCAAACGTCACCTGGGCATTCGCCCAACCGTGCGTGGTTCTGCCATGACCCCCCGCGACCACCCGCACGGCGGCGGCGAAGGCCGCCAGCCGATTGGCAAGCCCGGTCCGCGCAGCCCATGGGGCAAGCCTACCCTGGGTTATAAAACCCGCAAGAATAAGCAGACGGATAAGTATATTGTGCGCCGTCGCAGCAAGACCAGCCGCTAAGGCGTGACAGGTAAACGAGGTACGAGACTATGTCTAGATCTCTGAAGAAGGGGCCGTTCATTGCCCCAAAATTGCTCACTAAAATTGAATCGATGAACCAGCGTGGTGATAAAAAGGTCATCCGAACCTGGAGCCGCGCCAGTGTCATCTTCCCGCAGATGGTGGGGCATACGATTGCCGTGCATGACGGCCGCCGCCATGTGCCTATCTACATTACCGAGAATATGGTCGGGCATCGCTTGGGTGAATTTGCTCCCACGCGCACATTCCGAGGTCATCTCTCGGAGAAGTCGACGAAGAGGAAATAAGCCATGACCGACATTCGCGCTTATTTGCGCTTCCTGCCCATCTCGGCCCAGAAAGTGCGCCTGATTGTTGACCTGGTGCGCGGCAAAGATGCCACCGATGCGCTCGACCTGCTCCGCTTTGTACCGAATCGCGCTGCCCAGCCTGTGTTGAAACTGCTCAAGTCGGCGGTGGCAAACGCTGAAGAGAACTTTGGCGTCAGCCGTGACGACTTGTATGTAGCGACCATCGTTGCCGACGAGGCTCCTACCCGCAAATGGCGCCGCTTTGGCGCCCGCGGACGTTTCAAGCCGATATTGCGCCGTTCGTCGCACGTTACCGTTGTTTTGCGGGAACGCGAAGCCTAGGAGTAAGGAGAATATATGGGTCGTAAAGTTCATCCAATTGGTTTTCGCCTGGCAGTCAGCCGTGGTTGGCAAGGCCGCTGGTTTGCCGAAGGTGCGCAATATCGTGAACAGCTCCAGCAGGATTTTGCCATCCGTGATTTGGTGCAGCAAATTTCGCCCAAGGCGGGCGTCTCGCGTGTGGAAGTGGAACGTTATTCCAATAAGGTGAAAGTCACCGTCCATACCGCCAAACCCGGTATTTTGATTGGACGCAAGGGCGAGGGCGCCCAGAGAGTTCGCAAGGGTCTTCAGGAACTTGTGGGCAAGAAGATTGACCTTGACATCAAGGAACTCACAGCCCCGGATACTGATGCCTACCTGATTGCCCGCAATATTGCAGACCAACTCCAGCGCCGTATTGCCTATCGCCGCGCGATGAAGAAAGCCATGCAATCTGCCATGCGGCAGGGTGCCCAGGGCATCAAGATTGAAGTGGCTGGCCGCCTGGCAGGCGCTGAAATGGCCCGCAGCGTATGGCTGCGCGAAGGCCGCGTCCCGCTTCAAACCCTGCGGGCAGACATTGAATTTTCCCGCGCTGAAGCATTGACCACTTATGGACGTATCGGTATCAAAGTTTGGGTCTATAAGGGCGAGATGAAGCAGGAAGTGGAAGAAAAAATTGAATCCACCGAGGGCGTGTACGTCAGCGAGTAATCCTGTGCGCTTCAAGTGGAAGGTTGAAGCGCGCGGAGTTACTTGCCCGTGCCTGAAGAGAGGTTGTTGCTATGTTAATGCCGAAACGTGTTAAATGGCGCAAGCAGATGCGCGGCCGCATGAAGGGCAAAGCCCTGCGCGGCGCAGAAGTAAGTTTTGGGGAGTGGGGCTTGCAAGCCCTCGAACCCGGCTGGGTGACCGCCCGCCAGATCGAAGCCGCTCGCCGCGCGATTGTGCGCGAGATGAAACGCCGCGGCAAGGTCTGGATTCGCATCTTCCCGGCCAAGCCCTATACCCACCGGGCTGCTGAAACCCGCATGGGTAAAGGCAAAGGCAGCGTCGAGTATTATGTCGCAGTGGTCAAGCCTGGCCGCATGATGATTGAAATTGGCGGCCTGTCCCATGAGGAGGCCTTGCGGGCGCTGAAGATGGCACAGTACAAATTTGCCATCCGAACCAAAATCGTCACCCGCCATGCGGCGGGGGCAGGAGAGTAAGGAATGAAAGCGAAAGAAATCCGCGCCCTGTCTGCCAATGAAATCAAGGTCAAGATTGCTGATACGCGCGAAGAGTTGATGAAACTGCGTTTCCAGCAGGTGACCGGCCAGTTGACTGATACCAGTCGTTTGCGCGCGCTTCGGCGCGACATCGCCCGGATGGAAACTGTCCTGGCTGAAACGCAGAAGGCGACTGAATAGGAAGGTCCAGGATGAATACTCGTCGTCGTATGACTGGTATCGTTACCAGCAATAAAATGCAGAAGACCGTTGTGGTGCAAATTTCACGCAGTTACCGCCACCCGGTCTACAAGAAAGTCGTTCACCGCTCAATGCGCGTGAAGGCTCACGATGAAATCGGTTGCCAGGTTGGCGACGCGGTTCAAATCGTGGAAAGCCGTCCGATTTCTGCCGATAAGCGCTGGGTGGTTGAATCCATCCTCAAGCGCGAAACCAAGACCGCCGACAGCGGGGTGGAGGTGTAATCATGATTCAGCAGGAGACTCGCGTCAAAGTTGCTGATAACTCCGGGGCCCGCGAATTGCTCGTCATCCATGTCATGGGCGGTTCGATGCGCAGGTATGGCAGTATTGGCGATATTGTCATTGCCACGGTTAAATCCGCAGCTCCACAAGGCGCCGTTAAGAAGAGCGAGATTGTCAAGGCTGTGATTGTGCGCGTGGCCAAGGAATGGCGTCGTGAAGACGGTTCCTATATTCGTTTCGATGATAATGCCGCGGTGATTCTGGACAATGACGGCCAGAACCCCAAGGGCAGCCGTATCTTCGGCCCGGTGGCGCGCGAATTGCGCGAAAAGGGCTTCATGAAGATAGTTTCACTGGCGCCAGAAGTCCTCTAGGCCAGTGTGGAGTGAAGCCATGAATGTAAAAATCCGCAAAGGTGATACTGTTGAAATTATCAGCGGCGGCCTCGAAGATAAGGGCAAACGCGGCGAGGTCATCCGGGTAGACCGGGATGAACGTCGTGTGGTTGTGCAGGGTATCAATATTCGCACCAAGCACCAGAAACAGACCCAGACTCGTCAGGGCCGCAAAATTCAACCTGGCCGAATTAAGTTCGAAGCCCCGGTCGATATTTCTAACGTGATGTTGGTTTGTCCCAAGTGCGACAAGCCGACTCGCGTTGGCGTCCAGCGCACGCTGGAAGGTGAGAAATACGTATCTCACCGTGTTTGCAAGCACTGCCAGGCTTTGATTGACTAAGGCATTGCCTGGACAGGAGAGCAAAAGATTATGAACAGAATGCAAGAACGTTATCAGAATGAAGTCGTCCCGGCCCTGCAAAAGGCGTTCAACTACCGGAATGTGATGGAAGTGCCTCGCATTCAAAAAGTAGTCGTGAATATCGGTCTGGGCGAGGCGATGGGAAACCCCAAGGCGCTGGAAGCGGCGGTTGCCGACCTGACAACCGTCACCGGTCAGAAGCCTGTTTTGAACAAAGCGCGCAAGAGCATTGCGAATTTCAAGCTGCGCGAAGGCGTCATCATTGGCACCAAGGTAACTTTGCGCGGCAACCGCATGTGGGCTTTTCTCGATCGCTTGATGAACATTGCCCTGCCGCGTGTGCGTGACTTTCGCGGTGTTTCGCCGGACGCTTTCGATGGTCGTGGGAACTATACCCTGGGCCTGCGTGACCAGTTGATTTTCCCTGAAATCGAATACGATAAGATTGACAAGTTGCGCGGTATGGAAATCACCATTGTGACAACAGCCGGGAATGATGAGCATTCACGAGAGATGCTCCGTTTCCTGGGAATGCCTTTCAGGAAGGAAGCGTAAGTTATGGCAAAGAAGTGCATGACCTATCGTGAACAACGTCGGAAGTACCCGACTCGCGTGCGTAACCGCTGCAATCGCTGCGGGCGTCCGCGCGGCTACATTCGTCGTTTTGGACTGTGCCGGATTTGCTTCCGCGAGTTGGCCCTGGAAGGCAAAATCCCCGGTGTGGTAAAGTCATCGTGGTAAACCGGGTGGAGGTGCTTAAATGAGCGTTACAGATCCGATTGCTGATATGCTGACTCGCATACGAAATGCCGTGGCGACCGGTCAGCCGCTGGTGGCGATGCCGCATTCGAAAATTAAAGCGGAAATTGCCAAGATTATGAAAGAAGAAGGCTATCTCGATGGTTTCGAGGTGGTCGACGGTGAAATTCTGGGACAGAAGGTACTGCGCGTCAAAATCAAGTATGTTGGCGAGCGCCGCGAACGGAAGTCTGTCTTGAGCGGCATTGTGCGCGTCAGCCGTCCCGGTCGCCGTGTGTATACCAAGAAACAAGATATTCCCTGGGTTTTGTCGGGCATGGGCGTTGCCATCCTTTCGACCCCCAAGGGAGTGATGACCGGGCATCGCGCGCGTCAACTCAACGTTGGCGGCGAGATTTTGTGCAAGGTTTGGTAAGGAGGATTGCCGTGTCTCGTATTGGACGATTACCTATTGCCGTCCCCGCCGGTGTGCAGGTGGATTTGAGCGGCAATTCGGTGAAGGTGAAAGGCCCCAAGGGCGAAATGCAGCGGAGTTTTTCCCCGTTGGTTGAGATTGCCCTGGAAAACGGCCAGGTTACCGTCACCCGCCGCTCCGACAATCCTGCCGAACGCGCCCTGCATGGGACGACTCGCGCCGTGTTGAACAACATGGTGGTTGGCGTGAGCAGCGGTTTCGAGCGCATCCTCGAATGGGATGGGGTTGGCTACCGCGCTGAAATGAGCGGCGGCAGCCTGATGCTCTACATGGGTTACTCCCACCCTGTGAAGTTCGACCCCCCGAAGGGAATCTCCTTCGAAGTAGATGCCAAGGCGCGCCAAATAAAAGTAATGGGCTATGATAAAGAAATGGTAGGCCAGACTGCGTCCGAGATTCGTGAAGTTCGCCCGGTGGAACCTTACCTGGGCAAGGGCTTACACTACCTGGGCGAGAAAATCCGCCGCAAAGCCGGCAAGTCTGGGAAAGGGAAGAAGTAAAATATGGCGAAGAATACTCGTTCTGCGGCCCGCGAAAAACGCCACCTGCGGGTTCGCAAGAAAGTTTTTGGCACCCCTGATTGCCCTCGCCTGAGCGTTTTCCGCAGCGTTAGCGAGGTATATGCTCAGGTTATCGATGACGTGGAAGGAACCACCCTGGTTTCCGCTTCCAGCATCGACAAAGAGTTGCGCGCCAAATTAGACGGCCTGAAAAAGTCTGAACAGGCGGCCCTGGTTGGCAAGACCGTTGCCGAACGCGCCAAAGCCAAGGGAATCGAAGCGGTGGTTTTCGACCGCGGCGGTTTCCGCTACATGGGGCGTGTCAAGGCACTGGCTGACGGCGCGCGTGATGGCGGGCTGAAATTCTAAGGCTCATTGGAGAACGCTATGTCGGAATATGAAATGCAGGAAATGGAATCACAGGAACAGCTCGACGAGCGCGTCATTGAGATTGCCCGCGTCGCCAAAGTTGTCAAGGGTGGCCGCCGCTTCCAATTCCGTGTCACGGTTGTGATTGGTGATGGACACGGCAAGGTTGGGATGGGCGTGGGCAAGGCGAATGCCGTGCCGGATGCCATGCGCAAGGCCACCGAACGCGCCCGCAAAGATATGCGCCAGGTGTTTACCTTTGGAACGACCATTCCCCACGAAGTTATCGGTCGCGTGGCTGGTGCGAGAGTGTTGCTCAAGCCGGCTTCCCCCGGTACGGGCGTTATCGCGGCTGGCGGCGTGCGCGCCGTTCTGGAAGCCGCGGGCGTCCGCGACATTCTGACCAAATCCCTGGGGTCTGCCAACGTGTTGAATGGCGTGATGGCGACCTTCCAGGCGCTGGACGCGCTCAAATCGCCCGCCCAGGAAGCGGCCCGCCGGGGCAAGCCCGTCGAGGCGCTGATGCCGTTCTGGGAACGGAGGAAGCATGGCTGAAAAGACTGAAACTAAGACTTTGCGTGTGACGCTGGTGAAAAGCCCGATTGGCTTTCCCGAGCCGCAGAAACGCACCGTGAAGGCGCTTGGGCTGCGCCGCATGAATCAGACGGTTGAGCATGCCGATACTCCCGCTTTGCGCGGGATGCTCAACGCGGTCATTCATCTTGTGAAGATTGAAGAGTAGGAGAGATGATGAAACTCCACGATTTGACCCCTAATCCGGGCGCGAAGAAAGAACGCAAACGCGTGGGGCGTGGTATTTCGGCTGGGCAGGGTAAAACTGCCGGTCGCGGTACCAAAGGCGCGGGCGCGCGTTCTGGCGAGGAAGGCAACCTGTATCGCCAGGGCGGCAACCTGCCCTTTTTCCGACGCCTGCCCTTCATGCGCGGTGAAGGTTTTACCCCGCCTTTCCAGGTGGAATTTAACGAAGTCAATCTCGACCAGCTGGCGGCTTTCAAAGCGGGCGCGGATGTGACCCCTGAAGCCCTGGCCGGTGTGAACCTGCTGCGTAATCCGCGCAACCCCATTGTTGTGCTGGGGCGCGGTGAGATTAATATCCCGCTCACGGTGCGCGTTCATCGTGTTTCGGCTGGCGCCAAAAGCAAGATTGAAGCCGCCGGCGGTTCGGTTGAACTCATCGAAGGCTAATCCTTCCCACAAAGAACGTGGGACTCTTTCAGGAGACCTGACACAATGAAAAATACCTGGTCAGCCTGGCGTTACCTGTGGAAATCAGAAGACATTCGCCGCATGTTGTTGGTGACCGTGTTGCTGCTGGTGCTGTACCGCCTTGCGTCGAATGTCCCCGTCCCGGGAATTAATGTCGCCGCGCTCGAAGCGTTGCGCGCCCAACTCAGCCAGTCCGGTGGAAATTTCTTCAATTTCCTCGACCTGCTTTCTGGCGGCACAGTTTCGCGCTTTTCACTGCTCTCGATGGGCGTATATCCATACATTACTGCCCAAATCATCATCCAGTTGCTGATTCCTATCATCCCCTCCTTGCAAAAACGGATGCAGGAAAACCCGACTGAAGGCCGCAAGTGGATGCAGAAATGGACCTACTACCTGGTCGTGCCGATGTCTGCGCTTTCGGCCATTGGGCAGATTAATATCTTCAATTCGATTGGCTTGCAATACCAGATCGGCACCATTCTCGATTTTGGTTTTTCTGTCACTCAAATCTTGCCTTCGGCGGCGGCTTTGCTGGCGATGATGGCCGGTACCATGTTTGCCATCTGGCTGGGTGAATTGATTTCTGAATACGGTATTCGCGGGCAGGGCTTGTCGCTCATCATCTTCGCCGGTATCGTGTCCCAAATGCCTACCAACCTGGGCGGTATCCTCGCCGATGAACAGTATCGCTGGATAATGCTTGCGTTGATGGTGGTTATCATTGTCCTGACCATTTTCGCGATTGTCTACGTCCAGCAAGGACGGCGCAACGTGCCGGTGATGTACCCGGGCCGCCGGGTGGGCAACCGTATGTCGATGCCGGTCAAGGCCTCCCTGCCGTTGATGGTCAGCATGGCCGGTATGATTCCGCTCATCTTTGCCAGCGCCATTTTGCAATTCCCGGCGATATTGGCCAGTTACTTTGCGACCGACCCGACCGCATCCTACTATAATTTTGCGGTGAGTGTCCAGCAAACCTTTGGCGGTAATTCTCCCACCTATTGGGTGACGTATTTCGTGATGGTAGTGATTTTCACCTTCTTCTACACGGATGTCCTGTTTACCCAACAAAACTACGGCGAAAACCTGAAGCGGGTTGGCGCGCAAATTCCTGGCGTCAGCCGCGGGACGCCCACCCAGAAATACCTGACCAAAGTGCAACGCCGTATCACCTTGCCAGGCGCGCTTTTCCTGGGCTTGATTGCGATTTTGCCGTTCTTGTTGAGCCTGGTTTTACAATCGTTCAACATCGGTGCGGCTTCTTCGAACGTGGACTTGTTCCTCGTATCATCTTCGGGCCTGCTCATCGTGGTTGGTGTAGTTCGTGAGACCTTTGCCACCATCGACGCTGAATTAAAACTGCATGGCTACCAGGATTCCATCTTGGTTCGCTAACCCAGTACAAAAGGTGAATAGATGCCCACATACATCGTTCTGCTTGGCCCCCCTGGGGCGGGAAAGGGAACGCAGGCAAAGGTGCTGGCAGAGAAATTCGCCCTGCCGCACATCTCATCGGGAGATATCTTCCGTGAGAATATCAAGAATGATACCGAATTGGGTCAGTTGGCAAAAACATACATCAGCAGAGGCGAGCTGGTGCCGGATGACTTGACTATCGCCATGATACGGGAACGTTTTTTACGTTCGGATTGCGCCAATGGGGCCATCCTGGATGGTTTTCCGCGCACCCCGGCCCAGGCAGACGCGCTTTGCGAAATGCTGAAAGAATTCGACGGCAAAGTCAACCTGGTCCCATTCATCACTGCGCCGGTCGAAGTTCTGATAGAACGCCTGGCGGGACGTTGGACCTGCCGCGTTTGTGGGCGCGTCTATCACGAGCGTTTCAACCCTCCGAAAAAGGTTGGCGTCTGTGATATTGATGGCGGCGAGTTATACCAACGCGAAGATGACAAGGCCGAGACCGTCGTCCATCGCATCGGCGTTTACCAGAACCAGACCGCCCCGTTAATCCACTATTACAAAGAGTGCGGCGTCCTGGCTGAGATTAACGGCTTTGCGCCAATCGAAGAAGTTTCGGCGCAATTAATGGTTGCGCTGAAACATTAGTAATTGTTCAGAAATCAGTGAATTTATGGACTGGGCTCGTCAAATCAATCTGAAAACCCCGGCAGAAATCGCAATCATGCGCGAAGCCGGTCAAATCAACGCATTGGTGTTGGCGACTGTCCGTGAAATGTTACAGCCGGATGTTTCGACAGCAGACCTCGACGCGGCTGCCGAGGAAGTGCTGAAGAAACACGGCGCTGTATCGCCCTTCAAGGGTTACGGGTATCCGCCATTTCCGAATTCCATTACCGTCAGCATCAATGAAGAACTGGTACATGGAATTCCAACGGCCAGCCGAAAACTCAAAGAAGGAGATATCGTCTCTGTAGATTGTGGCACGGTGTTCGAAGGATATGTGGCCGATTCGGCGTTTTCTGCCGGGGTGGGGGAGATTTCCCCAAAGGCCAGGAAATTGCTCGAAGTCGCCGAGCAGGCCCTGCAGGTTGGCATTTCCAAAATGCGGCCCGGCAACCGGACAGGCGATATTTCAGCGGCGATCCAACAACATGTAGAGAGCCATGGTTTTCATGTCGTGCGCGAATATACTGGCCATGGTGTTGGGCGTCAAATGCACGAAGGGCCGCAGGTTCCAAATTATGGGAAGCCTGGCACCGGGGTACTTTTGCGCTCTGGAATGGTCATCGCGCTGGAACCAATGGTACTGGTAGGTACGCATAAAACGAAAGTATTGAAGGATAAATGGACTGTGGTGTCAGCAGATGGTTCGCTGACGGCGCACTTCGAGCATAGTGTTGCCGTAACCGAAGGGGAACCCCTCCTCCTGACTGTCCTGTGACCCAGGCGCGACACCAAATTCTGGACGGAACGTAACGAAACGAGTATAATTATAACTTCGGCTGCGCAGGGCGCAGCAGTGTGTCCCTGAAGGAGAAAGGCACTTATGAAAGTTTCACCATCCATTCGCAAACGCTGTGCGAAGTGCAAGATTGTCAAGCGCAGCGGCAGGCTCTACGTCATCTGCGAAAACCCCAAGCACAAGCAGCGACAAGGGTAAAGACTATGGCACGTATCGAAGGCATCGACCTCCCTCGCAATAAGCGCGTCGAAATTGGTTTGTCCTACCTGTATGGGATTGGGCTGACCCGTTCGCGCCAGATTTTGGCAGATACCAAAATCAATCCTGATACCCGCATCAAGGACTTATCGGAAACAGAAGTTTCCGCCTTGCGTGAATATATTTCCAAGAACTTCGTGGTCGAAGGCGACCTGCGCCGTGAACAGCAGTTGAACATCAAACGGCTGATTGAAATTGGCTGCTATCGTGGGATGCGCCATCGCCGCAACTTGCCGGTTCATGGACAGCGCACCCGTACCAATGCGCGCACCCGCAAGGGGCCGAAGAAGACTGTTGCCGGGCGCGGACGCCGCCGCGGTGCGAAGAAGTAATCCTGGAGGAAGTAGAAAATTATGGCACAGAGTGTACGCCAGGCGCGCCGTTCTACCGGCGCAAAGAAAGCAAAGCGCTCGTTATCTTCGGGCCAGGTGCATGTTTTTGCATCGTTCAATAATACGATTGTGACTGTGACCGATGCCGCAGGCAATACGGTTGCCTGGGGCAGCGCCGGGTCGGCTGGGTTCAAAGGCTCTCGCAAGAGCACGCCATTTGCCGCCCGCCTGGCCGCTGAGCAGGCCATCAAGGCCGCGCAGCAGATGGGTTTGCAGGAAGCGGATTTGATTGTCAAGGGACCCGGCCCGGGTCGTGAATCTGCCATTCGTGCCGTCCAGTCTATGGGGGTTAAAGTCCGCTCGATTTCCGACAAGACCCCGGTGCCGCACAATGGCTGCCGCCCCCCGAAGAAGCGCCGCGTGTAAGGTTTGGAGAGGTAGTAAATATGGCGAAATATCTTGGTCCGGCTTGTAAACTTTGCCGGCGTGAAGGCGAAAAACTATTCTTGAAGGGCGAACGCTGCTTTACCGCCAAGTGCGCATTCGAGCGGCGCAGCTTTGCCCCTGGTCAGCATGGGAAGTCCGGTGGCCGCTCGCGCAGCGCCACTGGCCGCGCCTCCGACTATGCCCGTCAGTTGCGCGCCAAACAGAAGGCCCGCCGCGTATATGGCATGATGGAACGCCAATTCCGCCGCTATTATGAAGTAGCCCTGAAACGCCGCGGCCTGACGGGTTTGAACCTGCTTCAAATCCTCGAATCGCGTCTCGACAACGTCGTTTTCCGATTAGGTTTTGCCACCAGCCGCGCCCAGGCGCGTTTACTGGTGACGCATGGTCACTTTACCGTCAATGGCCGCCGCACCGATGTCCCTTCCATGCTATTGGAAGGCGGGGATGTTATCGAAGTGCGCGAAGGCTCTAGTGACGGGACTTACTTCAAGGAGTTGAAGGACGTTGCCGAAAAGCGCACATTCCCGGCCTGGCTTAATCGCGATTTGAAGAATTTGACCGGTACTGTTCAACGCTTGCCGGAGCGCGCTGAAATCGACGGGAATCTGGAAGAACAGCTCATCGTCGAATTCTACTCGCGCTAATGGCTCCCGGTATGTCCCTGGGACAACCCCACAAAAAGTAAGGGACTTTATCGTGCCTGTTTTTCAACATAGGGAGAGGTGAACCGTGACCGGCTTATCGAACATGGTTATGCCAAAAATCGAGCGCGAGGCCGAAGCTCGAAATTACGGAAAATTTGTTGTCAGCCCGCTGGAACGCGGCTATGGCGTTACTGTAGGTAACGCCCTGCGGCGGGTTCTGCTTTCTTCGCTCGAAGGGGCAGCGGTAACGTCCGTGCGTATTTCGGACGTGCTGCATGAGTTTAGCGACATTCCCGGCGTGCGGGAAGATGTCATTCAGGTCATGCTGCAAATCAAGCAGTTGCGCCTGAAATTGAATGGCGTGGATTCCACCCGTATGCACCTCGAAGTGCGCGGGGAGGGAATGGTCACGGCGGCGGACATCATCGCGCCGTCGGAAGTGGATGTCATCAACCCCGACCTGTACCTGTTCACAGTGGACAGCCCTGGAACTCGCCTGGATGTGGAATTTACCGTCGAACGCGGGCGAGGTTATTCCCCCGCCAACGACCGCGCCGGTCACCTGCCCATCGGCGAATTGCCGGTGGATGCCATCTTCAGCCCCGTCAAGCGCGTCAACTGGGAAGTGAGCAGCGCCCGTGTCGGGCAAAGCACCAACTACGACCGATTGACCCTCGAAATTTGGACCGATGGCACCGTTTCGCCCGAACGCGCCCTCAGCACCGCCGCAAAAACGTTGATTGAACACCTGCGCTTCATCGCCGGCGTGAGCGAAGAAACTCTGACCATCACGATGGAGAAGGAAGCCTCCAGTTTGCGTTTGAGCAGTGAAGTGGCTGAAACCCCCGTGGAAGCCCTCGACCTTTCGGTGCGCGTCTTCAATTCACTCAAGCGCACCGGCATTACGACAGTGGGCGACGTTCTCGACCTTCTGGAGAAGGGCGAACAGGCCGTTATGTCCATCCGTAATTTCGGCGAGAAGAGTCTTGACGAATTGCGCCAGAAGATGGTCGAAAAAGGCTTCATGAAAGACCAACCGATTAACGCGGAGTAATTGAAAATGCGACATCAGGTAGCAGGATACAAACTTGGGCGCAGCAAGGGCGCGCGTATTGCCCTGCGGCGCAACCTAATCAAACAATTGTTTACGCACGAACGCATCACCACCACCCGCGCCAAAGCGGAAGCGGTGCGCGGCGAAGCGGAACGCATCATCACCATCGCGCGCCGTTCGGCGGAAGCGCAGGATGCGGCGAAAGTCCATGCCCGTCGTTTGGTGGCGTCCAAATTGGGCGGCGGCAATGAAGTCGTCAAAAAACTGTTCGATGACATTGCTCCCCGCTTTGCCTCCCGCAACGGCGGCTATACCCGCATGTTGAAACTTGGCCTGCGCCAGGGTGACGCCGCTGAAATGGTGATGCTCGAACTCGTCGAAGAGTAATTGGTGTCCAGTAAACAGTATTCAGTGAGCAGTATCTAGCCAACAGCAATCTGCGAACACTGAACACTGAACACTGAACACTGAACACTGAAC
>DAOTZM010000291.1:0-3920 GCA_034434035.1 Anaerolineales bacterium
CGTAAACGTCCGGGCTGTCACGCAGCGTCCGATCAATCGGACTTTTTAGCCCTGTTCACAGGGCGCTGCCGCCTGGCCCGGTGATTCATCACCGGGCAAAGCCGTAAAACCACAAAAACCAGCAGAATCAGAAAAATTATAACCCATCGCGTGAAGAATTGCGCAAATTACAGGCCGCGCCTGCGCAGCCATCATTTTTACACGCTATTTCCAACTTCTTGCCAGCAAGGTATACCTATGCTATCCTCTATCATGATGAAATCAAGAAAAAATTATTCCCTGGTGACCAGCGGCCTGTTTTTACTGGCTTTCGCAGCCCAATTCCTGTTCCTTGCGCCTTATGAAAAAGTGGGGTTCCTGGCCGCCATGCCCCCCCTGGTTACAGACCTGCTCGGCGCAGCATTCTTTCTGCACGGTATCCTGCTGGCTTCATCGGTCTTATTGGACTCCCCGCCTTCGACACAATCCATATTCAATCTGGCCGCTGCCGTGATGCTGGCGATGATTGCGTGGGCCTACTTCCAATTCAACCTGGTTATCGAGGCTGTTGTCCTCTCTGCGCTCAGCCTGGCTTTTGTATTGTGCAACTGGTGGAGACCCAAACGAGACTGGCTGGTAATCATCATGCAATGGGTCAACCTGGCGGTTGGGATTGGCCTGTTGTGGCAGCCTGCGTCCCTGCTCGCCGCGCCCACCTATGAATTTTTAACCGGCGTCAGCACTATATTCGGGATACTTTTTACTTTGAGCGGCCTGGTCAGCCTGACGATGGGTGTTTTCCCCGCTTTCTACCGGGGCAAAGCAGGCCGTTTCCTATCTTTGCCCTGGCTTCTTTGGATACTGCCATTCATCCCGCCCTTCGAACTGCCCCACCTGGGCATTGCGGTCAGTGTCGGCACAGCCCTGACGTTCAACGAATTCATCCCATGGAAGCGGGTCATCATGCGCCAGGCTGTGGATATCGGCAGGCGTTTTTTTCGCCTGACGGCCCTATCTCAGGCGGCGCTGCTGGTGCTGCTGGTCTGGATGATTCGCTATATCGAGTTCAGACTGAATGTCACGCCGGAGGTTTCGCACGCAATCCGCCAGGTCATGATAATTTTTTTCAACTTTATGGCTTCACTGGGTATCTTAACCGTCGTCTGGGTTAACCTGTCCATTAATGGCGCGTTTTCGGGATTGGCCGGCTCGAAAAATATCACCCAACCCCTCCCCAGGCCGACGGGCTTTTGGAAACGCTTTGCCAACAGCCTGCTGGAGCCGTTCGAAACATCGCAGGGTTATATCAGCGATATTGTGGACACGCGCCGGGATTATGAAACCCTCCTGGCCCAACAACTGGCGGCAGAAAGACGCCGCGTTGCCCAGTTGAGCCTGCTCCACGACCTGAACCGCAGCCTGGAAGTCGTCCTCGACCCGCCTGTCGCCGCGCAATTGACCGCCAACGCCATCCAAAACGCGCTTGGCAGCTGCCTGACATCGGTATTACGGTATGACGAAGCGCGCGCAGAGATGGTTGTGCTGGCGGCTAGCGGCCCGAACGCCATCGAAATCCCACCCGGATACCGGCAGGCCATTACCACCGGCATCATCGGGCGCGCTGCCCGGTCACGAAGGACGCAAATCGCATCCGACACGCGCCTCGACCCCGACTATCTTCACCTCGAAAACAATGACGCGCGCTCCGAACTGGTCGTGCCGCTCCTGCACAACAACCGCCTGCGGGGCGTCATCATCGTCGACCACCCGGATGTCAACTATTTCGATGACAGCGACATGCGTACCCTGGAAACGGTCGCCATCCAGCTCATCACCTCCTGGATTCGCAGCGAACACGACCAACACCTGACCAGCCTGATTAACGCCGGCATCACCCTTTCGACCACGCTGGATGTCGAGGGAGTCATCAAGCAGATTGCGCAGGTAGCGCAAAACACCCTCGACGCGCATTTCACCTTCGTTGCCCTGGTCGACCAGGCTGGCGGCTTCACCCGCACAGCGCATATCGGCTACGCCCCGACCCTGCTGGGGATGTTGGGAACCGACCCAGGCGGGAATACCCTCATCCAGGCTATCCTGAACAGCGCGACAGCAGTCCGCCTGCGGGATGTGCGCAAAAAATTCAGCAACACTCCCACCGGCAGCAATGAACTGCGCAGCCTGCTGGCCATCCCCATCCGTCTGCGGCAGTCCTCCATCGGGGCTATCCTGGCCTTTGGAAAACAGGGCAACAACTTATTTTCCGAAAGCGATGAGGGCCTGATAACCCTCCTGGCAACGCAATCTGCCGCCGCCATCGAGGCGACCTGGCTCTACCAGGAGTTGCGCTCGATGCTTGCAACCGCCACGCATCTTTACCAATTAAGCACCAAAGTCTTGCTTTCCGAGCAACTTTCAGATGCCGCCAGCGCCATCGCGGAAACCGCGTTCCAACTCAGCAAGGCCGCCGCCGCCGGGATTGTGCTGCTCTCTCCTGAAAAGGATGTGGAAGTGCGCGTGCAAATCGACGACAGTGGGCTGCATCCCGGCTCGCAGCACCCCATGTCACTCATCAACGACGCGCTGGAGAGCGGCCACACCATCATTACATCGGGACAAAATAACACCGAGCGGATGTGCCTGCCCCTGCAAACCCCGCGCCGCCAATATGGCGCGCTCTGGGTGGATGTCGATGAAAGCCAGACGGCCAGCAACCGCTTTTCCGATACCATGCACTCACTGGCAAACCAGGCCGCCATCGCCCTCGAACGCGGCATCCTGCTCGTCGAAACACGCAAACAGGCCGAACAAATCGAAGCGGCCTACCGTGAACTGGAAATCACTTACGACCAAACCCTGGGCGCGCTCTCCTCCGCGCTGGATGCGCGCGACCGCGAAACAGAAGGCCACAGCCTGCGAGTCTCGCGCCTGGCGACCGAGTTGGGAAAACGCTTGGGATTCACGCCCGAACAGGCCAAAGTGATGGAGCGCGGCTCTATCCTGCACGACATCGGCAAAATCGGTATCAGCGACACCATCCTGCTCAAACCCGGCCCGCTCACCCCCGCCGAATGGGAAACGATGCGCCTGCATCCCGACATCGGCGCGCGAATCATCGAGGGCATCCCTTTCTTGAAAGACGCCCTGCCGGTCATCCGCTATCACCAGGAACGCTGGGATGGCACAGGATACCCGATTGGACTGAAAGGCTATGACATCCCGCTTATGGCGCGCATTTTTGCCGTCGTCGACGCTTTCGATGCGCTGACCAGCGAACGGCCCTACCGCAAACCCATCCCGGCTATGGATGCAGTGGATTACCTGCGCGAAAAAGCGGATATTTTATTCGACCCAGACATCGTAGAAGAATTTGCAAAAATGACCGAAGACGGGACATTGGACAGCCTCTTGTAAACATGCTGCGCCGCATCTCCTCCCCGCAGAACCTGACTACGCAGGAAGTCCGGCAAATCATCACGCCCTCCCTGCTGGGAATCACGATTCTATGCGTCCTGGTCATTCTCTACGCTTTCATCGAAGTTCCTGAGACTGAAAACCGGGACCGGGCTGCCGGCCTGGGAATCTTTGGTCTCGTTTATGCCTCAGCCGCGCTGGCATGGCGAAAAAAGTTGCCGCCCAAAAACCCGCGCCTGAAATGGCCGCTGGTTTTTATCAATGCCAGCATCTCGATTGCCGCGCTCGCCTGGCTGCCTGCCAGCATGATGGTCTTTCCCGGCGTCATCTTCATGCTGGCCGTCGCAATAAAAAGCGTATTGTGGGATAGAATCGTCGGCTATGCTTACATGCTGCTCATCCTGGCCGGATACGGGCTGGTTTTATGGCATACGACAGATTCGCTCCAGTTTCACCCGACGATTTGGGCGATTGCCATCCTGACTGTGGTCGTCGTTGAACTTATCCAGAACCTGTCCAATGTGAAC
>DAOTZM010000292.1:0-7289 GCA_034434035.1 Anaerolineales bacterium
CATCTCACCTTCCCGCGCGGGCTGCACATTGGCGCGAGCGGGGTGGAAAGCCTGGAAGAGTCACGCGAGACCGCGCCGTCCGATACGCTGTTTGCCTCCCTGCTCGATACCTGGCGGCACCTGGGCCGGGAGGTGCGCGAGATTCTGCCCAACGAGAGTGAACCTGCCTTCCGGGTTACCTCCGCTTTTCCGTTTGCGGGCGGGGTGCGTTTTTACCCCAAGCCGGTGGATTTGCGCGAACTATTTACCGAAGACACACTCAAAGCCGAAAGCGCAGGCAAACGCTTGAAGAAGATTCGCTTTCTCTCCGAAGAGCTTTTGCTCAAAGCCGCGCAGGGTGATTATCTGGACAAGTTTCTCTTCCCCGAAGAGGAATACGAAGACCCCAAAGACGGAATTGCCCTGCAAGGCGGCGCGTTCTGGTTATTGCCGGAAGAAGTAACCCGCCTGCCCAAAGATTGGCAATTGCCCCAAGACAAACGGTGGCGGTTGCGCCGCAAGACGGTGGTGACCACACAAACCGCCCCGCGCGTGACCGTGGACCGGGTCAGTTCGGCGTCCAACCTGTTCCAGTCGGAGCGCGTCTTGTTCAATGCCGGCTGCGGGCTGTGGTTTGGCGCGGCGGGACAGGTTGGAAACCTGCCCTGCCTGCTCACCGCGCTGGGCGATGCGGGCTTGGGCGGGGAGCGCGCGGCGGGCTATGGGCATTTCACATTTGCCCAAACCGACCCAATTCAACGTGACTTGCCCGACCCGCAAACCTGCGCCTGCCTGCTCAGCCGCTGGCACCCCAGAGATGAAGCCGAAACCGCCCTGCTGCAAAATTCGGCTTACAAACTGGAAGCGGTGGAAGGCTGGCTGCGCGCGCCCGGGAACGCCGCCCAACGCCGCAAACGCCTGTGGCTGGCAGCAGAAGGCAGTCTGATTGCCGGCAACCCGCAGGGCGGCGCGGTAGATGTTCGCCCGGAATACGACGCCAAAAACGGCGAGACGATTGAACATCCCGTCTATCGCCCCGGCTTTGCCGTTGCGCTGGATTGGAAACGGAAGGTGACGCATGAGTAAATACGACTTCAAAACCTGCCGCCTGAAAATCACCGTCCTGACGCCCCTGCACATTGGCAACGGGCGCGAGATGCTGCGAGATTACGACTATGCCGTTCACAACGGGCGCACCTGGCGAATCAACGAAAACGCCCTGCTTGAAGCGCAGCAAGTGGAAGACCCGCGCGTGGCAGAAATGCTGGCGCGCGTCAAACCGGCGCAATTGCTCAAAGCGCAAGACTTCACCGATAACAGCCCGTATTTCCGCTACATCCTGAAAGGCACGCCAAAATCGTCTGCCGAAGGAGCGGTGCTGCGCGAACAACTCAAAGATGCTTTCGACCATCCTTACCTGCCCGGCACAACCGTCAAAGGCGCGCTGCGCACAGCGCTTGGCTGGCATTTGTGGGAGAAGAAAGGACTGCGCCCGGAAATTGGTAAATTAAGCGGAAGCCCCAAATTTGCCGCTTCGGGCTACGAGCGCGATTTGTTTGGCAAGAATCCCAATAACGACCTGTTGCGCGTTTTGCAAACCAGCGACAGCCAACCGCTGGATATCGCCGCGCTGATGCTGGTCAATGCGCGCGTGCTGACCCAGCGCGGCAAGCCCGGCTCGCCGGTGGAAATGGAAGCCATCCGCCGCGATACGGTCATCGAAACCCAACTCAAACTGGATACGGTTCTCTTTTCGCAGTGGGCAAAGGCGCGTGAACTATACCTGCCCAACGGCGATGCCTTGCTCAACTTTGCCGAAACTGCACGTCAGCATAGCCGGAACGCCATTCAGCGCGAATTGGCCTGGGCAAAAGGGATGACCGACGGCAAAAATTTGGCGGCGCACTATCAGGGGATGCTGGAGTATCCGCTTGCCCCAAACGCTTTCTTCCTGCAATTGGGCTGGGGCGGCGGCTGGGAGCAAAAAACCTTCGGCTCGCGCCTGAAGCGGGATGAAGGTTTCATGCGCACCATCTTGAAACCCAGGAATCAGGGGGGTTGGGATGTGGGGCGCGGGCATAAAATCAATACTGTGCAGGATTTTCCCGTCAGCCGCCGCATTGCGATGGCCTATCGGCGCAGCCAGCAGGGCGAAATTATCGGAGAATTGCCCGCTTTGCCCCTCGGCTGGGTGCTGGTGGAGATTGAGTGATACATAATTTGGAGGCGCGATGAAAGTCATAAGCTTTCTGGGCGTGAACAATTATTCAAAAACCAGATATTTTTGGAATGATCAGGAAAAAGAAACCGAATTTTTCCCTGAAGCAGTGGCTCATTTCGTTCAGCCTGAAAAAATCCTGATTTGCCTGACCCCAACTGCCCGTGAAGGTGAAAAATCGAAAAACTGGCAGGAACTCAAAAGGCGATTCGAGCAAAACAGCATATCTTTTGAGCCGCTGCCCATCCCAGAAGGTCATAAGGAACATGAGCTTTGGGAAATTTTCGATGCGCTGACCAATGCGGTAGAGGAAAACGAGCAGGTAATTTTCGATATTACCAACTCATTCCGCTCCCTGCCGTTTCTTTCGTTTTTGGCAATTGCGTACTTGAAATCAGCCAAAAAAGTCAATGTGAAGAATGTTTTGTACGGGGCCTGGGATGCGCGCGATGCGGAAAATCGCTCCCCGATATTTGACCTGACCCCATTCGTAAGCCTGCTCGATTGGCTTACCGCTACCGAACAATTCGTCCAGACCGGCAATGCGCGTCAGTTAGCCACGCTTCTGCGTCAAAAAGGTAAACTTCAGAAAGCAGCAGATACGCTCCAAACCGTTTCGCAAGCAGCCCTGCTTTGCCAGCCCTTTACCCTCATGCAAAACGCACCTGGGCTTTTCCCGGCTTTGCAAGCCGCAGAAGAAGAAATGGCGGCGCGGGCGCGCCCTTTCCGCGTTCTAAATGAGCGAATCAACCGGGAATTTGGACAGTTTCAGGCAAAATTTCCTGACGACCCGGAACAGGTGTTGCGTTCTGAGTACAGGCTGATTGAGTGGTACTACGAAAATAAACAACTCATTCAAGCAATGAGTCTAGCGCGCGAATTCCTGATAGATTGCGTGCAATACCGCTTATCAGGCATATTGAATCCCGACAGTTTTGCGCGTGGCGTGAGAGAAGAGTATGAGCGTGCTGTTTCGGGTCTCAATAAAGTAGGAGGCCCGCACCCCAAAGAGCCGCGCGAGTTTAGCGTGGACGATTTGAACCCTTCGGGCCAAACAATCTATCAAACTTGGGATGAGTGTGATATGCTCAAAAAAACCTGGGGAGCGTTGGAGGTTGTACGCAACGGACTCGACCATGCAGAGCACCAGAAAGCCCCGCTTCCTTTACCGAGTATTCAGAAAAAAGCCGAAAAAGATGTCATGCCTGGCCTACGCGCACTTGCCGCCCTGTGGAACCTGGCCTGACCACAAGTCATAAGTTTGCCCCACAATCACCCATTGCAAAGCGAAAACCGTAAGTCGAAGTGTTTACATCAACCTACCGTCTCGACATGCTCATAGTGCAGAATCTTCTCATCCGATGTAACCAGCGGGCACCGATAAACCCGGGCAGTGGCAACTATCATCTGGTCGGCGGGGTCTCGGTGAAATTCGCCCGGCAGGCGGGTGGACTCGATGGCGATTTCGGGTGTTAGCGGCAGGATGGTGATGCCAGGGTAGTTGGTGGCTTGCTCGAACCACTCGGGCAGTTCGCAGGGAAGTTCAAGACGTTTGTATTCGACCAGTTTGGCAATTTCCCACAGCGAAATGGCGCAAATGCCCAGGCCGCTTTCCTCGTTTGCCACGATGGCTTCGCGCTGGGTTTTGCTGAGATTGTTTTCATCGTGCACCCACCAAATCCAGGCATGGGTATCCAGCACTATCATTTCAGGGCCGTCCATTCCGCTTCGGCCACGCCTTCAAACGGTTGGTGATAGGTGACAGGTTTGTTGCGTAACGGGTACTGTTTGCGGGCCGGGGCTGGCGTCTGCGCTAAAATAATCACTTCAACCTGCTCGCCTTTGCGAAACGGCAGACCTTTGAGTGAAAGTTTTCCATTTTGTGATAATTTTGTTTCAGTGCGAAATGCTTGCATGATTTTCCTCGCTTGTCGCTCATTATGACATCTTTCTGATTCAATTATACATGAGAGCCATTACCAATCTCCAACCTAAAATCTCCAATCCCCCAATCGGAAATCAAAAAATGATTCTCTTGAACTTCTCCCACCCCCTCACCCCCGAACACCTCGAGACCATCGAAGCGCTGACCAGGAACAAGGTGGCGCAGGTGGTCGATTTGCCCATCCATTTCGACCACAGCCAGCCGTTCCAGCCGCAGTTGCAGAAGGTGCTGGAGGCAGTGACGCTCAGCCCGCAGGAGTGGCAGACGGACGGCATTCTGGTGAACCTGCCCTCGTTCAACTACATTGCGGCCATGACCCTGGCCGAGTTGCACGGCCGCATGGGCTATTTTCCGCCAATTTTGCGCTTGCGCCCGGTAGAAGGTTCCATTCCGCCGCGCTTCGAGGTGGCCGAGGTGATCAATTTGCAGGCCCTGCGCGATGCAGCCCGGAAGGAAAGATTCTAGAGCAGGGTAACAGCTGCTTCGCCCGGCAACTTCGGTGGCGGCCAATGACCGGGCAGCCTGCCATCTATAATCTACAATCTCAAATCTACAATCAACCATGGACTTACTTTCCCTCGTTCTCACCCTTACCCCTGTCGAAGTTCCCCCTGAACGGGTCGAATACCCGCGTTGGTGGGGACGGGCGGCCCAGGCGGCCTTGTTGAAGGTTGTAGCCGGGCGCGACGAGACCCTGTCCGCTCATTTGCACGAAGAATCGGCCCTGCGGCCTTATACCGTCTCCAATTTGTTGGGACGCTTCGAGCGCAAGCGCGGCGCGCCGCTGGCGGAGCAGACCTATTCGCTGCGCTGGACATCGCTCACGCCAGAATTGACCGGGCTGCTGCTCGATTTCGCAGATACGGCCGCCGGCTCCAGCCTGGAACTCGACCACGTTCCGTTTCGGGTGCTGGCGGCGGCCTGTAAAGCGGAAGACAAGCCCTGGGCGGGGAGCGCGTCCTACGCCGCGCTGGGGGGCCGCTTCCTGCCGGGGGTGGATGTGCCGCGCCGGGTGACATTCCAGTTCACCAGTCCGGTCGTCTTCAAAAGCGGCGGGATTTCTCATGCCCTGCCTGCGCCGGAGTTGGTGTTTGGCAGTTTGCTGGAGAAGTGGAATGCTTTTGCCCCGCTGGCGTTTGGGCCAGAGTTGCGCCGTTTTGCGCAGGAGTGCCTGGCGGTGAGCCGCTTCGACCTCAAGAGTCGCCCCGTGCCGCTTAAAGATGGCGGGCTGCGGATTGGGGCCGTGGGCCAGGTGACATTTACTGCCACCAACCCCGATAAGTTTTGGCTGGGGCAGGCGCATACCCTGGCGGCCTTTGCCCAGTTTTCTGGCGTGGGAGCCGGCGCCGCGCAGGGCCTGGGGCAGAGTAGATCGGTGATTGGAGATTGAAGATTGAAGATCTAAAATCTGCAATCTGAAACACACCCATCTAAAATCTGCAATCTACAATCTACAACGAAAATCCCTGAACCTTAACAACGCTGATGGAGGGAGAAGATGCCAGCCTTATATCTTGTTGAACAACAGACAAAAATTCGTATTCGCAACCGGCGCGCGCAGGTGGAACGCGATTTTTCGCCGGATGCCTTGCCCGCCGATGAAAACGCGCAAGCGCAGCCTGAAATCTCAAATCAAAAATCTGAAATCCTTTTGAGCGTGCCGTTGGCGCAGGTGGAGCAGGTGGTGATTTTCGGCAACGTCGGCCTGACCACGCCCGCGATTGACGCCTTCCTGAGCCAGAATACCGAAGTGGTGTTCCTGAGCCAGCGCGGTGAATTTCGCGGGCGGCTGGTCGGGCATGTTACGCCGCATGTACCGCTGCGCCGGGCGCAATATGCCCGCCTGGGCGAGCCAGGGTTTGTTTTGGCGATGGCGAAATGCTTTGCGCGCGCCAAGCTGGCCCACCAGCGCGCCCTGCTCATGCGCCACAACCGCGAGCGCGGCGATGCCGAAATTGAGGCGGTGATTGCCCAGATGCGCGAAGCGATTGAGAACATCGAGCGCAAAACCGCCCTTTCCTCGCTGTTGGGCGTGGAGGGGGCCGCCACGGCGGCATACTTTCGCGGCTTGCGGCGTTTGTTCGACCCAAAATGGAAGTTCGACGACCGCAACCGCCGCCCGCCGCGCGACCCGGTGAACGTATTGCTTTCGTTTGGCTACACCCTGCTGGCCGAGGCCTGCGCCAGCGCAGCCCAAACCGTGGGGCTGGACCCCTACGCCGGTTTCTTGCACGAGGTGGCCTACAATCGCCCCGCGATGGGGTTAGACCTGATGGAGGAATTCCGCCCGGTGGTGGATGGCATTGTCCTGTGGTGCCTGAACGGCGGCCAGTTGACGCCGGAAGACTTTACCCCCGGCCCGCCCGAACGCCCTGTTGTGCTTGGGCCGGGCGGCCAGCGGCGCTTCCTGGCGGCCTACCAGGGGCGCATGGATGCCAAATTCACCCACCCCCTGCGCGCCATGCAGTTCCCGCTGCGCCAATGCATCATCGAACAAGCCCGCCAGGCGGCCGCCTGCATTCAGAGCGGCGATCCAAACTTCAAGGGCATGGGGTTCAGGTGATTTTCGATTGTAGATTGTAGATTTTCCCAATCTTCAATCTTCGATCTTCAATCCCCAATCTAAAATCCAAAGATGTCCGAACGATTGTTTTACCTTCTCGCGTATGATATCGCCAACCCGAAGCGTCTGGCAAAAATCGCCAAGGCGATGGAAGCGATTGGCGAGCGGGTACAGGATTCGGTCTTCGAGGCTTACCTGGACGCCGCGGAGCTGGGCCGCCTGCTCAAGAAAGTTGAAAAAATAATCAACCTGAAAGAAGATTCACTGCGCGTGTACCTGTTGTGCGGCGCATGCCGCGAAAAAGTTCGCTGCCTGGGCCAGGGCAAAGTGACCCCCCAGCCCGGGGTAATGATTGTCTAGCGCCGGTTCGCGCACCCCCCTGCGGGTTGGGACGAAAAAGGGCCCTGTTTGGCGGGGGGGGGCGCGGGCAGGGGCAAAGTGGGAGAAAGGCATTGAAAATGAGCAGTAAAATGCGTCATCTTGCGCAAAAACCCTTCCTCCACGCCCCAAAAGCGCCTATAATCAGCCCCAAGTGGGAGAAATCTGCCAGGTTTCGAGAACGGTCTGAATCAAAAAATGCCCGC
>DAOTZM010000293.1:0-2453 GCA_034434035.1 Anaerolineales bacterium
AAGAGCCGAATACGCGGAGAAAAATCTTAAAATCCGCTCTTGTCCGTTCTCGTCCGCGTCCAAGCTTTTATTGCCGATAATGTCTATTATCAATAGCGCCGAACGAAGGGCAGGCGGCGCGCCAGCGCCCAGCCCATCAACTGGAGCAGGCGCAGGCGATACACGACCTGCCCATGCCAGGCGACCGGCCCGGAATCGATGCCGTAAACTAACCGAAGCCACCATTCCGCGGGCGGCGCAAAGGTCAAACGCACATAACGCCAGAAACCGACCTGCGCCCAGTTGGGAAAGGGCCACTGCGGCCAGCCGCGCGGGTATTGCCCCAGGCCGCCCATGCTCACACTTTTCTTGAGCGGGAGTACGGTCTCATAGCCATCGGGGAGGGGCGTCAGGCTATATAAAACGGACAATCGCTTCAGGAAGGCCGGGTCGCGTTGCAGCAGGGCCTTCCAATCCAAATCGCGGGCCTGCTGTTCGACCAGGCTGGTGATATCGGCCATCCATTTGAAAGACAGCGGGCGGTCGGCGCGGGCGTCGAGCAGGTGCCGGGT
The DNA here is from genome assembly GCA_034434035.1 of Anaerolineales bacterium. GTDB lineage: Bacteria > Chloroflexota > Anaerolineae > Anaerolineales > Villigracilaceae > UBA5195. The sequence goes on from DAOTZM010000293.1 coordinate 552, forward strand.
CAGGTGGCGCATCAGGTAATGCAGCGTATCGAGCGGGGATGTGGTGTAAACGTCACAGCCTTCAATAGTTAGTCGCTGCGGTGGTTCTCGAATATCCCGGAATTCGTCGTCAGGGGAGTTGTCATTGATGGTGCGATGCGCCGGGTCGTAGTGATGCAGTTCGACGTGGGTCGAAACCCCATCGCGGGGCGGGGAATCGGCGTTCAGCCCTTTCGGCAGGCTCGCCGGGCGCGCAGGCAGGTCCTCGAAGCGGCAGCCAGCCTGGCGCATGATGTCCACCGCCGGCAGCAGGTCCTCCTTCACCAGGAACAGGTCGATGTCGCTGACCGGGCGCAGGGCCGGGTCGGGGTAAACCTGCCAGGCCAGCGCCAGCCCTTTCAGCACCAGCGGACGGATTCCGCCCTGCCCCAACAAATCCAGCAATTCCAACAGCGTTTTCGTGTGAACCTGGTTGAGCGCGCGGTCGCGCAGATACAGCCCGCGCAGGGCGCGGCGGGTCGATTCCGGGATGTCGGCCCCCTGGAGGTGATGCCAGAGCAGCGGCCCCATCCCATGCAGTTCCGCCTGGGCGGGTAACGCCTCCCAGGCGGTAAAATCGCGCAATTGACGGGTCAATTCTTGCTCGAAACGCGGATGCCGCCCCACGCGCGCGCACAAAGCCATCAGGCGGCAAATCTGGTTCAGGCTTGTCGAATCCATGCGGTTGCAGTTTCCAGGTCGGAATATTCCAGGCTGTAGGCAGTCACCCGGCGCGCCAGGCGCGCGGCGCTTGCCATCCCGGCTCCGGGCAGGTTGCGGGCATTCACCAGGGTTTGCAGCAGGCGGAACAGGCTCTCCGCCGGAGTCAGTTGGGTTACGCGCAAGGGCGCATCCGGGAGGTAGCGCGGGAAGAGCAGCAGCCGGGGAATAGCCTGGAGAGAGAGTCCATCCTTGTTCAGCAACAAAGGCTCAATCCAGGCGCTGCCATCCGGGAAGCGCAGCAGGCCCTTGCGCCCCTCCTCCCCCACGAAGCGCTGCCACAGAAAGGCCGAACCTTTTTTCAACACCAGGGAACGCGCGAAGCCGCTGATTTGCCCGCCGTCCTCGGAACAGGCGATGACCTCGTCGGTCAGGTAGCGAAAGCCGCGCGAGGCCAACATCCAGGCCGCCAGTGTGGATTTGCCGCTGCCGCTCTGCCCGCACAGGATGACCCCGCCCCGCGCATCGGCCAGCGCTGCTGCGTGAAATACCGGGCCGGAAGCGTATGCGCCGTTTAGCCGGGCGAGAGCCTCCTGCATCAGCACTTGCAAAACTTGCCCGAACTCAAGGCGAGAGTATAAAACACCGCCATCGACAAAAACCTGAAAAACAGTCTCTGTGATGGCGGTAATTTGGAAATCAGCCAGGGCGGGGGCGGCCTCAGCCAGGCAGTGCCTGAGATGAACCGTGAGGGCCTCTAAAACGGCCTGGCTATCGGTGGTGAAACGGACAGCGTTCCCGCCGAATTGAATGGACAGGCAGCCGCTCACGCCGCAACCAGCGCCCCGCGCGCCAACAATTCCTGAATGGTCTGCGGCACATCAACCGCGATGTCATCCGCTGATTCGGGATAGACCGCGCCGAGGAGTTCTACAATCTCAGCCACCGAACGCTGCCCGTCGCACAAGCCCCAAATGAGCGCGCCGCCCTGGTTGCTATAAAGGATGAGGTTGCGCGCCGGGTGGAGCAGGACAATTTCGCCTTCCAGGGTTTCCATTTGGAAGCCCGGGGCCGGGCGCGGGCAAAGGGTCATTTGCATATCCGGCTAACAGCCAATTACGATGTTCATACCCTGCGAGACGGTGTTCGCGCCGTCGGTGGGGTTGACAAAGCTCCACACAACGGTCAGGGTGCCAATGGTTCCAAAAAAGTGACTGGCAGGGG
>DAOTZM010000294.1:0-6136 GCA_034434035.1 Anaerolineales bacterium
GGAAACCACCGAACTCATCGGCGAGAACATATTGCAAGCCCTCCAGCCGGGCGCATTCCTGATAGATGTCTCACGCGGCGGCGTGGTCAACCATTCGGCGCTGGTAAGCGCCCTGAAGGGCGGGAAACTGGCCGGGGCCGCGCTGGATGTCTTCCCCGAAGAACCCCTGCCCGCCTCCAGCCCGCTCTGGGGGATGCCCAACGTCATCGTCACCCCGCACATCTCCGGCGGCAGTCCGCACTATACGGAACGGGCCATGCGGTTGTTTTCGGAAAACCTGCTGCGCTACCTGGGCGGATTGACGCTCTACAACCTGGTGGACCGCCAGAGAGGGTACTAAAGAAAATTTCAACCGGCTGGCCGGTTGACTCCAAAATTATGCCCCGCTTCCTCCAGGCTGTCTTATTCGACCTCGGCGATACTCTGATGTATTCCCCCAACCCCTGGCCGCCCATCTTCGAGCGCGCTGGCCGGACGTTGGCCGATTCGCTCTGCCTCAGCGGGCTGCCAATTGATTGCAATACCTTTGGGGCTCAATTCCGCGAAAAACTGGACGAATATTACGTCGACCGTGACCGCAACCTGTTCGAGTTAAGCACCACCGCCGTCCTGAGGCAATTACTGGCCGAAAAAGGACACCCGGACGTTGCAGAAGACATCTTGCGCGCCGCGCTGGACGATTTCTACGCCATTACCCAGCAGAACTGGCTGCTCGAGGCCGATGCTGCCTCCACCCTGGCCGAACTGCAAGCCACTGGGTATCGCCTGGGGCTGGTCTCCAATGCCGGGGATAACCGTGACGTGTTCCAGTTGGTGGAAAAATTCGACATCGAGCAATATTTCGACTTCGTGCTGACCTCCGCCGCCTGCTCGTATCGCAAGCCACACCCGCGCATTTTCGAACTGGCCCTGGCGCATTGGGGCTACATGCCCGACCAGGCCGCCATGGTCGGCGACCGGCTGGATGCCGACATGGGCGGTTCCAAAATGCTGGGGATGTTCACCATCTGGATAAAGCGCCGCGCCCGCAGCCAGGTTCCCGGCCCAACCCTGCCGGATGTGGCAGTGGAGAGTCTCGACGCAATTCCACCCCTTTTGGCTTCCCTCTTCAAGCCCTGGTAATCGCTCGACCATTCCTCTTGAAAACCCGGCGCATAAGACCGTCCCAGCCAGGAGATTTTCCTGTATACTGGAAAGACGATTCAGACAGGAGACCCCATGTCCCTTCTCACCATCCTCGAAATTTTCATCAGTCTCATCTTCGCCTGGCTGGTGCTGAGCATCGGCGTCATGTACATCCAGGAATGGCTGGGCGCGCGGCTGCGTTGGCGCTCCAAAATGCTGGAAGCGCACATCCGCAACTTCCTGTCCGACCCGGCCCTGGCCGACCAGTTTTACGAGCACCCGCTGATTAAATCGCTGCACACCGGCGGCGACGAAGCCAGCCTGCGGCGGCCTTCGTATATCCCGCCGCGCATGTTCTCGCTGGCCCTGTTCGACATCCTGGTCAACGCGGGCAAAAAGTCATCCATCCTCCAGCAGCAAATCCAAACATTGCGTTCGGATATCGCAAGACTCAAAAAGGACGAAAAAGCCCGGGCCGAGGCGCAGTTCCGGGCGCTGCTGGCGGTGGCGCGCAAGGCCGTCAACACCCGGGCTGGGGGAGCGGCGATGGAAAGCGCAGTGGACAGCGTAAAAACAGAGTTGAAAAAACTCGGCAGCCTGAACCCGCTCATGCAGCAGGCCGTCGAGCAAGTCTTCAGCCGGGTGGAAGTGACCGGTCAGGATGTGGATAACATTTTAGCCGGAATCGAAGCCGAACGCCGGCAGGCCGCCGGGGCAGAAGAACCCTCTGCATTCGAGCAGATTCGGGAGGGAATAGCCGTTTTGGGCGCGACCAACCCGCAGTTGCAGCAGGCCCTCGAAAGCCTGCTGCTCGGCATAGAAAAGGGAGAGAATGCGCTCGCTGCGGCGCGCGAGAGTGTCGAAAATTGGTTCGACAATGGGACGGAGCGATTAAGTGGCTGGTATAAGCGTCACGCCCAGAAAATGTCCCTGGTGATTGGGGTTGCCATAGCCATCGTACTGAACGCCGATACCCTGGCGCTGACCCAAACCCTGTGGCGCGAACCGGTCGTGCGCCAGGCGCTGGTTGCCCAGGCCGAAGCCTTTGCGCAGGATAACGCCGACGGCCTCCGCCCAATGACTTCCGACGAACTGGCCGCGCTCCAGTTGCAGTTCACCACCCTGAACGTCCCCCTCGGCTGGGTCGGCACCCCACTCCCGGCAGACAGCGGGGGCGGCGTCTCGATGATGGACGGTTCGCAAAAGAGATGCACCCTGCTGCCGAAATCGCCCATCGATTACTACGGGTTAAAGGTGGGCAACAAATGCTATCCAATTGTCAATGCCCCGGCGCCCAACGACCTGACCGGTATCTTGATTAAGTTGTTCGGCCTGCTTGTCAGCGGGGTTGCCGCCGCCCAGGGCGCGCCTTTCTGGTTCGATATTCTCAAGAGAACCATCAACATCCGCGCCAGCGGCGCGAATCCGTCCGAGCCAAAAGGATAAGCAGCCAGTATCCATATCAAGTATCCGAAAAGCAAACTGGAGTCCAAAATCTCCCGATTTTGTCCGAAGTCTCCTGACTTCGGACTCCATGCCTGTCGCTTTTGAGAGCGCGCTGCCCAGCGTGATAAACATCACTCTCAAATCGTATCAGAATCACCCGTTTGGGGCTATTCCAATCTGGAAAATTTACGAGAAAAAAGATATAAATATATGATATAACCCCGTTGGCAAGCCTGATTATCCTCCTGCCGGGGCCTGCCCCGGCTGTTTTTATGTCATCATCCTGATTATTGGAGACCACATGGACAAAGAAAAGTTGCTGCAAATGTATTATGAAATGGTGCTCATTCGGCGCGTGGAGGAACGCGGCGCGGAATTGTACCAGGCCGGGAAAATCGGCGGGTTCATGCACCTGTACATCGGCCAGGAGGCCGTTTCGACCGGCCTGATTGCGGCCCGCGAGCCGCGCGACCGGGTCATCACTGCTTACCGCGACCATGGCGTTGCCCTCAACTGCGGCATTTCGGCCAACGAAGTGATGGCGGAACTGCTCGGCAAGATTACCGGCATGTCCAGGGGCAAGGGCGGCTCGATGCACATGGCCTCGGTCGAGAAGAACATGTGGGGCGGGCACGCCATTGTCGGCGGACACCTGCCCATCGCTGCCGGGCTGGCGCTCGGCGACCAGTATGCCGGGAACGACAACATCACGATTTGCATGTTCGGCGACGGCGCAACCAACATCGGCTACTTCCACGAAGCGTTGAATCTCGCCAAGACCTGGAACCTGCGCGTGCTGTGGGTGTGCGAAAACAACCAGTACGGCATGGGGACGGCGGTCGAGCGCGCCTCGGCGGTGGATGAAATCCGCCAGAAGGCCGAAGGCTATGGCATGAAGAACGAGCGCGTCGACGGCATGGATGTGATGAAGGTTTACGAAGCGACCCAAAAGGCGATGAAATACATCCGCGAAACCGGACACCCCTACCTGCTGGAAGCCGTGACCTATCGCTTCCGCGGCCACTCGATGGGCGACCCGGAACGCTACCGCCAGCAGGAAGAAGTGAAGAAGTGGCAGGAAAACGACCCGATTGGCATTTTCCGCGCCTATCTGCTGAAGAAAAAAGTCGCTGCCGAAGCCGAACTGGACGCCCTGGATGAGAAAGCCCAGGCCGAGACGGATAAATCGGTCGAGTTTGCCGAAGCCAGCCCCGAACCGGGCGTGGAAGAGTTGTTCAAAGATATTTACGCTGAATAGACAGTAACCAGTGACCAGTAATCGGTAACCAAACTCTGTGGATACTGCTTACTGGATACTGAACACTGAACACTGGAGATACTATGGCTAGAATTACCCTGCGCGAGGCAATCTCGCAAGCACTGATGGAAGAAATGGACCGCGACCCGGCGGTATTCATTATGGGGCAGGAAGTCGGCGTGTGGGGCGGCACATACGCGGTGACCAAAGGTTTTTATGACAAGTATGGCCCGGAGCGGGTGAAAGATACCCCGATTGCGGAAAATGCTATTTTGGGCGGCGCGATTGGCGCGGCGATGGTCGGCCAGCGCCCGGTTGCCGAGTTGATGACCATCAACTTTGCTTTTTCGGCCATGGATTACGTCGTCAACCAGGCCCCCAAACTGCGTTACATGTTCGGCGGGCAGTTCGAAGTGCCGATGGTCATCCGCGCCGTGGGCGGCGGCGGACGCCAACTGGGCGCGACCCACTCCCAGACGCCGGACTCGGTGTTCGCGCACTTCCCCGGCCTGGTAGTAGTCAGCCCCGGCACCCCGGCGGACGCCAAAGGCCTGCTGAAAAGCGCCATCCGCTCGAACGACCCGGTGCTGTTCATCGAACACGCCACCATGTACCAGACGCGCGGCGAAGTCCCCGAAAGTGAGTATCTCGAACCGCTTGGCAAATCCAAAATCCAGCGGCCCGGCAAGGACGTGACCATCGTGACCTACTGCAAAGGGCTGGAACTCTCGATGAAGGCCGCCGACGAACTCGCCAAACAGGGTATCGAGGTCGAAATCGTCGACCTGCGCACCCTGCGTCCGCTCGACATGGGACCGGTGCTTGAGTCGTTCAAAAAGACCAATCGCGCCGTGGTGGTCGAAGAAGGCTGGAAGTCTTACGGCGTGGGCGCGGAAATTGTCAGCCGAATTTACGAGGAAGCCTTCGATTACGTCGATGCGCCCATCATCCGCGTAGCACAGAAAGAAGTGCCGCTGCCCTACAACCGCGCGCTCGAACAGGCTGCCCTGCCGCAAGTGCCAGATATTGTGGCGGCGGTCAAGGAGGTGTTGAAGTAATGGCCGAAATCATTAATATGCCCAAACTCGGCTTCGACATGGCCGAGGGCGTGCTGGTGCGCTGGGTGCGGCAGGTCGGCGAAACCATCAATAAAGGCGAGGTGCTGGCCGAAATCGAAACCGACAAAGCCACAGTGGAGGTTGAATCCCACTTCAGCGGCGTGGTTTTACAGCACCTGGTCGACCCCGGCACGAGCGTCCCGGTCAATGACCCGATTGCGGTTATCGGCGCTGAGGGCGAAAAGGTTGAAGTAACCAGTAACCAGTCGCCAGTATCCAGTCATCAGTCATCAGTGACCAGTGAACAGAAACCGGCAATCGCCGAAACCCGCCAACCGGATAATCAATCAAAAATCGAAGATCCCAAATCTGAAATCATCAAGGCTTCCCCCCTTGCGAAGAAAATCGCCCGTGACCGGGGCGTGAACCTCGGTGCGGTGGTCGGCACCGGCCCCGGCGGGCGGATTGTGCGGCGGGACATCGAAAAAGCACTGGCAAAACCGACCGTAGACGAGAGACCACAGACGATTGAGATTCCATCGTCCATCGTCCATCGTCCATCGTCCGTCCCCGACGAATCCATCCAAACCACCAAACTCCGCCAGGCGATTGGCCGCCGGTTGGTCGAATCCAAAACCACCATCCCGCACTTCTACGTGACCCATGAATACAAGATGGAAGCGCTGATGGAACTGCGCAAACAGGTCAACGGCTGCCTGCCGGAGGGCGACAAACTGTCGGTCAACGATTTCATCGTCAAGGCGGCGGCGCTGGCTCTGCGCGAATTTCCCAACCTGAACGCGACCCTGCAGGGCGATAAAATCATCCGCAAGGGAGAGGTCAACGTCGGCGTGGCGGTCACCGTCCCCGGCGGGTTGATGACCGTCGTTGTCAAAGACACCGACCAGAAGCCGCTGCGCGCCATTTCGAGCGAGGTCAAAGCCATGGCGGCCCGCGCGCGCGAGGGCAAGGTCAAACCCGAAGATGTGGACGGTTCGACCTTCTCGACCTCCAACCTGGGCATGTACGATGTCGAAGACTTTATCGCCATCATCAACCCGCCCGAAGCCGCCATTCTGGCTATCAGTTCGGCGCGCGAAGTGCCGGTGGTGGAAAATGGGCAGATTAAGGCTGGCTGGCGCATGAAAGCCACCATCTCGGTCGACCACCGCGTCAGCGACGGGGCCGAGGCGGCCCAATTCATGCAATCGCTGGCGAAGTATCTCGAAGAGCCGGTGCGAATGCTGGT
>DAOTZM010000295.1:0-4179 GCA_034434035.1 Anaerolineales bacterium
TTGATGGAGCGAACATGACAGGAACTGTAATTACCGTAACCTCCGGCAAAGGCGGGGTGGGAAAAACCACCGCCGTTGCCAATATCGCCGTCGCGCTGGCCTCAGACGGCAAGAAAGTCGTCTGCATTGATGGCGATATTGGCCTGCGCAACCTGGATGTCATTATGGGGTTGGAAAACCGCATTGTCTACGATATTGTGGACATAGTGGAGGGCCGCTGCCGCACCCGCCAGGCGATGATACGCGACAAACGCCTGCCGGAACTCTTCCTCATCCCGGCGGCGCAAACCCGCGATAAAAACGCCGTTTCGCCCAGCGATATGGTGCGCCTGTGCGATGAACTGCGCAGTGAAGCGGATTGGATTCTGATTGATTCCCCGGCGGGCATCGAGCGCGGATTTCGCAACTCGGTCGCGCCTGCCGATAAAGTGCTGATTGTCACCAACCCGGAGATGTCGGCCGTGCGCGACGCTGACCGGGTAATTGGGCTGCTCGAAGCCGAGGAAAAGCCCGCCCCCTCGTTGATTATCAACCGCCTGAACCCGAACATGGTCAAGCGTGGAGATATGCTCTCGGTAGACGATGTCTACGACTTGCTGCGCATCGACGTCATCGGGATTGTGCCGGAGGACGAGAACGTCATCGTGGCTTCCAATCGCGGTACGCCGCTTTCAATGGATGGAAAATCAAAGGCCGGGCAGGCTTTTCGCAATATCGCCCGCCGCCTGAATGGGGAGCAGGTTCCCTTCATCGACCTGGAATCGAGCAGCCTGTGGGACCGGCTGGCCAAACTGGCGGGGAGGAAGTGAGATGAACTTCTTCGAGCGACTGACCGGAAAAAAGAGCGCCAGGAGCGCCAAGGAACGCCTGCAACTCGTCCTCATCCACGACCGCACCGACCTGAGCCCGGCGGCCCTGGACGCGCTGAAGGATGACCTGATTGCCGCCATCTCGCGGCATGTCGAAATCGACCCGGCCAGCGTGCATATTGATGTAGCCCACGAAGGCCGCCAACAGCGCCTCGTAGCCGATATTCCCCTGCGCATCACCGGCCGCCGAAGGGCCAACTAATCCAAAATCGTAAATCTGAAATCGTAAATCCCTATGCGTGGAGGTTTCTGGCGGCATTTTGATTTCTGGCTGTTTGGGGCGGTAACCATCCTGGTGATTTTAGGCATCACCATGATTCGTTCCGCCGTGGCCGGGAACATCGAACTGACCACCACCACAAACCTGGTCAACCGCCAGATGATTTTCGCGGTGGCCGGGTTCGTGGTTATGTTAATAACCGCATCCATCGATTACCGGATGTGGTCAGCCATCAGCCAGACGATGTATATCGGCACGTTTATCGTTTTAGGCGCGTTGAACATCGCAGGACAGGCATTGTACGGCTCGGCGCGCTGGTTCGATACCGGCGTGATTCTCATCCAGCCTTCAGAAATCGCCAAAATCGTAATGATTCTGGTCATGGCGAACTATTTTTCCGTTCACCTGCACCAGATGCACGAGCCGCGTTGGACCTTTCGCAGTTTTTTCCTGATGATGGGCATCACCGGCTGGGTGCTGGCCCAGCCCAACTTAAGCACCTCGATTGTGTTGTTCGTCCTGTGGGGCGTCCTGCTGTGGATAGCCGGGCTGCCGATTAAAATGGTCGTTGGCTACGGTCTGGCCGGGCTGCTGGCAGTGGTCATCTCGTTCCCGGTGCTGGTCGAAGTCGGTGTCATCCAGGAATACCAGCTCGACCGAATCGTCAACTTCATCGCGCCCGACCCCAACGCCCGGCATGGGGAGTCATATAACCTGGAACAGGCGCAAATTGCCATCGGCTCGGGCGGTCTGTTTGGGCAGGGCTACGGGCATGGCACCCAGGTGCAACTGCGTTTCCTGAAAGTGCGCTGGTCCGACTTCATTTTCTCCACCATCTCGCATGAATTGGGTTTCATTGGCGCGCTGCTGGTCATCCTGTTGGTGGTGTTTATCGTCTGGCGCTGCCTGTACGCGGCGCGGGTTTCGCGCGACGCCTACGGCGCGCTCATCTCTTACGGCGTTGCCACGTTGATTGCTTTCCAGGCGCTGGTCAACATTGGTGTTAACTTGCGCGTGATACCTGCCACCGGTCTGACCCTGCCCTTCGTCAGTTACGGCGGCAGTTCCCTGCTGGCAAATATGATTGCGATTGGCCTGGTGCAAAGCGTCATCATGCGTCACAAGGCGCTGGAAATATAGTATTCCTTGCAAGAAACGCCACAAACTCGAAATTTTGCCAGCAATTCCAGATTTGAAAAATGGACGCGGACGAGCGCAGACTGCCCTCGAAGAGGACGCGCGGATGTTTTTTGTACAGGTCGGCGCAAAATTTTGCGCAAACAGCATTCAAATTTACGCCAAACCGCAGATTCAAGGTTTTTTCCGCGTAACACCTGCACTTGTGGCGCAGGCGCAAGTGTCCGTGTCCAAAAGGTTTTGATTAAACGAACTCTAAACTCAAGGTGTTTAGAAAACGTTTTTTCGTAGACTCATTCTTCGAACCGCGAAGAACGCGAAGGACGCCAAGAATACAACGGAAAATCGGTAAAAAATAGCCTGTTTACTGCGCCTTCCTTCGCGCTCTTGGCGCACTTTGCGGTTCTTTAGATTTTTGCAGGTTTCATTTGCAGCGCGGGATAAATCCCGCATTACGATTTGGAGGAACCCTTGGATTCATCGACCCCCATCCGGGTGCGTTTTGCGCCCTCCCCCACCGGGCGAATGCACATCGGCAATGCCCGTTCCGCGTTATATCCCTTCCTGCTGGCGCGCCGCAGCGGAGGTACCTTCATCTTGCGCATTGAAGACACCGACCAGAAACGCTACGACCCCAACGCCGAGCGCGAACTCATCGAAGGCCTGCGCTGGCTGGGGCTGGATTACGACGAAGGCCCCGACATCGGCGGCCCCAACGCGCCCTACCGCCAGACCGAACGCCGCGCCATATACCACGAATACGCCTGGAAGTTGGTCGATTCCGGCCACGCCTTCCCGTGCTTCTGCACCCCCGAACGCCTGAACCAGGTGCGCCAGGAACAGATGGCGAACAAGCAGAATCCGCGTTACGACGGCTGCTGCCGCAGCCTCGACCCCGCCGAATCCCGCCGCCGCGCCCAGGCCGGCGAAAAATTCGTCATCCGCTTCAAAATGCCCAAGCAAGGCAGCATCACCGGGGCCGACCTGCTGCGCGGCCCCATCACCACCGACAACGCCGCCCTCGACGATTCCGTCCTGCTCAAATCAGACGGCCTGCCGACCTACCACCTGGCGGCCATGGTCGATGACCACCTGATGGGCATCACCCACGTCATTCGCGGCTCCGAGTGGCTGCCCTCCATGCCGCTCCATCTCCACGTCATCCGCGCCTTTGGCTGGGAAGAACCGCAGTTTGTGCATCTCTCGGTCTTTCTGAAGCCCTCCGGCAAAGGCAAACTCTCCAAACGCGACTCGGCTCAGGCCCTCAAAGACGGCTATTCCATTTTCCTGGGCGATATGAAAAACCTCGGCTACACCCCCGAAGGCGTGCTGAACTGGATTGCGCTGATGGGCTGGGGCGTCAACGAAGATGACCTGATGACCCTCGACCAAATGATTGCGCGCTTCGACCTGAAAAACCTCAACCCGGCCCCGGCTGCCATCAACTTCAGCAAACTCGACCACTTCAACGGCGCGCACATCCGCCTGATGACCGCCGAAGACCTGGCCGGGCGCATCAGGCCCTATTTCGAACAAGCCGGTTACGCGGTGGATGGCGGCCTGCTGCTGAAAATCGTCCCGCTCATCCAGGAGCGGCTGGTCACGCTGGATGACTGCCTGCCGTTTGCGGGCTGGTTCTTCCAGCAGACAGTTTCTCCCGCCCCCGAAGCGCTGGTCGCCAAGGGACTCAGCCCCGCCGAATCTGCCTCCATTGCCCGAAAAATCTACGACCTCCTGGCCGCCCTGCCCGAAATTACGCACGCCGCCGCCGAACCGCCCCTGCGCGGACTGGTGGAACAGCTCGCCCTCAGCCCCAACCAGGTCTTTGGCATCCTGCGCGCCGCCGTCACCGGTCAAACCGTCAGCCCGCCGCTCTTCGAGAGCATGGAACTCCTGCCGCGCGAGACGATTTTAGAGCGGGTGCGGAACGCGATTGCCCTGCTCGAAGCAATG
>DAOTZM010000296.1:0-2048 GCA_034434035.1 Anaerolineales bacterium
CATGTCAAGATGCAAAAATCCCCGCAGTTCAGAATTCCCTCTCCCTTTGGGAGAGGGTGAGGGGTGATTCCGATATAGCCGGGGTTGGGGCCGGGCGTCTCCCTGACCGGGAACCCGGCGATGATTTCCAGGGTTTGCTCCAGCAGGCTGCCGAGCGTTTTGGCGTCCGTGAGAGTCTCGACCGCCAGCGTGATGCGGTAGTCGGTTTGCATGGCGGCGAAGCAGGCCAGCGCGCCGTCGCTGTACAGGCAGTTTTCGCCGTAGGCCTCGGCGCGGGCGGCGAGTACCGGCAGCCCGGCCTCGTTCAACCCGGCGAGCAGCTGCTCCGAAAGTTCCGGCAGGCTTTGGGTTGCCCACACGAACCCGCATGGGCCGGTGGTGGGCGTATCAGTTTGGATTTCGGTAAGGGGAAAGGCAGTCGGTTCGGGCGGCGGGAAGGCCCTGGGAAAATTGCACAGGGCAGCCAGCGCGATGAGGGGGCGAGAACAAGCAACAATCGGGCAAACGGTCTGGGCGTGGGTCAGGGTTGGCGGAATTCGAGCAAGATGGAGCCGGGGTAGGGCTTGCCGTCGTCGCCAGCGCAGGCGGGCGCGGTCAGGCCGGTGATGCGCGTGCGGCCATCCGACAGGCTGAGGGCATATTCGACCCCGCTCGCCAGGGTGAAATCGGCGTAGCCGGGGCTGATTTCGTTTTTGAAGCCGGTAAAGAAATGCTCCTCGCCGCCAAACCAGGTGATGACCAGTTCCTGACCGGGGGCGGGCTGGCCGAGGGCGTTTTGCAGGTTCACTTGAAGCAATCCCGGCTGTTTGGGGTCGCAGGCGGTGGACTGGTTGACCAGCGTAAACGGCGCGCCGGGGGTGGGGGTGGCGGTCCGCATGGGGCGCAGGGTGGCGGTGGGAAGCGGCGGCAGGGTTGGAAAAGGCGTGTCGGTGGGCGTGGATGTGGGGCGCGGCAGGGATGGGTTTTCGGTGGGTTCAGACGTTGGGGTTGCGGTGGGCGGTTCCGAGGTGGAGGTCGGTTCGTCGAGAGGGGATACCGTTACAGTGGAGTCCGCTCCACCTTCGGGCGAGGGAGTCGCTTGGGGCTGGGATTGAATCGCTTCGGAGAGATTCGCCAGGATTCTCACCCTCTCGATAGAGGAATTTTGCGCCAACATGCGCTGGGCCTGCTCGCCCAGCGATTGCACCGGGTCGGACTCGTTCAGGGTGGCGAGCCGCGCCTGGGCGCGTCCCAGGTCGCCGCTGACGGTGTAGGCGGCGGCAATCATGTAGCGGTATTCATCTTTGAAATCGTAGCGCAGCGAGGCGGGGGAGGTATCGACCGGCTGGGCTTGCGGCATTCCCCAGGCGATGCCAATGCCAATGCCGATGCCAATCAACAGTCCGGTGAGGATGAACCAGGGGCCGCGATGGTCGTTCATGGCTGCCACACCTGGAGGGCGAGGGTCAGGTCTTGCAGGAGTTGGGTGTCTGCCGGGGCGTAGCCATTCTGGCGGGCAAATTCGAGCGCGGCGGAAGCAATCAACGCGGGAGATTCGCTGCCGAGCAGGGCCAGGCGGCGGGCGGCGGCTTCCACATCCTGATCGCTCTCGAACACTTCGGCTACCATCAAGGTGTAATCGGCTTTGTAATCGGCGCGCAGCGTGGATGGGACGGTGTCGACGTATTCGATTGGGCTGATGACCCAGCCATAATACAATCCCAGCCCCGCGCCTGCGAGAATGGACAAGATGAAGATGAACCAGCGTTTGGCGGTCATGGGGATAATTGTACCGCAGGCTAAAGCCTGCGCAGTCACCACCTGAAGGCGGCGGTACAACAGGAATCAATATCCGGGCAGGATACCGGCGGCACCCAGGAACGTCTCCTTATTGCTGCTTCCTCTCGGACCTGACAAGGTTCGGGGAGTCCTGCCGCGCCGGGCCTGCCCGGACAAGGCGTAAGCATACCCGATGTAGGGCCGGGTGTCAATCATCTGCAATTCGCATTTTTCTGTATCCGCCTTTTGTTCAGCCCGCAGTTGACCTGCGGCGCAGCGCGAGGCGCAAC
>DAOTZM010000297.1:0-9447 GCA_034434035.1 Anaerolineales bacterium
TTCCTGATTCTGCTGGAATTTGTGGTTTTACGGCTTTGCCCGGTGATGAATCACCGGGCCAGGTGGCAGCGCCCTGTGAACAGGGCTAAAAAGTCCGATTGATCGGACGCTGCGTGATAGCCCGGACGTTTACGTCCGGGCCGGAAATAGCAAACCACAAATTCCGTTAGAACAACAAAAATTCTTTGGTCAAAAATTGCGGGTCAATCGGCTGTCCCTGCGGCAGGTAAATGGAGGCCTGCACGTCCATGCGCGCCAGGTATTTTGCCATCAGGGGGCCGATGTCTTTCCAGTCCAACCCGCCCAGGCCACAGCCCAGAGCGGGCAGGGCAATCGATTGAATGCCTTCGGCTTTGTAATTTTCCACCAGCCATTGCAAGCCTTTTTCAATCCCGGCCCGGTCAGAGCCTTCCTTCCAATGATTTTTGGTCGGAAAGAGCAAAAACCACTTGTTGGCGTTCAGGTTGGGCAGGCTAAAGGGCTCGTCTGCCAGGTCTTCATCCAGAGAGCCTTCGCGTTTATAAAGATAGGGCTTGCCCATTTGCAGAGATTTATCTTTGCAAACATCCTGGTAGATCACATACATGTCGGGGAACTGATATTTGGCGCGTGAAGCCAGGCCCTTGCCCATCACCCCGACGGTGTTGACGCTGACCGTCAGGGTTTGCATTTGCGAGAAGAACATATCGCCATCCACCCATGAGAGACGGTTGGTCAGCCTTCCCTGCCGGTTGGGCTGGAAAAACATGTGCGGCTCGACGACCACTTCCACGGGGCGCGCTACACCTGCCAGAATGCCGCGCACATTTTCTGCAACATTGGCATTGGTTACATAAACAGAGTGAATCTCATCTGGCGAAATTCCATTCGGCACCAGACATTCCGCCATAATTTTGCGCTTTGTGCCGTCTTCGGTTTTCCACCAATCGCTATTTATTACCGGCCAGTATTCGCCATTGATGGTTTTCAAGCCGTTTTTGATATCTACAAGTGTTGAAAGCGAGTGGGCCGCATTGCCAAGCGCAATAAACGCGCCCTTTGTCTCCAAAACTTGCGGCTTTACGCCCAAAATGACCACATTTTTCTTGTCGGTCTCGCTCAAGACCTTGTAAAGCATCGGGTTGCGCGGCTGGAAGTACACATTGGCATAATCCCACAATCTTTTCTTGTCGGGGGTTTGACGTTGGGCGCGGTGAGCGACAATCTCGGCATTGTAGACCGGCTCGAATGCAATTTTTTGCGCTTCCACCTGGCGGTGCGAAAGGATTCCGTGCCGCAAAATAGAGGCCAAATTGTCAATGTGGGTGATGTAATACAGGCCTTTTACGCTGTTCTTGGGCATACTGCCTCCGGGCTTAAGTCACGTCCATTATACGGCGGGGTCGTCCGCGATTTTCAAAAAGTGAATCAACGGATAACTGTGCGTTTCGGTCGGCAAAAAGACCTTTTCGCCCAAATCCGAAACCTGCGCGTTTGGGGAAAACAGTCCCGGCTGTGCGCGGCGAGTGACACCCTCGGGGATCAGTTCGGCAAAGACAAATTCACGCCGTTTCAGGCGGCTGTCATTGAACGGAAACAACCACTCCGAAAAAATAATCTGGTGTGGTTGGGGGCCAACCGTCATCAGGCTCAGGGCGTCGCCCCAAAGGATGTTTTTTTTTGCAAAATGAAGCGCAAGATGAAGCGCAAGACGCGGCGCGCTTCGTCTTTGGTTTTGGCTTTTTACGCTCAAACTCAAGCTGGCTTTTGCGATATTTTCTTTCCACCACCTTCAACTTGCGCGTCAAAATCTCGGTCAAAAAGTTGCCCGTGCCGCAAGCGGGTTCCAGGAAGCGCGATTCAATCCGCTCGGTTTCCTGCTTCACCAGGTCGAGCATGGCATTCACTTCGCGCGGGCTGGTAAAAACCTCGCCGTGCTCGGCAACACGCTGTTTGGAAACAACTTGACTGGTCATTGAATAAAATTATAACATCCTGTCATTTCTGCCTGTCATTTCTGGCAGTGAGACAATCATTTCCATTCACGAGACCAAACCAAACAGCAGATACCTTTTGCTTCGCCCGCTTTTGATGTATAGTATGTTTATCCAAATACTCTTATCTTGCCAGACCGTCCCGAAGGGTTTCGGCAGGCGCCTGGAATCGGGCCCAAAAACCTTCGGGATGTTTTTTCACACAAGGAGGCAGATATGCAATTCGACCTGGTTTTCGAAGGCGGCGGGGCCAAAGGGATGGTCTTCGTCGGTGCGATGGAGGAATTCACCCGGCGCGGCCACACCTGCGGGCGGCTGCTCGGTACTTCGGCCGGCGCAATTACGGCAACCCTGCTGGCGGCCGGCTACACCACCCAGGAAATGCTGGCCGCGCTCGGCGAACAGACTGGCGAAGGCCAGCCGGTCTTTACTACCTTCATGGGCCAGCCCGGCCCGCTGCCGGCCGACTCGTTGCAGCAGGGCGCGCTGGCGCGGGTACTGAAGGACATCGACCTGCCCTTTCTGCCCAACGCCTTCGGCATCGAAGAGAAATTCGACACCGCCCTGCTGAAACTGATTTCCGGCAGCGCCCTCGGGCGGCACCTGCTCTCGTTCGTCGAGCGCGGCGGCTGGTTCGCGGCAGACGCCTTCGTCGAGTGGATGTCGAAAAAACTCGATTCCGGCACCCTGGACGGCAAACAACCGCGCGCCTTCAGCAGGATGACGCTGAAGGAGTTCAACGCCGTCACCGGCAGGGACCTTTCGCTGGTGGCGGCGAACGTGACGAAGGGCCTCAAACTCGTCCTGAATCACCGCACCGCGCCGGATGTGCCGGTGGTGTGGGCCGTGCGCATGTCGATGAGCATCCCCCTGCTCTGGCAGGAAGTCACCTGGCGGGCCGAATGGGGCCAATATCGCGGCCTCGACCTGGCAGGCGACGCGATTGTGGATGGCGGCCTGCTCTCCAACTTCCCCATCGAGTTGTTCATCTCGAACCAGAAACCCGTCCAGGCCGTCATGGGCGAGAAAGTCAGCGAGCGCGTGCTGGGCCTGCTGATTGACGAATCGGTCACCGTCCCCAACGCCCCGGCCCTGCCGCCCAAAACCGGCGCGCCGGAGAAAAAGAAGCCCGCCGCGCAGGCCGGCGAACTGGCCACCGTCCGGCGCCTGCTGAACCTGGTCAACACCATGCTCGAAGCGCGCGACAAAGATGTCATTGGGGCCTTCGAGGACCTGGTCGCGCGCCTGCCGGCCGGCGGCTACGGCACGACCGAGTTCGACATGAGCGAGGAACGCCGCGCCGCCCTGCTGGAGGCCGGCCGCATGACCATGAAGCGCTACCTCGACCGGCTGGAGATGAAATCGGTCTCGTTCTCCTTCGACGAAGGCCCCTCCCCCGCCGAACTGGCCGACCAGGCCGCGCTGCGGATGTTGTTGAAGTAGACCGGTGGACACGTAGAGAAGCAGGCGCGCGGGCCGGCATGTTGGCGCTCTACGACCTGACGCGCGACTCGCTCGGCGAAAACGGCGGCTTGCGGGCCGCGTTTTATCTGGTCATCTTCCCGACCGGCTTCTTCCTGGACAACACTTTCTATTCCTGGGCCTCGGCCTGGTACGAAATGGCCTGCGGCTTCTTCACCGGGGCCGATATCAACCGCTGCGGGATGTTCGTCAACTCCCAGCGCTCGGCCTGCTGCTTCACCGAATTTTCCGTTGAACGGCACCGCCGCGCTGCAGCCTGAACTCAAATCTTCTCCGCCTTGCGAATCACATACTCATCGTAAGCGCGCCGCAGCAGCCGGGCAATCTCCCCTGCCTGTCCCGTCCCCACCGGTTGGCCGTCAATCTCCGTCACTGGAACCACCCCGCGCCCGCTGGACGTAATGAACGCCTCGTCCAGACCGGACAATTCCTCCACGCGCGGCGGACGATAGTCGATTCCGACCCCGTTCGAGCGCGCCAGGCGCAGCACATAGCGGCGCGTCACCCCCAGCAAAATCCCCTCGCGGGCGGTGACAATCACGCCGTTCTTCACAGCATAAAAATTACTCGTCAGGCCCTCCAGGATACGCCCGCGCCGCACCATCAGGGCTTCGTAAATCCCGCTTTTCAAGATGGATTTCCGCGCCTCGCCGCTGTCGCCGATAAAGGAGCTGGTCTTGAGCCGCGGCGTTTTCCGTTCAACCGGAGACAGGACCACCCGCGCGCCTCGCTGGTAGACCGTTTCGTCGGGCGCTTTCAGCGGCTCGAGGGCGAGAAACAAATCCCCAGCGTGTTCCGTTGTAGATAGGGTAATCCGCGCCCGGGCCTCCTCCGCCCCGAAAGATTGCAGCGTTTCCCGCAGCGCTGTCCGCAGTTCCGGCGGGGAAACTGCCGCTCGAACGCCGAGACCGGCCAAAGGGTCGTAGAGCCTGCCCAGGTGCATCTCCAGGCCGAGCACCTTCGTTCGCCCGGCGTAAGTGCGGAAGGTGGAATACAGTCCCTGTGGCAGTTGCCGCGAAACCGCATCCATCGAAGACATATCCTCCAGGGTCAGTTCCTGTGGTTCAGGGGTCAATGCGTAAATTTTCATGGGACGATTATATGCAGTTTTCCAAAAAGTCGGATTTATCCCCTGTCGGGGACTTTCCGATGCTGTTCATAGCCGGAGGGCTCGGAGGTCTCTGCGAAGCGGGGAAAACATGCGCCGGTGAGTAGTTACGAGGAAACAAGGATACATACCAGCGGATTCCTTCTGGCACGAATCTTGCAACATCTCTAAATGGGGAAACGTCCCGACACTTGCGCCTGCGCGAAAAGTGCTGGTGGGGCTTGCTTGAAAAACCTGGCTGAGCCGTTCAAACCGCTCGGCTGAGCGCTCGCAACGAAGCCTTCGGGACGGTGCTTCTCTCCCCAAAATATTGAGAAGATACCTTGTAAGTTCATTTTTCGGGATGTTTTTCCCAGATTTTACGAGAGGTGACCATGAACAATCTCATCATCGAAGCGATTGGGCGCTGCAACCCCGATGAGCCGCTCGACCCCGGCGACCCGCGCTGGTGCGATTTCGACCCGGCGCGCGGCACCAACCTGCACGACCGCATCACCCGCCGCCTGCGCGGGGCCGAGGCCGAGCGCAAATACAGTCACATCGCCGTGGCCGGGCATCGCGGCTGCGGCAAATCGACCGAACTGGCGCGCGTCATGGACCGCGCCAAAGCCGAAGGCTACCTGCCGCTTTACGCCGTCGTCAACGAACAGGCCGACCCCAACGAAATCGGCTTCGGCGACCTGTTCCTGCTCATGCTGCGCCTGCTCGACGAAGCCTTCGACGCCGACAAAAGACTCAAGCCCCTGCCCGATAAAGCCGTCAAAGTCGTCACCGACTGGTTCCAGGAAGTGACCCACGTCGAACAGCGCGAAGTGGAACGGGTTATCGCCTTTTCGGGGGAAGCCGGGCTGGGGGTGAACACACCGCTGGGGAAACTGCTCTCTGGCCTCAGCCTGCTGCGCAAAACGACCGGTAAACAGCGCGAAGACATTAAACAGGCAGTCGAGAAATATCCCGACCAGCTGCGCCAAAACCTGAACCTGCTCTTGTCCGAATCGCGCAAAATCTCCGATAAGGTTTACCCGCGCGGGGTAATTTTCATCCTCGACAACCTCGACCGCTACCCGCCGGAGATGATTAGCCGGGCCGTGCTGACCAACGCCGACCTGCTAAACGGCGTAGACGCCCATAGCATTTTCGTCCTGCCCATTTCGCTGCTTTACAACCCGCCCGGCGAAACGGTCGAAGACCGCTACGAGCCGGAGACCCTGCCCATGCTGCCGGTCTACCCGCGCGGCAACCATCGCTCCATCCAGGAACGAAGCGTCGCTGCCCTGCTCGACGCCATCTACCTGCGCGTGAATAAGGAACTGTTCGCCGACCCTTCCATCGCCGTGCGGCTGGCGCACCTTTCGGGCGGCTGCCCGCGCGACCTGCTGCGCCTGCTCAAGGAAGCCCTGCTCGAATCGAACGCCCAGGTTGATGAACGCGCCGTCAACCGCGCCGCCAGCCTGGTGCGCGGCGAAATGGCGCGCAAACTCACCCTGCGGCATTACGACCTGCTGGCAAAAACCCACCTCGAAACCACCATCAACCCCGATGAAGACGGACGTTTTCTGCTCTACCGCCGCGCCGCGCTGGAATACGAAGCCGAACGCTGGATTGGCGTCCACCCCCTGCTGTGGGAGACACCTGAGTTCAAATCCGCGCTCGAATCGACCCGCCGCGAACGCGGCAGCGTGTTGCGCGCCTGATTCTGCCATAACACGGACGATTCCACTGGTTCACTGTGGCGCAAGATGAACAAGTAATGTTATAATAAAGTGACTATACGCAAATGAGCGAACGAATCACCGATTCCCCCGATGAATTTGAGCGGCTGCGGCGCTTTGCCCTGTTCCACCAGGGACAGTTTTCGCTGGGACTGGCGCGCGTCAACGAACCGCGCCAACGCAACGAGGTCATTTCGCGGCTCGAAGAAGCCCTGAAGGCCGAAGGCGTTCACGCCATTCATCTGGACCTCTCCAACCGGCATCCCGAAAACCTGCGCCAGGCCTTGCAATCCACCCCGGAAGGACGCGCCCTGCTCCAAAAACCGCGCCAGGCCGCGCTGGTTGTGACAGGCATGGAACATCTCATCGAGACCACTCTCGCGCCGGGCGGGCGTCCGCCCTTCGCGGCGGCGCTCAACGCCGAGCGCGACTTGCTGCGCTCCACGCTGCCCATCCCGGTCGTCCTGTTCCTGACCGACCTGGCAATGGACCGGTTGGATACTTCCGCGCCAGACTTCTTCGATTGGTACAGCGCTGCCTTTCATTTTCAATCCACCGGGCTTTCGGCGACACGCTCCGAACCAGCAACTGGCAGCATTTTGCGCCCGCAACCCAATACCACGCGCCCGACACAGAAAAACCTCGAAAAACTGGAATCGCTGCGCAAGCGGATTCAAGCCAACCCTGCCCGGCGCAGCGAACTGGCAAACTTACTGCTCATCATCGGGCGCAACTATGCCTCGCTGCCCGGTTTTTCAGACCGCCAACTCGCCGTTTCTTACCTGACGCAGGGCGCGCGCCTGTTTCATGAACTGAAAGATGAAGCCCGCGAAGCCGCCTGCCGGTCGAAACTGGCCGAAGTGTATTACTGGATTGACGATTACGGCCAGGCGATAGAACACTTCCAGCAAGCGCTTGCCTATTACAACAACGTGAACGATTTGCCCAAAGCAGCCGCCTGCCAGCAGCGTCTGGGCGATGTCTATATCCAACTCTCCGAAACAAAACAGGCCGAACAGCACTACCAACAGGCATTGAACATCTACCAGGAACAGCGCCAAAAATCTGGGGCAGCGGCCTGCATCCGCAGTCTGGGCGATGTCGCCCGGCTGACGGGAAACTTCTCCCTGGCAGAGCGCCATTATCGCGCCGCGCTTCCGCTTTATCGTCAGCAAAACGACCCATTGGGCGAGGCCAATTGCATCCAAAACATGGGCGACATCCTGCTCCACCAGGGGCAGTACCGCCAGGCGCAAATCCGCTATAGCGAAGCGCTCGAAATCTACCGCAAAATCGCCAACCAACTCGGTAAGGCCAATTGCCTGCAAGGGTTGGGACACGCCGCCCGCCTGCAAGGCAGTTTGGGCGAAGCGCAAGAGCGATATGTCGAAGCGATGGAGGTCTATCATGCCATCGGCTACCGGCTGGGAAAAGCAGCCTGCCTGGAAAGCCTGGGCGACCTGGCCCGCCGCCGCGAGGAATATGACGAAAGCGAAAGATATTACCTGGAATCGCTCAGCATGTATCGTTCCCTGCGCAACAAACTCGGCGAGGCCAACGCGTTCTACGGATTGGGCGAACTCTTCTTCCACAAAGGGGAAACCCAAACCGCCCGGCAGTCCTTCCAGCGCGCTGAGGGAATTTACCGCAAGGCCGAAGCGCGCCTGGGCGAAGCCAATACCATCGTTGCGCAAGGCGCAATTTTCCTGCTCGGAGGGCAGGAGGGGGTTGCCCGGCAAATGTTGCAGCGGGCATGTCAAATTTACCTGGAAACCGGCGACCGCTATTCCATTGCGGCACAAACCGGAAATTATGGCTGGCTGTTATACGAAAGAGGAAAACTGGCCGAGGCGCGTCCCTATCTCTGGCGCGCGGCGGAATTTTTCACAGTTCTAGGTTTGCACGAGCAGGCCGAGCGCCATCAAAAAGCCGGGGAAAAAGAATAGCGCGGGAGTGACCCCGCGCCAATGGTTATTTCAACGCCTCGAAATCCTGTGGATTTCCCAACGGAAGCGTGGTTGCGCCTTCGAGAATGCGCTTGACCAGCCCGCCCAGCACGGAGCCGGTTCCCGCTTCGACGAAAATTTCCGCACCCCGAGCGTGCATCCAGCGTACCGATTCAGTCCAGCGCACCCGGTTCTGCATCTGGGCCCGAACATCGGCGCGCAAGGCCTCGGCAGTCGAGAGCGGGGCGGCGGCCACATTGCCCACCACCGGTATCTTTGCATCAGCAAAGGGCGCTTCGTTCACGGCGGCATCCCATTCCGCCTGGATGGTCGCCATCAGCGGGGAATGCGCAGCAATGCTGACCGCCAGCGGCAGGGCGCGTTTGGCCCCGGCAGATTTGGCCGCGGCGATGGCCCGCTCGAGGGCGGTTTTGTGGCCTGAAATCACTACCTGCCCGGGACAGTTATCGTTGGCAACCTGCACAATCTCCCCCTCGGAGCTGGCTTCGGCGCAGGCTTTGTCGAGGGTCGGGATATCCAGCCCCAAAATGGCCGCCATCCCGCCAGGATTTCGCTCCCCGGCCAGTTTCATCAGTTCGCCGCGCTTGCGAACGAGGCGCAATCCATCGGCAAACGAGAGCGCGCCGGCCGCCGTGAGCGCGGAAAGTTGCCCGAGCGAGTGTCCGGCCACGAAAACGGGAGCAGGCGGCGGGGAAACGGTCTTCCAAACGGCCAGGGAGTGAATGAACAGGGCGGGCTGGGTGTGAACGGTATCGTCCAGCTCTTCCTTGGGGCCATCCCACATCAGTTTTGAAAATGCAAATCCCAAAATGGAATCGGCTTCCTCGAACACGGCGCGCGCGGCGGGAAAGGCCTCGGCCAGTTCACGCCCCATCCCAACGGCCTGCGAGCCCTGTCCCGGAAAAACGAAAGCGGTTTTGGAAAAATCAATGCTCATGGTTCACCTCATCCCTTTAAACACAAACGCGCCGTGAACGTCACGGCGCGTCGATGTTCAGGTGGTCAGTCCTTCTTCTTGATTTCGACGACTTCGCGGCCCTTGTACTGTCCGCACTTGGGGCAGACGGTGTGGGGCAGGCGCATTTCGCCGCAATTGGGGCAGGCGACCAGGTTCTGGGCCTGCAAGGCATCGTGGGCACGGCGGCGGTCGCGGCGGCCCTTCGAATGTTTACGCTTTGGATGAGGGGGCATGCTTTACTCCTTAA
>DAOTZM010000298.1:0-12216 GCA_034434035.1 Anaerolineales bacterium
ATTTGCCCTCGAACTTGCCTTCGTGGCGGTAACCGCAAAACGGGCAGACGTAATATTCGGGTGATTCCGCGCCGGGTTCCAGGGGTTCCAGCGCATAGCGGTAAATCGCCTCGTGGATTTTTTCGACTTCGTAGGTCCATTTGAAACTTCTGGTGGCCTTTGTATCGCCTTCGACCTCCGCATCCGCAATCATGCCGGGATACATGCTGACGATTTCATAACTCTCGCCTTTGATGGCGGCTTTCAGGTTCTCGGCGGTTGTTCCAACTCCGCCCAAGGCCTTGAGATGATTGGCGGCATGAATGGCCTCGGCCAGCGGCGGCCCGGAACAAATTGGCCCTTTTGGGATAGCCTTCCTCTTCGGCTTTTATAGCAAAACTGGTCTATTTGCGGTTGGCTTGCGATTCGCCCGCGAAGGCTTCCTTGAGATGGTCGGTTGTTTTGGATATGGGTTTCTCCTTTTGGAATAAAGATTCTCTCACTATTTTAATCCTTGAAAGCGCGTGGGGCTAGTGATATAATCCGCCCGCCCAAAAGATGGCGGCTGTAGCTCAATGGCAGAGCATCACACTGTGGATGTGAGGGTTGTGGGTTCGAAACCCATCAGCCGCCCCAAACAAAACACCCTCTCTCGAGGGTGTTTTCCGCTTTTTGTGCTAAACTAATTCCAATTCACGCACAGGAGGTATTTATGCCTTTTTTGGATGGGTTCGACGCCCGTTTCATGGTCTTCCAGGCTATGAATTGCCTGGTTCTTCTGGCCTGGCTCGGATTGAGTATCGTCGCCGTGTTTGGGTTGCGCAAAAAGCCCATGAGCGAGACGGCGCGCGTATTGTGGACGGTGGTCATCCTGGCAATCCCAATTATGGGCGCAGTCTCATTCTGGATTATCAATCCAAGCGACGAAGCGGGGCCGGATAACAGCGTCGGGTAAAACAAAAACGCCATGCGGGTTGGCAAACTTCGCATAGGCGCTTTTGTTCAATCGAGGAAGCCTGGGCGCAGTTTAGAGATGGGCTTCGAGCCAGGCCTCTACGTCCTTAAACACCTGTTCGCGCTCCGGCTCATTGAAGACTTCGTGATACAGCCCCTCGTACACTTTGAGCGTTTTATCGACGGCGCAGGCTTTTTCGTAGAGCATCTTTGTCCCGCCACGATCCACCAGCCGGTCTTCGCTGCCCTGTAACAACAGCAGCGGGATGTGAATGGTTTCCGCTTCCTGTTCGACGCGCCGGATGGCCTTCAACAGTTCGCCGCCGGCTCGGGCAGTGGTTTTTCCATTGTAGACCAGCGGGTCGTTGAGATAGGCGTTTACAACGGCGGGGTCTTTCGAAATTGCGCTGGCTTCCAGCGCCACCAGTCCCATTTTGGGGGCGATGCCAGCCAGCAATTTCGCCATCAGGATTGTTATCGGGGAAATGTTTTCGGAGATTTTCAGCGCCGGGGCAGAGAGCACTGCGCCTTTCAATTCGTCCTGGTGTTCCAACAAGTAGGCCGCGCTGATTAAACCGCCCATGCTGTGTCCGACGATGAACATTGGTTTGCCGGGCTGCCAACCCTGAATCATATCCAAATAAGCCTTGATCGGCTCGATGAAATCGCTAAAATGTTCGACATACACGCGAGTTCCGTCTGATTTGCCATGCCCGAGGTGGTCGAGGCTGTAGACGGCATACCCGCGCGGGACGAAGTAATTGACCACATTCAGGTAACGTCCGCTGTGTTCGGCTAATCCATGCGCGATGAACAGGATGGCTTTGGGGGGGCTTTCGGGCTGCCAGTGTTGGTAATAGATGTTTGCGCCTTTTGGGGTTTGGAAACTGCCTTCTGCGTGAATCATGACTGCGTCTCCTTTCGAGGCGATGCTATTTTGTGAGTTTGTAAGATAAACACTAGCAAGGAAGAACGCGGATTTCTGAGAAATACGCTCTGCTCTTGAAACCAGCGCAAGATTGGATTGTAGACTTTCTTCACTGCAACATTTTACCAAACGATGGCTTTTTCCCGTATCAAGTTTGTCATTTACAAAAATGCCTGCCTCTCTCCGCGGTAGGTTTTGACTTGCCCGCTGATTTTGCCATCTTGCGCCAGCCAAAGGTCGTTGAAACGCTCGCACAATTCCCCGGCTTTGGCATGTTGCAGGAACACCGGGTCGCCCAACTGGAGCGGAGGACAATTCTTGGGCAGGCGGAAAGGCATCTGGACTTCGCCCGCGCCCTCCAGCGGGAGATATTCCAGCCCGGCAGGATACATCGGGAGCGGGAGTTTTTCGGGGCCAACCGCGCCGGATGCGATGTAACCACCTCCCTGGCAGGTGACCATGCCTGGGGCCGGAATCCGCACGACCTGGATGGCGAAAAAGGCCGAAGGCTGGAACTGCACCTCGCGGAAGTGATGGAACAATCCCGAAGCGTAGAATCCCGACCCGACCGTGATTTCGGTGACACGCAGGTCCTGCCCGGTGGAAACGATGCTCCCGCTGCTGCCGCCGTTGACCAGGCGAAACTCAACCCCCTCGGCGCGCAGCATCTCGACAACCTGACCGCGCCGCCGGGTCAATTCGCGCATCGAATCGGCTTTGAGGGCGCGCGTGAACCGGTTTTTCAGCCCCGCGCCGGGGATGGAATCGTTCGTCCCAGCGATATGGCCTTCGCAGCCCATCAGCGCGTCGAGTTTGACCCCCGGCAATCCCTTCGCCATTCGAACCAGGTCGCGCGCCTGTTCGGGAGTCCGCACCGGGCTGCAGCGCAAGCCCAAATGAACGAAAGCCAGGTTCAGCGGACGATAGGCCATATCCACTTCGAGACAGGCATGGAGCGTGAGACTCGGTTTGGGAGAAACTGTGGCCTTGCGGGCCAGTTTCATAATAAAATCAGGCCATGAACTTGCCCCGCATCGCCTTCATGGGTTCGCCCGGTTTTGCCGTCCCCGCCTTGCGCGCGCTGGTAGACGGGAGGTATCCCGTTGTCGGCGTCATCAGCCAGCCCGACCGGCCCGCCGGGCGCGGAAACGCGCTGACCCCGCCGCCCGTTAAGGTTGCTGCGCTGGAGTTGGGATTGGATGTCTTCCAGCCCGAAAAACTGCGCGCGCCCGAAGCCATGCAAAGGCTCAGGGATTGGAATCCGGCCCTGATTGTGGTGGCCGCTTTCGGGCAAATCCTGCGCCCCGAGGTGTTGACCCTGCCCCAATACGGATGCGTCAACATCCACGCTTCGCTCCTGCCTCGGCATCGCGGCGCGGCCCCCATCCAGGCTGCCCTGCTCGCCGGGGATAAAGAAACCGGGATTACGATGATGCTGATGGACGAAGGTATCGACACCGGGCCGATGCTCGCGCAGCGTTCCATCGAAATTCTCCCTACCGATACCGGCGGCTCGCTCTTCGAGAAATTATCCGTTATGGGCGGCGAACTGCTGCTCGAAACACTGCCCCGCTACCTGGGCGGGGAACTGACTCCCCAACCCCAGCCGGCTGAGGGCGCAACCTACGCACCCATGCTCAAAAAAGAAGACGGCCTGCTCGACTTCACCCGTCCCGCCGCCGACCTGGAGCGCAAAATCCGCGCCTTCCAACCCTGGCCGGGCGCGTTTATGCGCTGGCAGGGCGGGCCGCTCAAAATTCACCGGGCGCATGTGGCAGACAGGGAGACAGGGAAACAGGGAGACAAGGAAGCAGGGACACTTGTGATTGTGGAGGGGTTGCCCGCCGTCGTGACTGGCGATGGCCTGCTCGTCTTCGACGAACTCCAGCCGCCGGGAAAGGGCAAAATGCCCGGCAAGGCCTTCCTGGCGGGAGGCCGGACATGGGAATAATGCGTAGGGCGATTTGGCAAATCGCCCTACCGTCTTAAATCTGGAGTTTAGAGTTCGTTTGAAATCAAAGCCTTTTGTACACGGATACTTCGACAGGCTCAGTACAAGTTTCACGGATTCGACGGATTTTGTATTCGTCAGCAGCATATTGCATAAATCTTTTGGATACGGAACTCGCAGAAGTTGCTGAACACGCGGAAAAAGCCGGTTTTTGCGCGCATTCTGGGTGTTCCCGCCGGCCCGGTGATCTTGCGGGGTGTACTGATTTATCTCGGCTGTTGCGCAACTTGCTCTTGACTAACACAAAATCCGTGAAATTCCGCGCAAAATGCTGCCGCGAATCGCTTCCTCTTTACTGCGCGCCTGTATCGATGTAGCCGCGCAGCAGGTCATCCAATACCCGACGCGCATCCATCTGTTTGCCGGGTCCGAATAATTCGGGATTGGCGTCGGTCAACGCCAGCAGCGCGGGGAAGGCGCGGCCTCCTTGCCCGGCGGTCAGGTCTGGGAAGGCAGATTTCAAGGCTTCGAGATAATCCGGCTGGAGCGTAACCACCCAGCCGTTCACTTTCTTGGCCGGGCTTTGCGCGCCAATCATCAACACGCCGACGGTCGAGAGGTACTGGAGGAGTTCCGGCGTATCCAGGCCGGGCTGGATGAAGAGCGTCTCGACCTTTTTCTGGATAACCAGGAAGTCAGAATAGGCGTTGTATTCACTGGGCTTGGCATCGGCAGGGACTTCGATAAAAGACGGGTAAGTATATTGGGTGTACCAGCCAATCGGCAGGCAGCGCCCGCAGTAGTACGTCCGCCCGGCGGCAAGGGCCTTCTGGATGACAGGCGATTCGGGCGAATCTTTCTTGAGCATCGCGCCAACCTGGAAGAAATCTTCCGTTACCATTGCGCCGATGTAGCCCGCCATGAAAGCCACCTGGTCGGCGCGGACGGAATCGCCGCCCAGGACGCTCAGGTTGCCTCCCGGCTGGATGCCGGGAATGTTGACGGCCAGGAACTGCGTTTGCGGCGCGGCGGCGGCCAGGGCCGCGAGACCCGGGTCGGGCGGCAGGGCAATCACAATTTTCAAGGCTGGTTCGAGGTCGGCTTCGTCGAGTTGGTTGCGCACCTGGAAACGATAGCCGTTCGCTTGTGCCAGGTCATAAACAACGGTCTGGTAGGCCTGTGAATCTTCCTCATTCAGGTCAGCGGGTAGAACCAGGATGACCAGCGGTGGAGCCGGGGTTGGGGAGGGGCCGGATGTCGGTTGGAGCGTGGCAGTCGGCTGGGGAACGGAAGTCGCATCCGGGGAGGAGGGAGTCTCGGCAGGGGATGCACAGGAAGTCAGCAATGTCAGGGTCAAAAGGAAAGCCAGAAGTCGGCGCACGGTCAGATCTCCAATGTTCAGTATTCAATATCCTGCATTCCTGCGGCTGGTGTAACCCTCAGCGCAGGGCTGAATGGATATGGAAGGTATTTTACTTGATTAAAGCAGTTTGCCCGGCAGTTGAACTGCCGGGCAAACATACGTTCGGAAATGGAGCGGGATGAAATGTTACTTTGCGGCGACTTTGATGACGCGCGGACGGGCCGATTCGGCTTTGGGGATGCGCAGGGTCAGCACGCCGTTTTCGATTTTGGCTTCGGCCTTTTCGGCGTCGAGTTGGGCGGGCAGGCGCAGGGCGCGGCGGAAGGCCCCAGAAGGCAATTCACACATCAAGGCCTGGCCTTCGTGCTGGCCGTATTCGCCTTCGATGGTGAGGGTATCCTCGATAATCTGGATGTTCAGGTCTTCGGCCTTGAGGCCCGGCACATAAGCCGTCAGGAGATAGGTGTCATCCTGTTCGCGGACATCGACAGGCAGGGCGCGGGGAGCATCCACATCAGTGGGGCGGGCAACCCAGCGGCGGGGGGCGCGATAGGGGGCAGTGGTAATGTAGAACATGGTTTGGTCTCCTTTGTTTGAATACCGTTACTTGATTTGATTGCCCCTATCTTATCGCCCGCTCGTTGGAAAATTTTTAGAGGAAGGTCAAATTTTCGTTAGAGGCCCGCAAGCATTGTGTTAGCGGGCCGGATTGGTCAAAGTTCCACTTCTGCCAGCAGCCCCAATTCGGCCAGGGCTGCCATGACTTTGGATTCGGCCCCGGCCTGGATGACAACCGTTGTGGGGCCGATGATTTCGCCCAGGAAACGAGCGGCCCTGGATGCGCGCAATTCGGCCAGGACTTCGGGTTTGCTGACCTTTAGCACGGTCAGTGTCTCGATGCGGGCTTCCGTGCCGTTGGATTCCCAGCGCTGGAGCGCCTTTGCAAAGACGGGTGGGATTTGTCCGCCGGTTTGCTTCGACAGCAGGCTGAGCAGGTGGCTGGCTTTGAGTCCCTGCCCGGCGGCGCGCTTCAAGGAGGCGGGGGTGACGCGGTAACGGTATTCGTCGGGGTTAGAGGCGCTGCTCCATTCGCAGAGTCGGGCAACCTGGTAACGGACACTGCGCGGGGCCAGGCGGGGGATGGTAATGAGGCCGTTCGAGGAAATAGTGGTTTTGGCAGTTTCGGAGTTTGGAATTCGTAATTCGTGATTCGTAATTCTAAAGGCGGTCGGGGCGGCGGTTTCGTCGGGCGCGGCCAGGTCGAGCTGGCCGAGCCAGTGCAATATCTGGAGGAAATAGCGGATTAACGCGCCGTCCACCTCGTCCCAGTGGGCGAACCCGCGCAGGTATTGGCCGTCGGCCAGGCGTTTGATGAACCAGGTGTCGTAATCGCCGGCCGGGCGCTGGAAGTCGGGGTACTTTTGCTTGATGTCGCGGATAAAAGATGGGATGCTCCACCACACGCCTTTGGGGATGGGTTCGAGCAGGTTGAGCAGGAATTCGCGGGTGACGAGCGGCTGGTTGTCCCAGGCGCCCTCGAAGGCCAGACCGGGCAGCAGGCGCAGTTCGTTGAAGGTCTCGCTCGTTTGCCAGGCCTCGACCAGGGATTCCAGGGCCGCTTCGCGCGGCGATTCGAGGAAGGTTTTAACAGCCTCCGGCTGAAGCCCTTCACCCCCTGCCCCTTTGTGAAGCACCCCTGCGGGGCTCCCAGCGGGAGAGGGGATGATTAAACGGGTGGCCGTTAACAGCCCGGTCAGGACGGGGGTGGGAACTGCCAATGCGGGAGGTTCGATTCCCAGCCGCAGGGCGGCCAATAGCGTGGTCAAATCATCCAAAATAGGGTCGGCGGCGGGCCGAATGTGGGCTTTTTCGGCAGGCGTGGCGGCGCGTCCGATGGCTTTGTCCCTGGCGGAGGGCGGTGGGGGAGCAGACTGAGTAATGACCGGCGGCTTGCGCGCGCTGACGGTTGGAATGACGATGGATTTCACTTCGTCTTCAGCGATAATCTCATCTATATCGGCATATTCTGGCTCGGCCAGGTCGGTGTATTCCGGTTCGGGGGCGGGCGTTTC
This sequence comes from Anaerolineales bacterium, assembly GCA_034434035.1. Lineage (GTDB taxonomy): Bacteria > Chloroflexota > Anaerolineae > Anaerolineales > Villigracilaceae > UBA5195. The sequence continues at coordinate 7,248 of DAOTZM010000298.1, forward strand.
GCTGGCAGGCTGGGGTTCGGGGCCTGGTTCAATCGCTTCGCCCGGCTCGAAGCCGATAAATTCGAGGGCCTGCATCAGGTCATCGGGGAGGAAGGCAAATTCCTGCGCGCCGGAGGGGGTGTCGAAGAAGGCCTTGCCGATGAGGGCGCGGTAGTAGAGCGTCTCGGCGGCGGAGTTGGGGCGGGCGTGGGGCTGTTCGCGGTCGCGCTTGCCGGGTCCCATCTCGCGGATGTCGCCGAAGCGGCGCGCAAATTGCACCCAGGGCAGGCGTCCGCTTGCGCCAAACAGGGTTTGCAGGGCCTCGCGGGCCGGGCCGGGCAGCGCCGCGATGACTTCCTCCATCAACTCGGCGTCGAGCATGGCTTCGGCCAGTTCGAGGGCAGCCTCGGCGGGGGTTGGCGCATTCAGTTCGATGCCCCACAGCGAGGCAACAATGCGCAGGAAGCCGAGGTCGTTGGCGGGCAGGGTTTGGGCAAGGGCGGGCATGGGCTGATTGTAATTGGTAATGGGCGATTGGTGATTAATTTTGTGATGAGCCTTTTTTGATGACTTTGCCGCCGTATTTTTCCTGCAATTCATCCAGGATGCGGTGGAGTTTGCGGGCTTTTTCGTCGCCAGCTCCGCCCCAGAGCGGAATCTGGCGGACAGGTTGACCCAACCCGCTCACGCCGACCCCAACCAGGCGCACAGACTGCCCCGGCGCGCGGACTTTGCGCAGTAATGCAAGCGCGGCGGCGTAAATTTCCTCGTCGAGGTCGGTGGGGTTGGGCAAGGTAGACTGGCGGGTGAGGGTGCTGAAATTGGGCCAGCGCAACTTGAGTTTGACGGTGGATGCGGCCAGGTGCTCGCGGCGCAGGTTCCTGCCGACTTCGGCGGAGAGTTCTTTCAGGGTGTGTTCGAGGGCTTTGTCATCCGAAACATCGCGGGCGAAGGTGGTTTCCTGCGAGATGGATTTGACGGCGTGTTCGGTGACGACCGGGCGCTCGTCGATGCCCCGGGCGTGGCGCGCCATCTCGCGGCCATGGGCGCCGAAGCGCGCGGCCAGTTCGCGCTCGTCCCAGGCAGCCAACTGCCCAATGGTGTGGATTCCCAGGCTGGCAAGGCGCTGCTCGGTCTTGGGGCCGACTCCCCACAACATGGAAACGGGCAGCGGGGCCAGGAAGGCGGCTTCCTCGCCCGCCGGGACGATGGTCAGGGCGCGCGGGTAATCCGCGCCGCGCGCCGCTTTTTTACCGGCCTCGGTGGCGATTTTGGCAACCAGTTTGTTCGAGGCAACGCCCACCGAACAGGGCAGGCGCAGTTCGTCCATGATTTGAGACTGAAGTTTTCGGGCGGTTTCGGCGGGCGGTTCGCGGAGGTCGCTGATATCGAGGAAGGCCTCGTCGATGGAGATTTGCTCGACGAGCGGTGAAAGATTCCGCAGGCGTACCATCACCTGGCCCGACATTTCCTCATAAGCGGCGCGGTGCGGCGGGACGATGAGCAAGTCCCGGCACAGGCGCAGGGCCTGGCTCATCGGCATGGCCGAGCGCACTCCCATTGCGCGCGCCGCATAGGAGCAGGAAGCCACTACGCCGCGCTCGTCGGGCTTGCCGCCCACGGCAAAGGGCCGGCCGCGCAGGGAGGAGGCGCGCAGTTCTTCCACTGCGCAGAAAAAAGCGTCCAGGTCGAGGTGCAGGATGGCGCGAGGCATGGCAGGTTCTCTTATCAATTTTAATAAGAAATAAGAATTTTGCGCGCGCCGCGCAAAGATGGGTTATGATTAGATGGTATGCAACGCGCCGATTCTCCCTTTGTTACCGACTGGTACGTCGTATCCCTGCGCTGGTTTGTGCTAATGGGCATGACGTTATCTATTGCGGCGCGCGAAAACCATTTTTCGTTTAGCATGGTTATAAGCAGCGTGTTCCTGGTGGGATTAACTCTTTGGAATTTATTCCTTTCATGGATGGCCGGGCAAAATCGGCGGTTGAAAAACCACCGCCCGCTTAGCGTGGGCATTGACCTGGCCTGCGCCATTGGTTTCTTCCTGGTGGAAGGCACCTTCATTGGCCCGGCGGCCTGGGTCATCATGATTCCGCTCTTAAGCGGGAGTTTATATTACAACTTCAAGGGCAGCGTTTTGATTGCGTTATGCCTGTCGCTTGTGGAGGTGGCAGGTGGGTTTATTTCTGGCGAAATGAACCTGCTGGTCACTGCCGTTGGCGTGATATTAACCCTTTTATTGGGAACCGTGTTTGGTTTCATCAGCCAGCAATTGTACAAACGCTGGCAGGATGAGCGCAAGAAGCAAATTGCGGCGCGCGAGAAACAGCAAAGGGTGGAAAACGACCGTCTGCGCGCCATCTACAACCTGTCTTTGGCCCTGACCAGTACCTTGAGTTACAAGCGGGTGATGGACAGCGTCCTCGACCTGAGCGTCAACGCCCTGCATGTCGAAGAAAGCGACCCCGAAGGCCAGGTGATTCAGGGCAACGACCGGATTGTCAGCGCGATTTTGTTGTTCCGGGGCGAGGAGCTGATGGTTGGCTCCGCCCGGCGCTTTACCCAGGCCGATATGCGCGCCACCTTCCCGGCCAAGGCTGGCCTGCTGTCGAAGGTTATCGAAGAAGGGGATGCCCTGACGGTCAGTTCGGTCGCCTCGGATCCAGAACTGGGGCGGATTGTGGGGCTTTCGAATTGCAAATCGGTGTATTGTTTCCCGCTGCGCAGTGGATTCAATGTTTACGGCGCGATGCTTTTCGGGCATCCCGATGCCAACTACTTCACCCGTGAACGGTCCGATATTTTGGGCATCATTGGGCGGCACGCCTTCATCGCCATCCAAAATGCGCGCCTGTATCAGGATCTGGCTGATGAGAAAGAGCGCATCACTGAAGTGCAGGAAGAAGCCCGCAAGAAACTGGCGCGCGACCTGCACGACGGCCCCACCCAGTCGGTGGCCGCTATGGCAATGCGCGTCAACCTGGCGCGCCGCATGATTGACCGCGATACCAATGCCGCCAAAGAAGAACTGGAGAAAATCGAAGACCTGGCGCGGCGCACGACCAAAGAAATCCGCCACATGCTCTTCACCCTGCGCCCGCTGGTGCTGGAATCACAAGGCTTGAAGGCAGCCCTCCAGGCTATGGCGGATAAGATGAAAGAGACTTATGGACAGGATGTCATCATCCAGGTTGATGAAAAGCTGGCCGAACAGCTGGAAATGGGCAAAAGCGGCGTGATTTTCTACATTGCCGAAGAAGCCGTCAATAACGCCCGCAAACATGCGCAGGCCTCGCATATTTGGGTGCGGTTGAACCCCCTGCGGCGTCAGCCCGATATTGCCCAACTGGAAATCGCCGATGATGGCGTTGGTTTTGACATTAACGCAACGATGAAATCTTACGACAAACGCGGCAGCCTGGGAATGATTAACCTGCGCGAGCGCGCCGAACTGGTCAACGGCCTGCTCAACATCGAATCTGAACCCGGACGCGGCACGAAAATCCAGGTCTACATCCCCCTGACCGAAGAAGCCGCCGACATGCTGCATCACGCCCGCGAACGGCAGCAGGAAAAAGCGGCCTGATTCCTCGTTGCGCCAGCAGTTGCGCTGCTGGCTGACGGCATAATATTGCCGCCAGAACAGGTTGCGCATCACCCAACTTCAATCCCCCCGTTTTTTTGACAAACCCTATGCCCCTCTCCAACAGAACCTATTATTTCGCCAACGCAGAAGACAACTGGGCGCGCCCGGCGGTGATTTTGCTTCACGGCGCGGGCGGCAATCATCTGTTCTGGCCGCCAGAGATACGCCACCTGGCCGGGCAGCGCATCTACGCGCTCGACCTGCCCAGCCACGGTAAGTCTGAGGGCATCGGGCGGCAATCCATCAGCGATTACGCTGAATCCGTGCTGGATTTCATGGATTCGCTCAAACTGCGCAAGGCCGTTTTCGTGGGACATTCGATGGGCGGCGCAATCGCCCTGTGGCTGGGGATTCACCGCCCGGCCAGAACCCTTGGCCTGGGGTTGGTCGCCACTGCGCCGCGCCTGCGGGTTTCGCCGGAATTGCTGGAGAATGCCTCCAACCCGGCCACTTTCCCGCTGGCAGTCAAGACGGTTGTCGAGTGGTCGTTTTCGGCCAGCGTTGATGCGCGGCTGAAAGAACTGGCCGCAAAGCGGCTGTCCGAAGTGCGCTCCTCGGTCTTGCACGGCGATTTCCTGGCCTGCGCCGCCTACGACGAAACCAGCCTGTTGGGACGCATTAAAGCCCCGACGCTCATTCTGTGCGGCTCCGAGGATAAAATGACGCCGCCCTATCTTTCCCAGGCCATGCGCGAGCGCATCAAAGGCTCCCTGCTCCACACGGTTGACGGGGCTGGACACATGGTCATGCTGGAGCAGCCGCTGGTGGCAGCGCGGGTGCTGGATTTATTCCTCAACACAATTGACTACCGCCCAGGAGAAACCCTCAACGCTTAATCCATCAAATCGCCTCGGAGTTTTCAGAAGCAATTTTTCTGATTCTGCTGTTCTTTGTGGCTGCTTTGATGTTCCCTCGCAATACCTTTGCGGGTGCGCGAGCCGCCAAAAACGCCAGGTTTTCGACCTTTTTTGCGGCTTTGCGTGAACCTTTTTTCATCGCAGATTTCAGAAACGACAAAGTCCGTCAGAACCAGGGATTTTTCTTAAAAAATCCGCGCGCCCCTACAGGGGCAGTCCGCCCAATCCGCGAAATCCGTGTCCAGATTTTGGTTTTTAAACGCTTGTTGAACCAAGTTTCCTGCTTTTTCAGAATCGGAAAAAACGCACTCTAAACTCAAGCGGTTAAGTGATGTCGCTTTTGTTCCAGATAGAAAGGTTGACCCATGCCCCAAAGTATCAAAACCCCAGCGACCTGTAAACCGCAGGAACTCGAAAATTTCAGGAACATGCTCTTATCGAGTGGGTTGGAAGTCGAAGACGGCCTGGCGGAACGGATTGT
>DAOTZM010000299.1:0-6718 GCA_034434035.1 Anaerolineales bacterium
TCCACGAGGCGATTTACCGCTATGCGCTGGAACCCCTGGAACCCGGCGCGGAATCACCCGAATATTACGTCTGCCCGTTTTGCGGTTACCGCCACGAAGGCAAGTTCGAGGGCAAATGCCCGGTCTGCGGCGCGCCGGCTGAGAAGTTTTTGAACGTTGAGCAGCGCGAGATAGCATTTCGCGCCACGAAAAGCCAATAGCGTTGGAATGGTATAATCCCGCAAAGTTCACGGGACTTTCCCGCAAAGTTCACGGGACTTTCCCGCCAACGCTATTTTCTCTCTTCCGGACTCAAAAATCTCCCGATTTTTGAGTCAAACGTCAGGAGACGTTTGACTCCAGACGGTTGACTCCATAAAGGTGCAAGGATGTTTGAACGCGAACAGCAAGCCATCGAAGCCCAAATCAAGGCCCATTGCGCGGCCAACGACATTCCGCTGGCCGAGTTGAAGTGGATGCCCATCCCGTTTAGTGGGGAGTGGGGCATTTCGACCTCGTTTTTTGCGAGCGCTGCCGCCGAAGCGAAGGCGGGCAAAGGCAAGGGGACGCCGGTCCCGGCCCGGGCGCAGGAAATTGCCGAGGCGGTGCGAGACAGCCTGGGGCAGGTTCCCGGCATCTCGCGCGGCGAGGCGGTCAAAGGGTATTTGAATCTGTACTTCTCGACAGCGGAGGTGGCGCAGCGGGTGGTGGAATCGGCCCTGGCGGACGGGAACAGGTTTGGGGCCGGACATCCAAAAAACGAGCGCGTGATGGTGGAGTACGCCCAGCCGAACACCCATCACTCCTTCCACATCGGGCATTATCGCAACACCATCCTGGGCGAATCGCTGGCGCGGATTGTGGAATTTGCCGGGTTCGAGACGATTCGCGCCAGTTACCCCGGCGACCTGGGGTTGGGCGTGATTACGGTACTGTGGGCTTACGAGAAGTTTTACAAAGGCCAGGAGCCTGCTGATATTCACGAGCGCGGGCAGTGGCTGTTGAAGATTTACGCCGAAGCGACCAACCTGCTGACCAAAAAAGAGAACGAAACGCCCGAAGAGAGCGCCCTGCGCGAACAGTACGAAGCCGAACGGCGCGAGATGTACCGAAAATGGGACGCCGGCGACCCGGCGGTGCGCCAACTATGGCAGGAAACCCGCGAGTGGAGTCTCATCGAACTGCGCGACATCCTGGAGATGATGGATGTCAAAATTGATGTCTGGTTTTTCGAGAGCGAAGTGGATGAACCCTCGAAGAAGATTGTCGATGAACTGATTGCCAAAGGGATTGCCAGCGATGAGCGGCCAACTGGCCCGGTGATTGTCAAAATAGACGAAAAACTCGGCCTGGCGAAGGAAAAATACCGCGTGGCGGTCATTTTGCGCTCGGATGGCACGACCCTGTACCTGACCAAAGACCTGGCGCTGGCCGAAGTGAAGTTCAACAAGTATCACGTCGACCACTCGATTTACGTGGTCGATAACCGCCAGAGTTTGCACTTCCAGCAGGCTTTCAAAATCCTGGATCTGTGGGGCTTCAAGCAGGCCGAGAAATGCTATCACCTCGGCTATGGCTTCGTCAGCCTGCCGGAGGGGGCCATGTCGGCCCGGCGCGGGCGGGTGGTGCTGTTCAAGGATGTGTATGACGAGGCCATCCAGCGCGTGCTGGCGACGATTGCCGAGAAAAACCCGAACATGCCGGAAAGCGAACGGCTGGGCGTCGCCAAAAAGGTCGGCATGGGCGCGCTGGCCTATTCCATGCTCTCGGTGGATAACAACAAGGATATGGTCTTCGACATCGATGACGCGCTCAGTTTCGACGGGCGCACCGGGCCATACATCCAGAATGCCTATGTGCGAGCCAATTCAATCCTTCGAAAATCGAATACTCGAATACTCGAACCTCGAATCTTCGAGTATCCATTGACCGCTCACGAAATCGAACTCATCGAGCAGATATCGCGCTTCCCGAACGTGGTCCAGCAGGCTGCCAACGAATACCGCCCGCTGTTGGTGGCGGCATTCGTCTACGACCTGGCGACGGCCTTCCACAGTTTTTATCATGCCGTGCCGGTGCTGCAATCGGAAAGCGAATCCATCAAAGCGGCGCGCCTGCGTCTGGTGGCGGCAGCCAAACAAGTGCTGGCGAATGGCCTGCGCCTGCTGGGAATCACCGCGCCGGAGATGATGTAAGCGACTGAACAGAAAAGTACACAGCGACCGCCAGATACAGCGGTCGCTGTGTACTTTTTTCAGGTCTGCGCGGCGGCGAGATACCATCCCGCCCCACGTTGTTATCGTATGATGGCGCAGGGTTTGCGCTATCAGCGCAAATCATAGCAGCCTTTGGTTGCGGCCCGCGAAGCGGCTGCGTTATGGCGTTACTGTCGGTTCGGGGGTGGGTGGTTCGGACGTGGCTGTGGGTGGAACCGGCGTAATTGTAGGCGGAACCGGCGTGGAGGTGGGTGGTTCGGGGGTGGATGTTGGCGGGATGGGGGTCGGCGTCTCGGTGGGCGGGATGGGGGTTGGTTCCGGCGTGGGCGGGGTGTAGTCTATTTTTACCAGGATAACCTTCTCGGCATAGCCGCCATCTTTGTTTTCGATGCGCAGGCGCAGGGTGAAGCGGGCATTACCGGTTTTTTCCAGGTTCCAGTTGACCACTTTCATGCGGCCTGGCACGCGCTGGTCGCTCTCGATGAGCAGTTGCCAGTCATCGTCGCGCGGGTCATCGCCCTCGGCATATTCCAGCCGCCAGATGGTAAATCCGTCGGTCGCGTCGGCGATGATTTCGACATCCATCTTTTCATCGGTCAAAACCTGGCCGTCGCGGATATTTTCGATGGACAGCGTCACGCGCGGGGTGCTGCGGTCGCATTCTTCGCCGGGCGTAAAGAAGATGGGACGGTCGAAGCCCATTTGCTCGGCCCAGGCGCGGCCTTCGTCCGAGCGGCGCAGCCAGAATCGCCCTTCGGGGTCGCCCACGTTCATCGTCATTTTCTTATCGACGAAATCGCGGCAGGAGTTGTTGGCTAACTGGCCGCTCCAGGTGTCGATGATGGCTTCCTTCCACAGGTCTTCGCTGGCGGGCAGGGGCGGCTGGTTGGCGGCAAAGACTTCACTGCGTTGCTGCGGGCACCATTGCGAAGGCTCCGTCCCTGAGATGGCGCAAATCACCTTATCTACAATACCGGATGGGCGGTTGAAGGGAGCCGGGTTGTTGGTAATGCGCGGAATGGCCTGCTGCATGAACTGTGACCAAATGGGGGCTGCGCCGGTCAGGCCGGTTGTGTTTTGCATGGGAGTATAGTCGGCGTTGCCCACCCACACGCCGACCGCCAGGTCGGGAGTGTAGCCTATCGTCCAGTTGTCGCGGAAGTCGTTGGTGGTGCCGGTCTTTGCGGCGGCGGGGAAGGGCAGGTTGAGGACCGAGTTCGAGCCGAACATGGGGCGGCGGGCGTTGTTGTCGGACAGGATGGACGAGATAAGGAAGGCATGTTCCGGGCGGATGACTTGCTCGCCGGGCGGCGGATTGTACTCTTCGACCACTTTCCCGGCGCTATCGACCACTTTCAGAATGGCAACCGGCGGGACCCGCGTGCCATTATTGGCAAAGACAGCAAACGCGCCGGTCATCTCCAGCAGGCTGACTTCGCCGCCGCCCAGGGTGAGGGCCAGGCCATAGTCGTTCCGCGTGAAGCTGGTAATACCCAGCTTTTCGGCCATGCCAATCAGTCCCTCTTTGGCGGGGGTGTTGGGGTCATCATAAATGCCCACTTCGTAGAGGGTTTTTACCGCCGGGATGTTGTAGGAGTTCGCCAGCGCGCTGCGCACCGTTACCGGGCCGCGAAACTTGCCGTCGTAATTACGGGGGGTATAGGGTTCGCGCGGGTCGTTGGGGTCGCCGGAGGGCGGGAAACCGGTCGGGACATCCCAAATCAGCGTGGAGGCCGTCCAGCCTTTCTCGAATGCGGCAACATAGGTCAGTGGTTTGATGGAGGAACCCGGCTGGCGGGTGGGGCTGGTCGCCATGTTGACCTGGCCGTCGATGGCTTCGTTATAGAAATCGGGCGAACCGACCATCACCAGGATTTGGCCGGTCTGCGGCTGAATGGCCGCCAGCGCGCCGTTCTTGACGTTCTTGCCCTCGGCAAACAGCGCGCTGACCTGGCTGGTGACGAGTTGCTGGGCGGTATCTTGCAGGGCCGGGTCGAGCGTGGTGTAGACGGTGAAGCCGGAGCGGTAAATCGTCTGGGCGTCGTACTTGGCTTCCAGTTGCGAGCGGATGTATTGTACCCAATGGGGATACCGCATCTGGATATTGGGAGTGGGGAAGGCGTAGTTTTCGATGTCCTGCGCGGCTTGCAAGGCTTCCTGCACGCCGACGCAGACCCGCTGCGGGCTGTTGCTGACCTCGATACAGTCTTTATCGGCGCTGAGGGTGTATATCAACACGATGACGTCGCGGTGGCGGTTAAGGGTGGCGATGCGGTTGGTGTGGATGTCATAGACCGCCGGGGACTGCGGCAGCCCGGCCAGGAAGGAGGCCTGGGCCAGGTTCAAGTCGTCGGTCAGGATGCCGTTGGGCGCGCCGGTCAATTGTCCGTCGATGGCCGGGCCGAAATAGGTCTCGGCGGCGGCTTCGATGCCGTAGGCCAGGTTGCCGTAATAAATTTCGTTCAGGTAGAGTTCGAGGATTTCATCTTTGCTGTAGCGGCGGGTAATTTCGGCGGCCAGGATGATTTCGCGGACTTTGCGCATGTACGTCCGCTGGGCGCGCTCTTCGGGCGAGAGCAGCAGGGCGCGCGCCAACTGCTGGGTGATGGTGGACGCCCCGCCGCCCTGCCCGCCGGTTTCGGTGTTGGCCCATAAGGCGCGCAGGATGGCGAGGGGGTCGAAGCCCGGATGGTTGTAGAACTCTTTGTCTTCGGTGGCGATGGTGGCGGCGACGACATAAGGTGAGATTTGGACTAATTTAACGGTGGTGCGGCGTCCGGCGTTGGGGTCGACAATCTCGTACAGATTGTTGCCGTTGCGGTCGAGGATGCGGGTGGTCTCGAATTGCGAGGAACGCGCCCGCAGGTCATCCACTGTGGGCAGGTCTGCCGCGATGGAAAAGTAGGCGGCGACGGCGGCGATGGAACCCAGGATACCGACCACAACCAGCGTAAACAGGCCGATGACCAGCCAGCGCGTAAAACAGCCCCAGCCGCTTCGGCGGGCAGAGGTTGTCGAGCCTGTCGAGACATGGGTGGGGGTTCGCCCGGCGCGCCGTCGCCCGGTGGTCGATTGCAGCGCCGCCGGGGTGACGCGCGTGGCATTCAGGTCAATGGCTTCGACCGGTTCGACCGGGGGAAAATTCGGCTCCGGGTAGAGCGGCGGCGGACTGGGACGCTGCGACATTCCACCGCTCGGCAGCATGGTTTGTGAGTGAATCGGCAGGTCTTCAGGCTGGATGCGCCCGGTGAAATAATCGTCGTAATAGTCCGGCTTGGCAGGCGCTGCGCCGGGTTGGGGGCTTTCTTCCAGCCAGTCAGGGTAAGCGGGTTCGTCTTCGGCCGGGCCGGGAGTCATTGCCTCGGTGAAGTCGTTCCAGGGGGGCGGCTCTTCGGGCGTGGGAGCAGGCTGTTTGGGGACGGAATCGGGAGACTTCGATTCGTCCCCAGGCTGTTTTTGGGGAGGTATCCCTTCGGGGAAATAGTCGTCCGGTTGGTATTGGGATTCAGGCATGGTTTCACGCTGGTTTCGATTTGACCAACACCGTCCATGTGCCTTTCATGGTGGTTTCGTTGGCCTGGTTGTTGACTTTTACGGAGAGACTGACGCTGCCCCCGCCAATGCGCGGCAGGGCTTTGGCTTCGGTCACTTCCATCTCGACATGGATGGTGTCGCCGAGGAAAACAGGCTTGACGAATTTCCACTCGTTGATTTCGCGGAAGGCCAGCACATTCGCGCCCAGGATGCCGGTTTGCACGGCCAGCCCGGAGGCGATGGACAGCCCCAGGATGCCGTGCGCGATGCGCTGTCCAAAGGGCGCCGCCCTGGCAAACTCGGCGTCGGTGTGAATCTGGTTGAAGTCGCCGGAAAGACCGGCAAAAGCGGCCACGTCATGCTCGGTGACGGTGCGCCCGGCGGAGGTCAGCGTTTGGCCGGGCCGGAAGTCCTCGAAGAATAAACCGGTATTCAAGGGTAAAGTGGACATGCGATTTCTCCTCATTTTCTTATTATAAACGGCGAAAGGGATGAAAAAGTTTCGCCCCGGCCTCGATTTGGACAGTTGCATATTAATCGTAATGATTATCAAAGGAGTCTCCCATGAACTGTCCCGTCTGTAAAACCGATTCGCTTGGCGAAATCACCCTGGTCCACGACCTGCCCTCCCGTCAGTGCGCCATCTGCGCCGGGATTTTGCTCTCGTCGAATGCCTGCATGGGCTGGCTGCGCGCCAAAGGGGACGATTTGCCCGAAAAACCGGTCTCCCGGCTGATGAATCCGGCCTGGGCGCCGACCTGCTGAAAATCTGTCCCGACTGCGGGCGGCTGATGCGGCGCTTCAAAATTTTCCCGGACGTGGCCTATTCGACTGTATTGGTAATGGGTCAACGCCATTTTTGGGACGCGGACAAGAGCCGAATACGCGGAGAAAAATCTTAAAATCCGCTCTTGTCCGTTCTCGTCCGCGTCCAAGCTTTTATTGCCGATAATGTCTATTATCAATAGCGCCGAACGAAGGGCAGGCGG
>DAOTZM010000300.1:0-12325 GCA_034434035.1 Anaerolineales bacterium
GGCCGACGCGGCGGGCGGGCTGCTGGGGCCGGGCGCTGTCCCAAACGTAGATGCTGTCGGGTTCGCCCTCGATGCGGGCGGCCCAGGCCAGGCGCGCGCCGTCGGGCGACCAGACGGCGCGGGTTTCGTGGATGGTCGGGCTGTTCGTGATGTTGACGAAGCGGCCTTCGTCGGGGTTGTCGAGGTTGGCTATCCAGATGTCGTTGCTGCCCGCGCGGTTGGAGACGAAGGCGACCTGGCGGCCCTGCGGCGACCAAACGGGGGTCTGGTCGAGGCCGGGGTCGTCGGTGAGGCGCAGGATTTGTCCCTGGTTGACGGTGGAGAGGATGAAAATATCGAGTTGGTCGTCGAGGTAGGTTTCGTAGACGATCCACAGGCTGTCGGGCGACCAGGAGGGGCTGCCGTCGAATTCGGGGGTGTCAGTCAGGCGTTCGGTTTGGGCGGTTTCGAGGTCGAGCAGGTACAGGTCCCAGTATTCGTTGCGGTCGGAGGCGAAGACCAGTTTGCGGCCATCGGGGCTGAAGGCGGGCGAGACATCGTTCCAGGGGCCGCTGGTGATGCGGGTGAGGGGCAGTTTGGCGGGGGCGTAGATGAACAGGTGCGAGTAGCCGTTGTCGCCGAGCGAGAGGGCGAAGGTCTGGGTGGCGTCGCCGGGCAGGGGCGTGGGGGTGGCGGTCGGCGGGGGGGTGACGGTGGCCGTGACGGTGACGGAGGGGCTGGGGGTGAGGCTCAGGCTGGGGCTGGCGGTGGGGGCCATGCCGGCCGGGCGCGGGATGACGATGACGCAGGAGGAGAGGATGAAAGAGAGAAAGATGAAAGATGAAAGAATGCGTGATGTGTGACGCGTGAGACGTAATACGGAATGCGTAATACGTGAGGCGTGATGCGTGTTGCGTGAGGCGTGAGGGGTAAAGGGTTTCATGTTTGCCCAAGTGTTCAGGTTGGGCTTATTTTACCCGCTTGGGGACGTGGGAAGATGGCGATTTGATAACCGATTGGTCAGGGGAGGGGCCATAAACCAGCATTACCGGGTCTCGATATGCCGGGTCTCGATATGCTGCGCTACTCGACCACCGGCTGCTCGACCCTCGGTTTTCCCTGAGGATGGATTTCGCCTTCCGCGATATATTTCTACAGGTTTGCGCGCGGCTGCGCATTCTTCAAAATATCCCCGCAATCTGCGAAATCTGTGAATAATTCCCGAACACGGCCAGAGAATCGAATTCAGATTTCAAACTTGAACTCGGCGGTGTCGGGCTGGGGGCCTTCGGGGTAGTATAAACGGGCGCGCAGGCTGAATTGGCCGCTGGTTTGCGCGCCGCGGAGGTGCATGGTGATGACGTTTTTGCGCTGCATGGGTTCGACGATGCTTACGGAGGCAACTTCTTCACCCTCCGCGCCGGTCAGGGCAATGTCGATGTGCGGGCGCTGGCGAAAGGGCGTCACTTCGATGTAGACGCGCGCGCGCGGCGGGCCATCATCGCGCACGGGTTCAGCGCGCAGTTCGAGGAAGCGCATTTCCTCGGGCGGGACGGGGATATTTTGTCCATCATCGGAGAGTTCAGGGAAGAAGAAATCCATGTTCAGGTTGTCGGACATAGGGGCTATTATACAGTAATCAGTTATCAGTAAGCAGTTTCCAACCTGGTATTCAGATGCATTGATGAATCAGAGCGCGCCTCCTCACCCTGGAAGGCGCGCTCTGGTTACTGAACACTGCTCACTGATTACTGCTCACTGATTACTGAACACTGAATCAGCCGTTCTTCTTCTGGAATTCCTTCATGAACTGCGCCAGGGCTTCCACATCCGAGAGTTCGACGGCGTTATAGATGGATGCGCGCAGACCGCCGACCGAGCGATGGCCTTTCAGCCCAATCATGTTCAATTTCTTGGCTTCTTTGGCGAAGGCATCTTCGAGTTCCTCGCTGGGCAGGCGGAAGGTGACGTTCATGCGTGAGCGGGCTTCGGGCTGGGCATGGCCTTTGAAGAATCCGCCGCTGGCGTCGATGGTCTGGTAGAGCAAATCGGCTTTGGTTTTGTTGCGGGCTTCGATGGCCGCCAGGCCGCCGAGTTTCTTAATCCACTTCATCACCAGCCCGACCATGTAAATCGAGAAGCAGGGCGGGGTGTTGTAGAGCGAGTTGTTTTCGACCTGCACCTTGAAATCGAGCATGACCGGCAGGTTGGCCGGGACGCGCTCCAGCATGTCCTCGCGCAGGATACCGACCACCACGCCCGCCGGGCCGACGTTCTTCTGCGCGCCGGCGTAGAGATAGGCGTATTTGGTCACATCGATTGGGCGGCTCATGAAGTCGGACGAGGTATCGCAGACCAGTTCGACGCCCGCCGGGGGCTGGGGTTCCTGGAAGAACTCGACGCCGTGAATGGTTTCGTTGGAGCAGTAGTACAGGTAGGCGGCCTGGGGATCGAGGTCGAGGCTGGCGGGCAGGCCGTTGTAGTTGCCGGCCTTCATGTCGGCGGCTGCGCGCGCCGCGCCGAGTTTCTGGGCTTCCTGTACGGCTTTCTTGCTCCAGGCGCCGGTTACGATGTAATCGGCAGACGCGCCCACTGGACGCAGGTTCATCGGAATCATCGAAAACTGCAAACTGGCGCCGCCCTGCATGAATAAAACCTTGTAGTTGGCCGGGATATTGAGCAGTTCGCGCAGGTCGGCTTCGGTTTCGTTGAGCATCGCTTCGAATTCTTTCGAGCGGTGACTCATCTCTATGATGGACATGCCCGTGCCTTTGTAATCCAGCAATTCGGCCTGGGCCTGCTGCATCACTTCGAGCGGCAATCCCGCCGGGCCGGCGTTGAAGTTATGCGCGCGATGGATGGTTTCAGACATTTTGTTCTCCTGTAGGTTAAAGGGGGATCCGGTATTTCGGTTTACCAGTTTTCCTGTTTCCTTGTATATGCTATCATTATAGCCCCCTGCCGGGCAAATCACAAAGTACATTCGGCACGTTTATCGACTGATAGTTGTCTGTTGACAAAGGGTTTTGCGATTGTTAGAATGACTTTGTGTTGAATTATCTTTCCATAGCGCAGCCGCTTCGCGGGCCGCAACCAAAGGCTGCTATGATTTGCGCTATTAGCGCAAATCCTGCGCCATGCTGCTATAAGCAGGGTTCAGCCGGTATTCGGGGCTGACCTTGTTTTCTTAACCCCAACCCACAGGAGACAATCATGAAGGTCCTGGTCTGTGATAAAACCGAAAAAGAGTGCATCGAGCAGATGCGCGCCGCCGGCCTGACGGTCGATACCAACTTTGAAATCACCCCCGAAGACTTGATGACGGTTGCCCCCGCTTATGACGTGCTGGTCGTGCGCTCGCGCACCAAAATCCGCCAGCCGCTCATCGACGTTTGCCCAAATCTGAAACTGATTGTGCGCGGCGGCGTCGGCCTCGATACCATCGACGTGGACTATGCCCGCGCGAAGGGCATCGAAGTCCGCAACACCCCGCTGGCCTCCTCCGATTCGGTGGCCGAACTGGCGATTGGTTACATGTTCATGCTGGCGCGTTCGCTCTACAAGGCCGCCGAGACCATGAAGGCCGAAAAATGGGAAAAGAAGGCTTTCGAGGGCGTGGAAATCGGCGGCAAGACCCTCGGCCTGGTTGGCGTGGGCAACATCGGCAAAGCCACCGCCCGGCGCGCTGCCGCCCTGGGCATGACCGTCCTGGCCTATGACCCGTATGTGAAAGAGTTCGAGTACGGCAAACTCGTCTCGCTTGATGAACTGCTGGCCGCCGCCGATTACATCAGCCTGCACCTGCCCAAAACAAAAGAATCGGCGGATATGATTGGCGCGGAACAATTCGCCAAGATGAAAGACGGCGTGCGCATCGTCAACTGCGCGCGCGGCGGGATTATCAACGAGGACGCCCTCTACGAAGCCCTGACCAGCGGGAAAGTGGCTGCCGCCGCCCTCGACGTGTTTGCCGTTGAGCCGCCCGCCGACTGGAAACTGCTCAAACTCGAAAACGTCATCGGCTCCCCGCACATTGGCGCGGCCACCAAAGAAGCCCAGGGCCGGGTCGGGGCCGAAGTGGCGCAGATTGTGATTGAGTTTGCGAAATGAAACTGTACCCCGACCTCGGCATCCTCATCCCCGAAGTCTACCTGCCCAAAGCGGGCATTGACCTGCATAAATGGGCGACCATCGCCGTCGACCAGTTCACCTCCCAGCCCGAATATTGGGAACAGGTGGAAAAGGTTGTCGGCGAATCTCCCTCCACCTTCCGCATCACCCTGCCCGAAATCTACCTCGAACAGTCCGATGAAGCGGAACGCATCCGGGACATCCAAGAGACCATGCGCGAATATCTCGACGCTGGATTGCTCCAGCCGCGCGAGGGGCTCATCTACGTCGAGCGGACGGTCGGCGGCAAAACACGCAAGGGCTTGATTTTGGCGCTCGACCTGGAACGCTACGACTTCACCAAAGGCTCCGCCAGCCTGATTCGCGCCACCGAAGGCACGATTGTCGAACGCCTGCCCCCGCGCATCAAAATCCGCGAGGGCGCGCCGCTCGAACTGCCGCACATCCTGGTGCTGATTGACGACCCGGCGCGAACGGTCATCGAGCCGCTGGCCGCTGTCAGGGATTCGCTCGAAATACTCTACGACTTCGACCTGATGCTCGAGAGCGGACACCTGACCGGATACGCCGTGCCGGATGAAGGGCCGGTAGTGGCTGCCCTGCGGGAACTGGCCCGGCCCGAAGTCTTTGCCGCCAAATATGGCGTTTCGCCTGGCCTGCCCGTGTTGCTCTTTGCGATGGGCGACGGCAACCACTCACTCGCCACCGCCAAAGCGATTTGGGAAAAGAATAAGGCTGTCGTCGGCATGGAACATCCCTCGCGCTATGCGCTGGTCGAAATCGAAAACGTCCATGATGAAGCATTGGAGTTCGAGCCGATTCACCGCGTCCTGTTCGGGCTGAAAACCGACATCTATGCCGCGCTGGAAGCTGCTTTCGGCGCGAATTATGCTTATCGCCCGGTCGAAAGCGCCGCAGCGATGGTAGCCGCCGTGGATGCGGGCGCGTCCGATGGTCAGCTGGTCGGATTCGTGGGCGGCGGGCGCGGATTCGGCCTGGTTAAACTCAGCAATCCCTCCACCAACCTGGCTGTCGGCACCCTCCAGGCCTTCCTCGACCCCTTCTTGAATCAGGGCGGCGCGGAGAAAATCGACTACGTCCACGGCGCGGAGGTCACCGTCCGCCTCGGCAGTCAGCCCGGCAATGTCGGCATCTACGTCCCCGGCATGGCCAAGGGCGACCTGTTCAAGACCGTCATCCTGGATGGCGCCCTGCCGCGCAAGACCTTCTCGATGGGTGAAGCGCGCGAGAAACGCTTTTACGTCGAAGCGCGGAAAATCCAGTGATTCAGAGGGTGTTTGGCAGCCTGCCCGCCGAACATTAAAAGCGAACGTCCCAAAGGTGTTTGAACCCTTCGGGACGTTTTGTTTACCATAACCTGATATGGCGGTTTTCATTGCAGGAACATTGCAAGGAAACAAAAAGGCCTGCAACGGACGGGTTGCAGGCCTTGGAAACTTATGGCGCGGGCCAGGGGATGGTTTTTGGCTTGCTATAGCCGTGTTTTTCCACTGTGAATATCACACCGCCGGAGGGGGCGGGACAGCCCTTTTCGTCTGTGACTGTATAACTGGTGGTGTATTGGTCCGGGAAGGAGACCGGCCACCACAGGTACGCGCCGTTTTGGCAGACGAACAGGTCGAGCTGGTAGCCCCGGTCTTTGTCTTTGGTCATCGTGACCTGACTCCAGCGGATGGTGACTTTTTTGCCGTCCCGCCTGGCAGAGACTTCATCGGGCGGGCCGTACAGGTAGACGCCGGGGATGGGCAGTTTGACTTCGGCGTAGTTTATCAGGGAAATATCTCCCACAACATCTACAACGCTGGGCGCGACCCAGCAAAAGTAGTTCAGTTTGTCGAATTTGACATACAACCATTGACTGTACTGAAATCGCCCGCGTACCGTGCCGGTATCGCCGGGGTACAGGTCGGCGGCGTGCAGGTGGGCTTTCGATGGCCCGTAACGGCAGTGCGCCTGCATTTTGACCGTCACTGCCGGGAAGGCATAGGTGGGGGTAGCGCTCGGCGCGGGGGTTTCAGTGATGGTCGGGGAGGGCGGGATGGGTGTTTGGGTGGCGCTCGGCGTGGGAGGAACGGTATTGGTTGGGGTGGGGGTGGAGGTATCAGGCGGGGGAGTTGCTGAGGCCGGGGGGACGGTTGCAGTGGGGTCGGACGGAATCAGCGTGGGCGTTGCCTGGGCAGCGGAAGGCAGGTTGCAGGCTGTGATGAGGAGAGTGAGCAGCAGGAAGAGATAAAGAGGTCGTCTGTTCATGTCGTTATTGTACGAGTTCCTGCCTGGTTTTGCATCCCCCATCTGTTCAGTTATGGTTCGAAAGGATTCGGGCCGACGACCTGGATATCGTAGTACAGACTCATGCAGGCTGTGGAGAAGAACTTGGGGTTGTCGGTGGGGTCGAACGTGCCTGCCCAATTGTTCAGTTGGGGAATGTGAATGACTTGCCTGCCGTTTTGACGCGCAGTGAGGATGTCTTGCTCGACTCTGTCCATGCGTTCCGCGTATTCGATGAAAATATGGCGGGATGGACTCATCTGTTGAAGTGTCATGACTGCCGAAATGAGGAGCATAATTGCGCTGAGCATTGCGGTCCATTCGTTTCTGTTGCGACCGGCGCAGCGGGTTCCAAACTGGAAGGCAGCGGTTGACAAGGCGGCTGTGATGAAGAAAATCGGGATGGGGTGCGCGCGTTCAGGCAAGGCATCCCCAATGCCGTATGCCGCCGGCAGGAAACTTGCCAATGGTAAGAGCCAGCCCAGCAGAATAATCCCCATCATTTGCGCAATGGAGGGTTTGTTTGGTGTCTCGAATTGCGTCCCGGCTGTAAAAAATCCCAGGGCTGCTCCAAGCAATGCAATTATTTTTTCGGGCGAGATAAAAAAAGTATTCCACAGGGATAAATATCCGTTGATGGAAATGCTGATAATCTCTGGCAGACCGGAGGGCTGGTGGAAGGCTTCCTGGCGGTTGGCGTTCCCTGGAGCGGAGAGCATGATAAGCAGGGCCAGCAGGGCACCTGCCAGTCCGGCGAGTAGAAATTTGATGTTGGCCTGATGGGCATCGGTTTTCGTCGTTTTCTCCAGGCCTGCAAAAACGGTCAGGATGATGATTTGCATGGCGGTGAAGGCTTCGCTGAATCCGGCGTTGAAGAATGCGAGCGCGAAACTGCTGATGAACCATGCCAGCCTGGTTGATTTGCGAACCTCGTATGACCTGAAGCAAATGTAAGCCGCTGTATATAGGGTAAAAACGATAACGGGGAGGGTGTGGGTGCGAAAGGCGCTGTACCAGTAGAATGACTGAGGCGGGTTTGGCGTGAGAAGGATGATGACGAAAATAACTATCAGTCCCAAAGTAAGCGAAATGAACCAGCGCAGGAGTGTATGTTGGCGATGAAAAATGAGGTGAAAAATCGTTATGGTTAATCCGGCGCTCCAAACGATGAAGGCAGTTGCGGTGACGAATCCTATCCCTTGAGGTTGCGACCATGCCAGAAGCATATCTGTTGCGATTGCCGAAAAACGTCCGCCCCAATTGAGATACCAGAACCAGATGTAGCGAAGAAGGCCAAATCGCTGTCCCAGGTATGCCGAGCAATAATCATCGGCAATAAAACGAGTATAACTGCCCAAATAGGCATGAAAGGCAAGGACGACGGTGACTGGAACGAGGATGGCCAGCCAGGGCAGCAGGTTTTTGTGGTTTTGACGCATAGGGGAATTATAATCTGCGCAAGTCGTAATTCTTATGGAGGCGATATGGAACTGTACGAAGCAATTTTTACCCGTCAATCAGCCGGTAAGTTCAGGCCCGACCCATTGCCGCGCCCGCTCATCGAGAAACTGCTCGCGGCGGGGGCGCAGGCCCCCAATCACTACAAGGTGCGCCCCTGGCGGTTCGTGGTGTTGACCGGCGCGGCGCGTGAACGCCTGGGCGAGGCAATGGCTGAATCGTTCAGGGCAAAGTTTCCCAGCCTGGGTGATGATGCCCTTGCAAAAGAACGCGCCAAACCGTTGCGCGCGCCGGTTGTGATTGCCGTTGGCGTGGATAAGCCCGCCGAGCCGAAAGTGGATGAAGTCGAAAATATCTGCGCCGGCGCGGCAGCCTGCCAAAACATCCTGCTGGCGGCCCAGGCCGAAGGGTTGGGTTCTATCTGGCGCACCGGTGATAGCGCGCGCGACCCGAGCATCAAACAATTCCTGGGGTTTGCGCCCGACCAGCACCTGATTGGTTTCCTTTACGTTGGCTGCCCCGAAAACCCGCCGGTTAAACCGGAGCGGCCCTCTTTCGAAGACCGCGTGGTTTGGCTGTAGGACAGGTCTCTAACCTGTCCTTGGCAGGCCCCCTGGGGAAAATCGGGGATTTGTCCTACGGCCCGGCAATGACGACCTTGGTATCCCGAATGAAGAAGGTCGTCTTGTCGGTATTGTTAATGCGGACGGAGCCTGAAAATATTTTTTTATCTGCCAGGAAGATGACATAATCATACGTGCCGAATGGAATGTCGAGCCTGTGCTGGCGGGTTTCGAACGTCCATTTGTAGTAATAGGGTCTTTCGCCCTGGGCGGTTGTGCCATGAATGTTCAGGTAAACCGGCCTGATTTTGGTCTCGTTCTCGAACAAGACGTAGCCTCTGATGACGCCAGCGGGCAGCCCGGCAGGCGTGAACTCGCCATAGAATGGGGGCAGGGTGGCGGTTGGTTCGGGGGTAAAGGTGGCCGTCGGTTCCGGGGTGATTGTGAACGTGGCGGTTGGCTCCGGGGTGAAGGTCGAAGTGGGCAGGGGTGTTTCGGTGGGCTGCGCGGTCAGGGTGCCGGCCATCATCGTGCCGGAGAGAGCGGCAATGGTGGCGTTGACATCCACAGTGGGGGCGGGAGTCTGCGCCTGGCCGCCGCAGGCGGTCAGCATGGTAAGCAGGGTGAGTGTCAAGAAAAACCGTTTCACTTGGAAGTTTCCTTTGTCGGGTAAAAAAATCTTTCCTCTTGCCCCCTGCCGAAGCGAGGAAGCGCGAGGAAAGAAAGTATACCCGAAAAAAAAGACGTCTTTAATTGTTGCCAGCGACTTCGAGGAATTGGGTCAGTGTCTCGCGCAGCATTCGTTCCGGAAGCGCGCCCACCTGGCGGTGGACGACCTTTCCACCGGCGATGAACAGCATGGTCGGGATGCCCTGCACGCCGTATTTCATGGCCCAATCCGGGTTGTCATCGGTGTTGACTTTGGCAACGACCACTTTGCCAGCGTATTCCTTGGCCAGTTTATCGAGGATGGGCGCTACCATTTTACAGGGGCCGCACCAGGGCGCCCAAAAATCCACAATGACGGGGGTGGGAGATTGCAGTACGGTCTTTTCGAAGGCCGCGTCGGTGACATGGAGGGGGGTGTCAATCATCTCAAGTTATCCTTTCTCGAAATATTTATCATTTTTTAGATGATAAATGGATACGAAAGTTGCGCCGGGCGTGAAATGAATTTTGCGTTACGCGGCCTCGCCGGGTTTCAAAATCCGAAACGTCGAGTGGATGGGCCCGGACTTAACCAACGTGCCGCCGACCGAGCAATATTTCTCCTCCGAGAGCTGCACAGCCTGGGCAACGTCTTTTTCGACCAGGTTTTCGCCCCACAGCAGGTACTCCACCTGGTACTCGGTGAAATGATAGGGGTACTCCGTCAACCGCTGGTTGCCGCGTACAATGACCTTGAACTCGACCGGCAATTGGCGTTTTTTGCGCAGAATTTCCACAACATCCATCATCGTGCAGCCCGCCAGCCCGCACAGCAGCATTTCCATCGGGCCAATGCCGGGGTTGCCGTTTTTGTCCTTGCCCATCAGCACGGCTGCCCCGGCTTGATTGCGCGCAATGTAACCGGCTTCGCCATTCCAGGTCGTTTCGATTTCTTTCCACAGGTTCTGGGGTTTGTCCTCGCTCATCTTTCTCTCCTTCGCGGCGAGAGTATAACATGATTTCTGATATAATCGCCGCGCTATGGCAGATTTTTTCAACCAATGGCGCGAGGGACTCGCGCGCACCAGCAAAGCCGCCTTTGGCCGCCTGGCGGGGATGCTGGGCGCGACCGAAATCGACGCCGATACCTGGGATGACCTGGAAGCCTTGCTGATTCAGGCCGATTTGGGGATTGAGACGACCCAATCGGTGCTGAAAGCGCTCAAGGATGCGGTGAGACGCGACGGGCTGACGCGCGCTTCCGATTTACGGGCTGTTCTCAAGGCGGAACTGCGCGCCCGTTTAACCACCCCGCCGCCGGTGGCATTCTCCGCGAAACCGGCGGTCATCCTGCTGGTGGGAGTCAACGGCTCCGGTAAGACCACCACCGCCGCCAAGTTGGGCCAGCGCTTCATGAAGGATGGCAAAAAAGTCTTGTTTGGCGCGGCCGACACCTTCCGCGCCGCAGCGGTCGACCAACTCCAGGTCTGGGGAGACCGGCTCAAGGCCGAGGTGGTCTCCGGCGCGCCGGAGTCGGACCCCGGCGCGGTGGCGTACAGCGCCGTCCAGGCAGGAATCGCCCGCGGCGTGGACATCATCCTGATAGACACTGCCGGACGCCTGCACACCCGTTTCAATCTCATGGAAGAGCTGAAAAAGGTCTATCGCGTCGTCGATAAGGCTATGCCCGGCGCGCCGCATGCCGTCTGGCTGGTGCTGGATGCGGCCACCGGACAGAACGCGCTGCAACAGGCGCGGGCCTTCAAGGATGCCGTCAAAGTAACCGGCGTCATTCTCTCGAAACTCGACTCCTCTGCGCGCGGCGGCATGGCCTTTGCCATCCAGCGCGAACTGGGACTGCCAATTTTATTTGCCGGGCTGGGCGAAAAACCCGAAGACCTGACGCCCTTCGACCCGGATGCGTTTGTGAGTGGAATTTTAGATTCGTAGCGCAAGTGGACGACTTGCGCCACAGGAGATGCTATGCAAGACCTTATCGCCCGTTTACAGCAAGCCGGGGAATTGACTCGCCAGTTATTGGAGCGTCTTTGACCTCGCGTCGAAGGAATCCCAACTCGACCAACTGGAACGACAAATCGGCGCGCCGGACTTCTGGAATGACCCCCAAACGGCGCAAAAAGTGAGCAAAACCGCCGCCGCGCTGCGCAGCCAAATTGACGATTGGCGCGGCTTCGAGCGGCAGATTCGTGATTCTCTCGAACTGGCCGGGATGGAGGACGAATCGCTGCGCCCCGAACTGGAAGCCGAAGTGGAGATCATCGAACGGGAACTGGAGAAGCGTTCGTTCCAGACGATGCTTTCCGGCAAGCACGATGAAGGCGACGCCATCCTCGCCATTCATGCCGGGGCGGGCGGCACCGACAGCCAGGATTGGGCCGAAATGCTCCAGCGCATGTACCTGCGCTGGGCCGAGGAGCGGGGATTCGAGACTGACATTCTCGACATGACCGAGGGCGAAGAAGCCGGTATCAAATCGGTGACGATTGCCGTCAGCGGGCGTTATGTTTACGGTTACTTGCGCTCTGAAAAGGGTGTTCACCGCCTGGTGCGGCTCTCACCTTTCGATGCTGCCCATCGCCGCCACACCTCGTTTGCGTTGGTAGAAGTGTTGCCACAGGTGGCAATGGACGATTCTGATGTGCAAATCAACCCGGCGGATATCGAAATCGAAGTTTACCGCTCCTCGAGCGCGGGCGGGCAGAATGTCCAGAAGAACTCCACCGCCGTGCGCATTCGCCACCTCCCGACCGGCATTATCGTCACTTGCCAGAACGAGCGCTCACAGACCCAGAACCGCGAATCGGCCATGAGCGTGCTGCGGGCGCGCCTGCTCGAATTGCAGCAGGCCAAACAAGATGCCGAAGTCGCCATCCTGCGCGGCGATTACACCAAGGCCGAGTGGGGCAGCCAGATTCGCTCGTATGTGCTGCACCCCTACCAACTGGTCAAAGACCACCGCACCGACTACGAAATGGGCAACGCCCAGGCCGTGCTGGATGGCGCGCTGGATGGTTTCATGGAAGCCTGGCTGCGGCAGGGTGGGTAAATACTCTGCTCATCCAGCATGTTCAACTACTGGATGAACTTTCAGCAATTCCAAATTCAAAAAAATGAGGAAAACTTCTCTACCGGACAAACTTCGTGTTAGTTTGTCATTTCGAGCGACAGCGAGAAATCTTCTCCCAGTGCGCAAGATTTCTCCCCGCTGCGCGGCTCGAAATGACAAGAATAAGATA
>DAOTZM010000301.1:0-19124 GCA_034434035.1 Anaerolineales bacterium
CAGGTGGCAGCGCCCTGTGAACAGGGCTAAAAAGTCCGATTTATCGGACGCTGCGTGACAGCCCGGACGTTTACGTCCGGGCAGGAAATAGCAAACCACAAATTCCGTTAGAACAAGTAAAAACCATTAAACGCCGAGAGCGCGGAGCTGCGCGGATTTACGCCCTGGCTTTCTCCGCCAGCCAATCCTTCACGCTCGCCAATGCAGAATCGAGTTTGGCCGCGTCCTTGCCGCCGCCGAAGGCCAGGTGCGGCGCGCCGCCGCCGCCCGCCCCCAACTGGCGCGAGATGTGACCGACCAGGTCGCCCGCCTTGACGCCGCGCTTAATCAAATCCTGCGTCACAGCGGCCATCACGGTCAGCGATTCGCCGGTTGAGGCAATCACGCACACGCCGTTTTCAGGGAACTTCGCGCGGAACTGGTCGGCCAGTTTGGTGAGCGAATCTTTGTCCACGCCGGGCATTTCGGTCACCAGCAGGCGCGCATCGCCAACCGTCTGCGCGTTGGCAAGTTGAAGGTTGAAGGTGGAAAGGGCGAGGTCGGCGCGGGCGGCGGCCAGTTGTTTTTTGACGGCGGACAATTCATCCATCATCATTTCGGCTTTGGCGGGGACTTCCTCCACGCTGGATTTAAGCGCGGCTGCGGCCTGTTTCAACATCTTGAAGCGTTTCGCCACCAGTTGGTACGCGCCGCGGCCTGTCACCGCTTCGATACGCCGAATCCCGGCTGCGGCGGAGCCTTCGCTGACAATCAGGAACGCGCCCACGTCGGATGTCCGCTCGAGGTGCGTGCCGCCGCACAGTTCATACGAGTATTTGGAGCGCGGGAGCTCTGCTTCCGCGCCAAAGTCGGAGACTTTGGACTCCGGGGATTCCGGTTCAATCGTAATCGTGCGCACCACTTCGCCGTATTTCTCGCCAAACAGCGCCATTGCGCCCTCGGCAATCGCCTCGTCGCGCGATTTGGTGCGCGGCTGGACGCTGTAATCGGCGGCCACCGCGTCATTGACGATTTGCTCGACGCGCTCCAACTGTTCGGTGGTCATCGCTTCGGGATGGGTGAAGTCGAAGCGCAGGTGGCTGGGCGCGACCAGCGACCCGGCCTGGCGGGCGTGGTCTCCCAATACCTGGCGCAGCGCGGCGTGCAGCAGGTGGGTGGCGGTGTGATTGCGCATAATGTCGTGGCGGCGGGTTTCATCCACTTCCGCAACCGCCAGGCCGCCGACGCGCGGGCGTCCGCTGACGACTTCGCCGAGGTGCGAGATGAGCCCGGCGGTGGGGCGGCGCGTTTCGGTGATTTCAATCTCGAAGCCCTCACCCCCGGCCCCTCTCCCACCGGGAGAGGGGAGATAAATTCTCCCCGTGTCACCTACCTGCCCGCCCGCTTCGACGTAGAAGCCGGTTCGAGGCAGGATGATTTCGACTTTATCGCCGAACTGCGCTTCCGTCACCGAACGACCATCCACGACAATCGCCAGGATTTCCGTTTCTACCTGCGTACTTGTGTACGGGTCATACTCTACGCCTTTGCCGCCCAATTTGCCTTTATTTTGCAAGTCTGTGAAAATCCCGGCGAAGTATTCGGCGTCTTCCCCGCCCAGCGCGCCCATGGCCTTGCCTCCGCCTGAAGCAATGCTGTGTTCCTCGCGCGCGGCGCGGAAGCCGGATTCGTCCACGTCCAGGCCCTGTTCGCGGGCGATGTCGCGGCTGATTTCGAGCGGCAGGCCGTAGGTGGCGTATAAGTCGAAGGCTTTGCGGCCATCGAGGACGGTCTTCCCTTGGCGCTTGAGTTCATCGAGCAGGCCCTGCAGGAAGGCTGTGCCGCTTTCGACCGTGCGCGCGAAGCGGATTTCCTCGCGGGTCAGGTTGTCGAGGATAGTTTCGCGGTGCCTGGTCAGTTCCGGGTAGAACGCGCCATACTCGCTGATGATGGCGTCCGCCACCCGGGCGAGGAACGGTTCACGCAGGCCAATTTTGGTCCCAAAACGCGCCGCGCGGCGGATAATCATGCGGCAGACGTAGTTGCGCCCGGCGTTGCCCGGCACCACACCGTCGCCGATGAGGAAGGCCGCCGAGCGGGCATGGTCGGCGATGACGCGGTAGGGCGTGAAATCGGCGTACATCTCTTCGCGGGATTTGCCCGTCAATGCGGAAAGCACATCCAGCGCGCCTTTGAACAGGTCGGTCTTGTAGTTGGAGTCGACGCCTTGTAAAACGGAAACAATCCGCTCGAAGCCCATCCCGGTATCGACGTGTTTGGCGGGCAGCGGCTCGAGGCGGCCATCCTCGAACAGGTTGTACTGGATGAAGACGTTGTTCCAAAGTTCGAGGTAGCGCGTGCATTCGCCATTGACGCCGCACTGGTGCGGCTGTCCGCGCAGGTTGTCGCGCTCCTCGCCCAGGTCGATGTGGATTTCGGAGCAGGGGCCGCAGGGGCCAAACTCCGCCATCTGCCAGAAATTTTCCTTGCGCCCGAAGAACAGCACATGACTGGGGTCGAATCCGGGCTGCTGCTTCCAGATATCGGCGGCCTCGTCATCTTGCGGGACGCTGCCCTTGTCGTCGCGGAAGCAGGTGGCATAGAGTTTGTCCTTGGGCAGGCCCCAGACCTCGGTCAGCAGTTGCCACGACCAGGCGATGGCTTCTTTTTTGTAGTAATCGCCAAACGACCAGTTGCCGAGCATTTCGAAGAAGGTGTGGTGCGTGTCGTCGCGGCCCACATCGTCGAGGTCGTTGTGCTTGCCTGCCACGCGCATACATTTTTGCGAGTTGGCGACGCGGGTGGTATCGCGCTTATCGGTGCCGAGGAAGACATCCTTGAACTGCACCATGCCCGAGTTGGTAAACAGCAGGGTCGCGTCGCCGCCCGGGACGAGCGACATGGACGGGACAAAGGTATGGCCGTGTTCCACGAAAAAATCAATGAAGGTCTGGCGGATTTCGTTGCCGGAAAGTTTTTTGCTCATACTGGCTCCAAAAGGGTGAAGAGTGGTGGAATTATAACTTCGGTGTGGGTTATTCGTTATTCGATATTCGGTATTCGAGTCATCGAGTATCGAATATCGAGTCTCGGTATCCGCTTTAAACAAAAATCCCGGTCTCTTGGGGTGAGCCGGGATGGTGGATAGCAACCAGAACGCGAAAATCACGCCAAAACCGGCTCGAAAGACAGGGGGGAAGGCAGCCCGGCGCTCATCCCGCGCGCATCGGCAGGATTGGCCGGGCAAAGAGCGGAGGCGCGCTTTGCAAATTCGGGGTTGGTTTGCATGGCGCGTATTATATCGCAGTTTGAGATTCTCGCTGCCTTCCGCGTCGAACAGGTCGTTGAACACCCCTTGCAATTCCGCATTTTCAGAGAGTTGGGAGGTCATCAGGCTGATGAGATGGTCGTTGACGATGAAGTCGTCCACGTTGGTCACGGCGGCCAACTCACGGCTGCGCAAGTCGAGCATTTCGCTGACGATAGAAAAGGCGTCTCGTCCATCCCGGCGATGTTGCGCAGGTGCAGCAGGGTGATGAGCGTGCGCGCGTCGGCAGTCTGGATGTCGAGTGCGCAGGCGGATTGTTCAGGCCGGAAAGCCGGATAGTGTCGTCATCGGCAGAAATGGCAATCACCCGGTCGCCGGGTGAAAACCGGGTCTCAGAGGGCGGATTGAAGTGACTGGCGTTCAGTAACCGGCCATCCGTGTTCGAACATCGAGTATCGCATTCCCTTGATTATAGACGTTTTTGCTGACTTGCAATTGACCTGGGCGGCGGTTTTTCATATACTAAAAACAAATACATTTTCAGGAGGATTCGATGTCACACAAACTGACCTGGTACGGACACGCCACGCTCGGGCTGGAAACGGGCGGCCACCGCCTTATCATCGACCCGTTCTTCAGCGGGAATCCGGCTGCGCCCCTCCCGGCGGATGCCGTTTCAGCGGATTTCATCCTCATCACGCACGGACACGGCGACCACGTCGGCGACGCGGTCAGCATCGCCAAACGAACCGGGGCAACCGTCATCTCCAATTTCGAAATCTGCAACTGGCTGGCAGCGCAGGGCGTGGAAAATACCCATCCCCAGCACCTGGGCGGCGGATTCAAGTATCCGTTTGGATACCTAAAACTGACCCTGGCCCTGCACGGCTCGGCCCTGCCCGATGGCTCTTACGGCGGCAACCCGGCCGGCTTTTTACTGACCGCCAACGACGGCCAAAAGATTTACCTGGCCGGCGATACCGGCCTGTTTGGGGATATGAAATTGATTGGCGAGGAAGGAGTTGAAGCGGCGGTGCTGCCCATCGGCGACAACTTCACCATGGGACCGGGGGACGCCCTGCGGGCAGTGAAATTGCTCACGCCGAAGCATGTCGTCCCCATCCACTACGGGACCTGGGGATTAATCGACCAGGATGCCGCCGCCTGGGCAGCGCGCGTCGAAGCGGAGACCGGCGCCAAAGTCCACCCGATTCAGCCGGGAGAGAGTTTTACGTTTTGATGTTTGTAAGACAGGTCTATAGACTTGTCTTACCACAACCCAAATCCCCAAAACGGCAGCATCTTCTGGCTCATCCAATCGAAAATCGCCAGCGAGACGGGATATCCGGCCAGCGCGACGACGACCCCCACAACGGCCCCAGCCAGGATGTCTGAAAGGTAGTGGACGCCCATCGCCACGCGGGCAATCGAAACCAGCGGGGCCCAAATCCACAGGGCGACGGCCAGCCAGTCGGGACCGAGCAGGGTCGCCAGGACGGCAATCAGGAAGGCGCGCGCAGCGTGACCGGAAGGGAAAGAGTGCGGGTCGGTGTTGCGGTAAATCGCGCCCCACTCTCCTTCCGGGCGGCGGCGTTTGATGAGGAACTTGAGGGTCATTACCAGCGCAGCCAGCACCGAAATCCACCACAGTTCGTAAACCGCCCAGCGCTTCCAGAACAGGTCGGCGGCGAACCATAAAATGACCATCGCCAGCCCCCAGAACCATGAATCGCCGGAGTGGGCCAGGAACATGGCGAAGTTGCGCAACAGGCCGGGTTTTTCGGCCACCCGCAGGCTGTATGACCAATCGCGGTCGAGTTCGAGAAGGCGCTTAAACAACGGGCTGCTCCATGTCCTGGCGCAACAATTCCAGTTGGTGGGGCTTGTCCACATCCATCCCGGCTTCGGCCCAGGGCCAGGTGATGGCTTTGCCCCTGATGCCGAGCCGCTGCGAGGCGCGCTGCACCACCTCTTCGATGGTGAGTTTGCGCAGGAGCAACAGGAAGACCGTATCCAAGCCCAATTTCATTATCTGCTTGAGCGGCGACTTGCGATTGCCTATCAGGTCTTCCCACAGGTCAAGATGCTCGGTTGCCATGCTAACGTGACAGGCGTTGATGTCGGCCCCGCATACTTCCATTTCCTTGAGCCGGGTCCAGGTGCGTTTGGAGTTGGGGTAGCGCTTATCCATCACTTCGCGCGGCACGACGCCATAGTAAATATCCGCCGGGGTTTGCTCCACCTGCTCCACCAGCCAATCGACCATCTCCCCTTTCAGGCCGGGAATATCGGAAGAAACGACGAGGACGTATTCTTTTTCGGGACTGATTTCGAGCGATTTTTCGACCCCGGCGACGATGTTCGCCAACATGCGGCCCTGGTTGGGGACGTAATAGGCGGGTTTGGCGCAGGCGACGCCCGTTTTTTCGTTCATGCCAATAATAATGACATGGTCTACCTTTTGAGAGGCCGAGAGCGCGTCCAGCACCCATTGAACCATCGGTTTTCCGGCAATAGCGAGCATGGCTTTGGAACGGCCTTCGGTGTAGATATAAAGCGGGTCCTCGGGGAGCGGGATACCCCCGGCAATGACAATAGCGTTCATGGGCAGTCTCCAGGTCGACAGTTGTTATTCGAGTATTCGGTATTCGAGATTCTCATATCGAGTATCGAATATCGAAATCAATTCAGTTCTTGCAATTGCGGCTGGAAGCCGAGTTGGTCGAGCAGGGCGGTATATTCTTCGCGGGTCAGGACGCGCCCCTTGCCTGAGACGGCAATCAGCGCGGCTTCCATCATGTTCGTGCCAAAGGAACGCCCTTCCAGCACGGGCGTGGTGGTCAGCAGGTATTTTACGCCAGAACGCCTGAAAAATTCAATATCTTCCGGGGTGGTTGTATTGGTGACGACCACCTTGCCGCGCATGTCATCGGGCATATAGCGTTTGATGTAGTGGCAGTCCCCGGCGATGACAGTTGCCCGTTGGAACAGGTCGGCGTGTTTGGGCTTGCGCTCTTCCTGCTTTGCGCCGGTTGGGTAAATCCACTCAAAGGGCAGGCGTCCAGCCAGGGGCATGAGCAAGGCGGCCAGCGTTTTGAGCTGCCCCTCGGTGTGAAGGGAAATCGGGATTCCGAGAGAAAACATCAAGTCGCCGAAGACGCATTCGTAGCCGGTATCGACGAAGGAGCGGGTCAATCCCCAGCGGTCGACCCCGGTCATGATAAAGGCCCGCCGCCCCAGCCGGTCGATATACTCTTTGATGTGGGCATCAAGATAAAGCGCGGACTGACGCTCCAGCGTGGTTTTTAGCCCGGTTCCATCCACCACTGGCGTTTTTTTGATGTATCGGACCATCGGCTGGACAGAATAGAGCGGATACCATTTCTCCTCCACCATCACGCCCAGGTCAGCCCCGCCCACGCCAAAAGCGTCCACGATTCCATCGAGTTCTTTGTATTTCACGGCTGCGGCTTCCATATCCCCATCCGTGCCAATGCGCTCCATGCTGACTCGTTCGCCCAGCAGGGTGATTTCTATGGCTTTGTCTCGTTTCGATGAACCAATGCTGATGCTGACAGCACGTTTCATAGCGCCTCCAGGTTTCAATTTGTGCCAGTATACACCGAAATTTTGGCTCTCTGGGAATTATAATAGTTCGACTCATGACGCCGCCCAAAATAACCATTCCCATCCTGCTGCTCTTGCTAACCACCCTGCTCACGGCTTGTAAATTTATGGAAGCGTTGAGTCGCTTCCGCCCATCCAGCCGACCGAAACCGCATCCCCACCGCAACGCTCTTTCGGGGTGTGCAAAACCCGGCCAACGGACACTGGTACCTGCTCTTGAACCAGGAAGGCAGCTGGCACACGTCCCACGAATACTGCCGGGGGATGGAAGCGCACCTCGTCACCATCAGCGACGAGGCGGAGAATCGTTTCGTCTACGCCATCTCCTCCTCGGCCTGGCTGGGGGCCAGCGACGAGAAGGATGAGGACGCCTGGGTCTGGGTGACGGGCGAAGCGATGACCTGCGCCAACCGTGATTAATACAATTATTTAGAAACTTGAGTTTAGAGTTCACTGATTCTGCTGGAATTTGTGGTTTTGCGGCTTTGCCCGGTGATGAATCACCGGGCCAGGTGGCAGCGCCCTGTGAACAGGACTAAAAAGTCCGATTTATCGGACGCTGCGTGACAGCCCGGACGTTTACGTCCGGGCAGGAAATTTGTTGGCGCGAACGCGCAAGTCGTCGAACCCCCAAGCGTGACAGCCCGGACGTTTACGTCCGGGCAGGAAATAGCAAACCACAAATTCCGTTAGAACAAGAGAGTTCAATTTGGGTCAAACCCTTTTTGTACACGGACACTTGCGCCTGCACCGCAAGTGCAGGTGTTACGCGGATTACACGGAATCTCACGGTTTTTTTACGAAAAATCCGCGCGCCCCCAACGGGGGCAGTCCGTCGAATCCGTGAAGCTTGTACTGAGCCTGTCGAAGTATCCATGTACGGGTTCTGGGTTTTTCGCGCCAAATCAGCCATGTTTTTTGTCCTTCAGGGCGAATCAAGATGAACTCTAAACTCAGGTAGAAATATGTCAAGGGGGATTCTCAATTCATGGCTTCGATGAGCGCGCCAAGAGGATCGCGGTAACCGGTCATTGCCCCAAAACATTGCCTAAGGTATCATGTAGTCACAAGTGAATACGCCAAAGGAAAGGAAAGCCGCATAAAATAGTGGTATTTTTGCTGTAAAAATCACCATTTTGTGTGCAAAATACTATGAAAATCCTGTCTGCCACCGCCCAGGCCTCGCCCAATATCGCCTTCATCAAATACTGGGGAAACCGCGATTCCGCTTTACGTCTGCCTGTCAATGGTTCGATCTCGATGAACCTGGATGGATTGTTCACCCGCACCTGCATCAGTTTCCAGCCCTCGCTGGCGCTGGATGAACTGGTGATTAACGGCCATCAGGTCATGGGCAAGGGCCTGGAGCGTGTAGCCGCTCTTTTGGAACTCGTCCGCCAGGCGGCAGGAATCAGTCTCCGCGCCGAAGTGGTTTCAGAAAACAACTTCCCGACCGGGGCCGGAATAGCGAGTTCGGCTTCAGCGTTTGCTGCGCTGGCTTTGGCGGCGACCAGGGCCGCCGGGTTGGATTGGAGCGAAGCACAAATCTCGCGGCTGGCGCGCCTGGGGTCTGGTTCCGCCTCGCGCAGCATCCCCTCCGGCTTCGTCGAGTGGCAAATGGGGACGGGCGAGGAGGACTCTTTTGCCGTTTCGATTGCCCCGCCCGAACATTGGGATTTGGCCGACTGTGTGGCGATTGTCTCTGCCGGACACAAGGCCACCGGTTCGACAGAAGGTCACGCCCTCGCGCCGACCAGCCCGCTGCAAGCCGCCCGCGTGGCCGATGCAGGGCGCAGGCTCGAAATTTGCCGCCGGGCGATTTTGGAACGCGATTTCGCGGCCTTTGCGAACATCATCGAACTCGATTCGGACATGATGCACGCGGTCATGATGACCAGCCAGCCGCAGTTATTTTATTGGAAACCCGCCACCCTGGCGGTGATGGAGGCGGTGCGCTCCTGGCGATTGGATGGGTTGCAGGCGGCCTATACCATCGACGCCGGGCCAAATGTGCATGTGATTTGCCCGCAGTCTGAAATGGACGCGGTGGCCTCGCTCCTGCGCGAAATCTCCGGCGTGAGTAAGGTGTTGAGCGCAACCGTCGGCGGCCCGGCAAGACTGCTCTAATATTTTGCTAACAAAATGGCGATATAATCCCTCCGATAATTTACGTAGGTGACAGTCACTTTGCCGATTGATGGAAGAGATTCGAGGCAAACGGCTTACATCTGACATAGCGAAGTGACTGTCACCTTATTTCCAGCATGGGAGAGCAGAATCGGAAGATTTTGCGCCGAAGTCGGGAGACTTCGGACTCCAGATAGAAAATAAGGATGAACTATGACTCTGTTGTTGGTTGTGTTGGTGTTCGGCGGCATGATTTTCCTGCACGAGTTGGGACATTACCTGGCCGCGCGTTTCTTCAAAATCGAAGTGGAAGAGTTTGGCTTTGGCATCCCGCCGCGCCTGTGGCGTTTCTGGCGCGCCCCGGGCAGTCTCAAAGTAGGGAATCACTCCATCCAAATCCCGGCCAATTTCGACCTGCCGGTGGATGTGACCGAACTGGAGCAGCGTCCCGCCGACCTGGTCTTGCGGCGTATCGGTGAAACCCTGACGCTGAAATCTCTCACCCTTTCGGCGGCGGAGGACGGTCGCTACATTCTCGCCCACCCCGCGCTGACCCCTGACCATGACGGGAACCTGCGACTGAGCGGCATGGCGCGTGAACTGCGTCTCGGCACCGAATTTACCCTCAACTGGCTGCCGCTGGGCGGGTTCGTGCGCCCCAAAGGCGAAGGCGACCCGGATGCGCCGGGCGGGCTGGCGGCGGCCAACCCCTGGAAACGACTGGTTGTCCTGTTTGCGGGCCCGGCCATGAACCTGCTGACTGCTGTGGTTGTCACAGCCGTCATCATCGGGCAGATGGGAATTGCTGTTCCCGGCAAGGTCCTGATTGAAGACGTGACCCCTGACTCCCCGGCCCAGGCGGCCGGCATTCAGCCCAAGGACGTGATTGTCTCGATTGCGGGCAAGCCGGTCACGAGCATGGACGAAGCCCGTACCATGATTCGCGCCAGCCTCGACCAGCCGCTCGAAATGACCTTCGAGCGCGGCGGGCAACTGGTGACGCTGACCGCCACGCCTCTTTCCAGCCGCAGCCCGGAACAGGGCGCGCTTGGGGTGGGGTTATCGTATCCGCGCCGCGAGGCCACACTGCTCGAGGCCGCCAGCGGCGGGTTCACTTACACCGGAATCCAGGCCCTGACCATTCTCTACATCCCGATTGGACTGATTCAGGGCGCCATTGCGCCCGAAGAAGCGCGCCTGGTGGGGCTGAAGGGCATCTACGATTTCTTTGGGCAGGCGGTGGAGCGCGATACCGAAAGCCGCCAGATGGTTGCGGAGCCTTCCAGCGGCGCGCCTGCGGCTTCCTCTTCACAGCCCACCAACTATGTTCTCTCGCTGATTGCCATGCTCAGCATTTCGTTGGGCGTGATGAACCTGCTGCCCATCCCGGCTCTGGATGGCGGGCGCATCCTGTTCACGCTGCCCGAAATCATCTTCCGCCGCCGCATTCCGCCCCGGCTGGAAAACGTCATCAACGGCGTGGCTTTCCTGCTGCTGATTGGCCTGATGTTGTTTGTCAACCTGCTCGATTTCATCAATCCGGCCAATATTACCCTGCCGTAAACCATAATGAAAGAAACCCCTTTTTCCACCGTCCTGTCCGCGCTGGAAGATGACGCGCATGTCTTCCCGGTCAAATATATCGGGCGTTTTTCCGATTTATCGCAGGCCAACCTGGACTCTGTGATGCGGGTCTGGCCGAATTTGCCGCCGGCGCGCAAACATCTCCTGCTCAAGCGCATGGTCGAATGGTTCGATGAAGATACCGTCGTGTCTTTCGACGCGCTGGCTGCCCGCCTGTTGGATGACCCCGACGGGCAGGTGCGGGTGTACGCGTTGCAACTGCTGGCCGAGACCGGCGACGCGCGCCTGCTTCCGCGCCTGGTGCAAATGGTCGCGGATGACCCGGAACCGGCTGCCCGCGCCGGGGCCGCGGCCTTGCTCGGTCAGTTCGTCGAGATGGGAGAACTGGAGGAGATGTCTGCCGGGAATCTCAAGCGGGTGACGGATTGCCTGCTTCTGGCGGCGGCTGATTCCGATAGTTACCTGGCGCGCGCCGCGCTCGAATCGCTCGGCTATTCCAGCCGGGGCGAGGTGGCCGCGCTCATCGAATCGGCTTTCCAGCACCGCGACCCGCGCTGGCAGGCCTCTGCCCTGGTTGCGGCAGGCCGCTCCGCCGACTCCCGCTGGCAGGAGCAAGTTATCGAGGCCTTCCTGAGCGAAGACCAGCAAGTGCGCCTGTCCGCCGTGCGCGCTGCCGGGGAACTGCAACTTAAACCAGCCCGCCAGCCGTTATTGAACATGATCGAAGACGAGGAAGACGACGAGGTGCTGCAATCCATCATCTGGTCGCTCTCGCTCATCGGCGGCGAGGACGTGCGCGAGTACCTGCAAACCCTGATAGACAACACCGACGATGACGACATGCTGGAATTCCTGGAAGACGCGCTCTTGAACCTGGAATTCACCGAAGACGCCGAAGACTTCAACCTGCTGGCGTATGACGAAGATGAGCCGGCGGACAGGAAAAAGAAATTCTGACCGGTCTTGTCCTTGAAGCCGCCATAAGGTGACAGTTACTTCCAAAAGTGACTGTCACTTTTTCGTGTGAGCGCGGAGGTCTTTTTCGGGTTACAATTATCCCCACTTTCCACTGCCGAGCGGTCATGTCCTTCACCGAACTCTTCGATACCTTTGCCAACAACATTCTTCCCATTATGCTTATCAGCGCGGCGGGGTTTGTGCTTGGCAGGCAATTAAACATCGATTCGCGCGCCGTCGGGCGTTCGCTGTTCTATTTTTTTAGTCCGGTGCTGGTTTTCAACCTGCTGATTACCAACCAACTCCCGGCCCTCGATGTCCTGCGGATTGGCGGACTGGCAGTGGGCGTGATGGTTTCTTCCGGGCTGCTGGCGCTGGCGGGCGGGCTGGCGCTCCGGCTCGAAAGGCCGGTGCTGGTCTCGGTCATGCTGACCTCCATGTTCGCCAATAACGGCAACTACGGCCTGCCCTTAATCGCCTTTGCCTTCGGGCAGGAAGCCCTGGCGCATTCTGGCATTTACTTCGTGTTCGCGGCCCTGCTGACCAACACGCTGGGCGTGCTGATTGCCTCGCTGGGACATCTCGATGCCCGCCAGGCGCTGCTCGGCATGTTCAAAGTCCCGATGTTATACGCCGTGCTGCTGGCCTTGGTCATTAATCAGACAGGAATCAGCCTGCCCCTGCCATTCGCGCGGACGATTGAGTTGACGGCCGGCGCAACCGTCCCGCTGATGATTTTCCTGCTCGGTCTGGAACTGCGCCATGTGCGCTGGACCAAGAGCCTGCGCGCCCTGGGATTGAGCACCTCCGTGCGCCTGCTGGCCGGGCCGCTGCTCGGGTTGGCCTTTGCCGGCCTGTTGGGGCTGACCGGCAGCGCGCGCCAGGCCGCCGTGATGGAGGCTTCCATGTCCTCCGCGGTTGCCACCACCAACCTGGCTGCCGAATATAAACTGGA
The DNA here is from genome assembly GCA_034434035.1 of Anaerolineales bacterium. Taxonomy (GTDB): domain Bacteria; phylum Chloroflexota; class Anaerolineae; order Anaerolineales; family Villigracilaceae; genus UBA5195. The sequence continues at coordinate 12,498 of DAOTZM010000301.1, forward strand.
TACCTCGCTCGTGGCGGCCACTGTCCTGGTCAGCACGCTCTTGAGTCCGCTGACCCTCACGCCGCTCATCCTGCTCCTGGGAAACTGATATGCGACGATTGATTCCGCTGCTCCTGCTTTTAGCCCTTTTCGTTGCCTCGCCCGCCGGGGCGCAGTCCGATGCCCAAATCCAGGTCGCCGACCTGGGGATTTCGTACCTGTTTGGGGAACCGGTCACGTTCCAGGCCCGCCTGCTCGACCTGCCGGGAACGGTGGCGGAAGCCCATATCGTCTTCCGCGCGGAGGGCGAAGCCGCCACCCGTGTCTTCCCGGTTTCGGTGGCAGCCGACGGCTCGACGGCGTTTACCTACGCTTTCGAGCAGGGGCCGCTGCGTCCCTTTGCGCTGGTGCGCTATTCGTACATCGTCAAACTCGAGGATGGCCGCGAATTGCGCACGAGCGAATTTTCCTTTCCCTATACCGATAACCGTTTTCCCTGGACCGAGCGCGAAGCGGATGGAGTGAAACTCCACTGGTACGCGGGCGGCGAGCCCTTCGGCCAGGCCGCGCTCGATGCGGCCCGCCAGGGGATGAAGCGCGCCCGCGACCTGCTGCTGGTGGTTCCCGCTGCGCCGATTGATGTGTATGTGTACGCCTCGCTGGTCGATTTGCAGAAAGCCTTCGAGATGGGCGGGCCGGCCTGGGCGGGCGGGCACGCCAGCCCCGATTTGCGCGTCGCGCTGGTTGCAATTGCGCCCGGCCCCGAGCAGGGCCTGGAGATGGACCGCAAAATCCCGCACGAACTGGCCCACATCTTGACCTATGACCTGGCGCGCGAGCGTTATACCAAACTACCGGTCTGGCTGCGGGAGGGGATTGCCTCGCGCGCCGAACTCTCGGTCAATCCCGATTATGGGCGGGCGATTTCACTGTCTGCCGAAAATGGGACGCTGATTCCCTTCGGCGAGTTGTGCGGCTCCTTCCCGCCGGATAGCGGGCGCGCCTTCCTGGCATACGCGCAGTCGGAGGCGTTTACCCGCTATTTCATCGAAAAATATGGGCAGGCCGGCCTGCTGGCGCTCATCAATGCGTATGGCGACGGCCTGGATTGCGAACAAGGCGCCCTGCGCGCCACCGGCAAGCCGCTCAGCCAGTTGCAGGCCGAATGGCAAAACGCCGCGCTTGGCGGCGGTCCCGGTGTATCTTCGCTGGGAAATTTTGCCCCGTACCTGGTCTTGCTTGCGTTTCTCCTGATTGTGCCGCTGGCGAACGCATTTTTCTACCGGAGGCCGGGCCATGGCTGAAAACGAACGGGGACGTATCCATGCCTGGGCGCGGGGCCGAGTGCAAGGGGTTGGATTCCGCGCTTATGTCATCGATTCCGCTGAACGGCTGGGGCTGACCGGCTGGGTGCGCAACGTCGGCTGGGATACGGTCGAGGCCGTGGCCGAGGGGGAGCGCCACGCGCTGGATGCCTTCATCGAAGCCCTCCAGTCCGGCCCGCGCATTTCGCGGGTCGATGATTGCCGGGTGGAAGAAGAAACCCCGACCGGCGAATTTTCCCGCTTCGAGATGCGCTCGTCGCGTTAATCTGGAGCGGCTCAGGAGCAAGCTCCTGCATTCCATAACTGAGGAATATGACCGAATCCTGGAGACTGCTCATCACCCCGCCCGCGCGCGGGGCCTGGAATATGGCTGTCGATGAAGCCATTTTGGGGACTGCCGGACGCGGCCAATCCCTGCCGACCCTGCGGCTGTATGCCTGGAATCCGCCCTGTCTTTCGCTGGGATACGCCCAGCCCTTCGCGGATGTGGACCTGGAGCGCCTGAACGCGCGCGGCTGGGATGTCGTCCGCCGGGCGACGGGCGGACGCGCGATTTTGCATACCGACGAATTGACCTATTCCGTTAGCGCGCCGCTCGACCACCCGCTGATGCAGGGCACCATTTTGGAAAGTTACCAGCGCCTGGCAAAAGCCCTGGCGGCCGGGGTGCGCGCGCTCGGAATCCTGGTCGAGATGGCCGAACACGCGCCCGTCAGCGGGGCGGCCAAAGGCCCGGTTTGTTTCGAAGTCCCCTCGGCGTATGAAATTGTGACGGGCGGGAAGAAACTCATCGGTTCGGCCCAGGCCCGCAAGCGGGAGGGCGTGTTACAGCACGGCACCTTCCCGCTGACCGGCGACCTGGCGCGCATTACCCAGGCGTTGTTCTTCCCCGATGAGCAGGCGCGCGCGGCGGCGGCTGCAAAATTACTCCAACGCGCCACGACCGCCGAATCGGTCCTGGGCCGGGAAATCGATTGGGAAACGGCGGCCCAGGCTACAGTGGAGTCGTTCCAGCGTGAGTTGGGAATCCGTTTGGAGCGTGGGGAATTGAGCGGGGAGGAAATTGCCCGCGCGGAAGACCTTCTTCAAAATAAATACGCCCACCCCGGTTGGACGGAGCGGGCGTAGTGCGCGGCGCAAAATGCCATTTTGCGCTACTTAATAAACACCACATCCCGGTAGCCGAGCGACTGGAAGAACTTGTACAGGAACAACTCGGCGTTGTTTTGGGCCTGGTTCAGGATGCCGTCCTCGAGGGCGGCTTTTTGAATCTCTTCTTCGGCGAGCTGGCGGGCCAGGGTTTCTAAATCAACGGTCTGTTTGGTGAGGATGCCCGTGTCGCGCCGGTAGACGTAGGATTTGTTGTTGTTGAGGGTGACGATGAAGAGTTCGGCGGGTGGCAGGCGCACGTTTAACACGCCGTTGACCAGCACCATGTCCTGCGGTTGGATTTTGCTCATGTCGATGCCCGCGATGGCTACGCCGTGCGCCACGAACAGAAGCGTGTCGCCGAACAGGAAGTTGAAGTTGCCCTGCCCGATTTCAGCGGTGATGACTTTTTCGACGCTGTATTGGATGGTCTCGAGGCGGGCCAGGGCGCGCACTTCCTGAATGTAGGTGACCGGGTCGGGGATGATGGTGGGGGTGGGGTTCAGCAACTGCGAGACCTGGGTTTGCAGGGCGGCGTTGCTCTGCTCGAAGGGCTGGACGGCGCGTTCGAGTCCGCTTTGCGCCGTCTGCTGGATGGAGTTCACCAGGTAGGCAATGCCTGCCAGCAGCAGCAAGACGACCAGCAGGAAGAAGACAATCGATTTTCCATTCATAGTTTGCTCCTTGGGCCTTCGGCGGGGTGTCAGTCTGGCAAGTTTAACCGAGAAAACCGGCCTCTGCTACCCTTTGACGTAAGACAGTTTCTCGCTGATGAGCCTGTCCTGGACTTTGAAGATGTCCACGCCGCGCACATGTCCCCGGCTGCCATCTTCTGCTGTCCATTCGCAGCGCCAGCGCATGACGCAGCGCAGCCCCAGCCCGAAAATTTCCTCGATGTGGATGTGGCCTGCGGCGACTGGCGGAAAAAGTCCTGCCAGAAGCGGGTGACGGATTCCTTGCCTGTATAAACCGTTCCGTCCGGGGCCGGGAAGGGGTTCTCGAAGACGCAGTCTGCGCTCATCCGTTCCATCATGCCGTCCACGTCGCGCCGGTTGAAGGCTTCGTTGAACGCCAGCACCAGGCGGATGCTCGATTCCAGCTTTTCCATGCGGACGGGACTCATGCCAGCCTCCTGTCGGGGCGGTTACGGGTGATTGGTTACTGGGCGGGCAGGTTGAAGTAGTTGTAAACCGCTTGCGAGATTTGGGTAATCATGCCTGAAACCGGCTCCCACACCGTCTGGACGGGGTGATAGACGAAAACGACGATGACGTAGTTGCCGCCAGGGGTATAGACGATGCCCGCATCGGAGATGTTTTGGATGACGCCGGTGGGGCCGCTAATCCAGCCGTGTTTGTGGGCGATTTGGGTTCCATCGGGAATGCCTGCCTCGAGCAGGACGCCGATTTTGTCGCGTTTCAGGTACTCTATCATCTGCTGGCAGGCGGCCTGGTCGATTTTGCCGGGGAAGGCGGCTGCCAGCGCACCGCCGCCGCCCTGGGCGCACTGGTAAATATCGGCCAGCAGCGCGCCCATTTCGGAGGGCGTGGTCTGGTTGTAGATGTCAGGGGCAGTGATTACGTCGCCGCGCTGGTTGGAGGGCGTGTTGAAGACCTGGAGCAGGGGCGCGCGGTCATAGAAATACCCGGCGATGAATGTATTCTCCAGCCCAATGGCGCGCATATCTTCGGTGACGGCCAGCGGGCCGCGCCCTGAGACGATTCTATCCATCAGGCGGTCGGAGGGCGGGTTTTCCGATTTCGTAATCATTTCCAGCACATCGAAGGCGACGGCTTCATCGAGACTGGGGCCAAGGTTTTTATAGGTCGATACCAGGATGGGGATTTTGATGGTGCTGGATGCGGTGAAGGCGATATCCGGTTCGACCGGGATGGGCTGGAGGCGGTTGTAGCCGAAGTGTACCTCCGCGCCGTTTTGCAGGTCGAGCATGTACACGCCGACCACGCCGTCGAAGCGGCTCAATTCGATGATTTGTTTGAGCAGCGTTTCCAGGTTTTGGAGCGGGGGGCGGCCCGGCGAGGTGCGCAGGAAGGTGAGCGAGACGGAGCGGTTGCTCGGGGAGCGCAAGGCATCTTCGATGAGGATGACGGCGCGATTGGCGTCCAGTTCTTGCCCGGGTGTCCCGGCGGCGAAGGCTGGCTGGCCGGGGATGGGCTGAGCGGCCACAGCCGGTATGTCGTAGCGGGGCGCAATTTCATCGCGCAGCCAGGCCCGCAGGCGGTCTTCGTTGAAGGCGGTTATCAGGGGGACATCGGTGGTTGGGGGTTGCCGGTTCCACAGGTAATCCCAAAACCCGCCCCAGAAGGAACCGCCGGTGCGCTGCAAATCTGCGGCTGCCAGCATCGATTCGGTGTCGATTTGGAAACCGGCCAAATCAGGGTCCATGTGAATGACCGCCCCGGCATATTGGATTTCGATGGGGGTGTCGTACACCTGTAACAGCCGCTGGGTGGCGGTCTGCGGGTCCACGCCGCCGACGGCTACCCCGGCAATCGTCATCCCGGCTGGGTAGTTGGCGCGCAGGCGGGAATAGGCGGTTAATTCGACCATCGTCAGCACGATGGCGGCGGCGATGAACAACAGGGAAATCCAGCGCAGCACGAAAGATGTATCTCGGACGACTCTCACAGGGCCTCCGAATTACCGGTGAAAGCGGTGTCGAAACGGTTCATTTGTCACTCGTAGTTTATGTCAGTCTGTACTTGCATAATCGAACGCGCAAGAGTATAACACAGACAGGTTTTGTAAGGAATTCAGGCTGTTTCTTGCAAATCCTAGTCCGCCAAACGAGGTTGCCATGTTTCGGAGTTTCCTGATTTACCTTTCCAAGGCTGCCTGGGCGCAGAACCTGGTCACCGGCTGGAGTTTTGCGTGGAAGGCTGCTTCGCGCTTTGTGGCTGGTTCCACAATCGAAGATGCCATTCGGGTCGTCAAAACGCTCAACGAGAAGGGCATCAATGCGACGCTCGACCAGTTGGGTGAACACACCTCCACGCCCGAAGAAGCGAACCGCGCTGCCGACGGCATCCTGGCCGTGCTGGATAGCATCCAGCAGGCGGGGGTGCGTTCCAACGTCTCGATTAAACTGACCCAGATTGGGATGGGACTGGACGACGAAGTCTGCCGCGCCAATCTGACCCGCATCCTGGAGCGGGCCAGGCAGTACGGCAACTTTGTCCGCATCGACATCGAAGACAGCCCCTGGGTCGATCAAACCATCGAGTTATACGAGTACCAACTGTCCAAAGGGTTTACCACCCGGATGGTTGGCATGGCCGTGCAATCGTACCTGTACCGGGCTGAAGACGATGTTCGCGCCTTAGTCGAAAAGAGAACAACCTTCCGGCTCGTCAAGGGAGCCTACAAAGAACCGCCGGAGGTGGCTTACCCCAAGAAAGCCGACGTGGACGCCAATTTCGACATCCTGGCATCCATCCTGATTGACGCCTCGCTGGCCCAAGGGACCGAACTCAGCGCCGACGGGCGCATCCCGGCCATCCCGGCGATTGCGACTCACGATGAGAAGCGGATTGCCTTCGCGAAGGCGTATGCCGATAAAGTGGGGCTGCCCAAAACTGGCATGGAATTCCAGATGCTCTATGGCATCCGGCGCGATTTACAGGAAGAACTTGCCAAGGAAGGCTACCCGGTGCGCATTTACGTCCCCTTTGGCACGCACTGGTATCCCTATTTCATGCGCCGCCTGGCCGAGCGCCCGGCCAACCTCTGGTTCTTTATCTCCAATTTCTTCAAAAAGTAAGTCTGTTCCTGAATCCGCAGGAGACAGTCACTTTATGGACAGGGATATGTTCGTAATAATTCCTTTGCCATAACCGCTTATCAAATTGTGTCCAGCCTTTTTCATCTACGCCGCGAATGTATGCGCGCGTGGTGATGGATTTGAACGCGCCGATGATTTGTCCCAGCGTTGGCGGTTTTCCGGTTGTGGCGTCGGTTGGGGCGGTTGTTGGGGTCGCCCTTTCATCGGCCAGATTCGCCCGGTTAAACGAAGTATTTTCCTCGCCGGTAACAGGGGCGGCTTCGAGATCGTCCACCGATTGCAGGCAGCCCGCGCTGATTTCTTCGTTCACTTTCGGGTGAGCCTGGTTTTCGATGAGATTGAAATTCTCGGAAAAGAGCCGCTCCAAGACCT
>DAOTZM010000302.1:0-20930 GCA_034434035.1 Anaerolineales bacterium
GTCAACGCCATTTTTGGGACGCGGACAAGAGCCGAATACGCGGAGAAAAATCTTAAAATCCGCTCTTGTCCGTTCTCGTCCGCGTCCAAGTTTTTATTGCCGATAATGTCTATTATCTATCTTGCGCTACAGGCTGTGAATGAATTCAGCGGCGGCATTGAAGACTGTCTGGCGCTGGGCGTCACGGGTCAAGACGTGACCGGAGCCGGAAATGAGCAGTTTTTCTTTGCGCGCCGAGCCGAGGTGGCTGTAAATGTATTCCATGCTGGCTTCGCTGCCCAGCGGCAGATAAATATCGTCTTTCGAGTAGATGAGCAGGGTGGGGGCCGTGACGTTTGGCAGGGCGGCGCGCATCACTTCGAGAAGTTTTTTCAATTCGCCAATCGAGCGCAGGGGGTTTTGCGGATACGAGATATGCCCCTCCCAGGCCTGTTTGTCGAACCAGCCTGTTCCGGGCGGGTCACTGCTCTTAGGCAGGTACGGCTGGAGTTTGCTCAACCATTCGGTGTAGTCCAGCCGCCAGTCCTGGGGCAAGCCGTAGGGCGTTGCCATCGCAATCACCCCTGCGACGGACAACTGGGCCGCCATCGTCAGCGAAAGCGCGCCGCCCATCGACAACCCGGCCAGAACAATGCGTTCCGCCGCGCCGGAGAGCAGGTGGCAGCCTTCCTCGACCGAGAGCAGCCAGTCCGTATAGCGCGCGCGAATCATATCCTCGGGGCGGGTGGCGTGACCGGTCAGGCGAATCCCCAGGCAGGCAAAACCATGCTTGCGGTTGAAATATTCGCCCATCCAACGCATTTCTTTCGGCGCGCCGGTGAATCCATGCACGAGCAGGATGCCGATTTGCGAAGAGCCGGGAAAGAAAAACGGTTCGGCGGTGGGGATAATTTGGGTCATGGAAACAGCCTCCTGGCTCTAACTTCAGCCACTGCATCGGGGCGGTAGCGGTAGAGCCGGGCGGGCCGGCCCTCGCCGCGTATGCGGCGGCGGTTGGTCTCTTCGATAATGCCTGCCTCGAGGATGCGGCGGCGGAAGTTGCGTTTGTCCAGTTTTTCGCCCAAGATGACTTCGTAGGCGTGCTGTAAGTCGCTCAAAGTAAATTCTTTTGGCAGGAGTTCGAAGCCAACGGCGCTATATTCCAGTTTGTAGCGTAAACGGCGCAAAGCATAGAGGATAATGCCTGAATGGTCGTGCAGAAGGGGCGGGAGTTCATCCACCCGGAACCAGCGCAGGCTGCTCCCCGATTCGTGGCGCGCGTCGGCGGGAATCAGGGCAAAATAGACGACGCTTACCAATCGCCTGCCAGGAATCCGTTGCGGGTCGCCGTAGGTATACAACTGTTCGAGGTACACTTCCTGGTAACTGGCCTGTTCCTGGAAAACCCGCAAGGCGCAAGCCTCCAGCGAATCCGATTCTTCCAGCGGCTGGCCGGGTAATTCCCAGCCGGAATTCGCGGCGGGGGCGAGCAGCACGCGCAGGGCATCGTCGCGCAGGCTGAAGATGACGACATGAATGTTGATAGAGTAACCAGTCACGGGTTGGATTATATACTGAAGCATAAGGTGACAGTCACTCTGGGAAGCGACTGTCACCTTATGCACGTCTTCCTTTCCGCGCTACGTTAAATCTGCTCGAAGCGCGAAACCGGCACAACGAAAACCGTCGCCCGTTTCTGGTCGCTGCCCGAGGTGGTGTTGGCGCGCAACAGGGCGATGGCCGCATCGACGTGGTCGTCATCGACGCCAATCAAGAGGGTGGTGCTGCCCTTGCGGAAAAACCCGCCGGTGGATGCCACGCGCGTCACGCGGAAGCTTTCCGATGTCAACGACTGGACGGCGTTTTCCACATCGTTATCTTTCAGAATGGCAATGATAAGTTTCATGGCTAGAACTCCTCGAATCGCTCGACCGGCAGGGTGAATATCGTTGCGCCGCCCACCGTGACCGGGACGGGGGTCGGCATGGGCAGGGGCGAACCCTCCAGCGGGATGGCGAGATACTCGACGCGCTGGCGACAGGAAGTTTGCAAGGCTTTGATGACATTCGCTTCCATGCCATCAGGCAGGCCAATCAAGACGGTCGCATTCCTGCGGCCCAGGAAACCGCCCGCGCTGGCGAGATGCGCAACCGGGACCTTGAGTTGTCCGAGGGCGCGCATCGTCAGGTCGATATCCTGTTCCTGGATAACAGCGGTCATCAACGCATGGATTTTACTGGATTCGGACATGGCAACTCCTTATCCGCCGGTGACGAGCGCATCGGTGGGGTCGTTGAGAACGACCGGCTGGCCGTTGGGGAAGATGATTTCCGTTTGTCCCATCTGGCGCGTGACCGTCAGGCCTTTATATTTTACCGTAACCGGCCAGGGGAAGGGATTTTCTCCGCGCAACAAGACCTGGGTCGTCGAGAGAATTTCCACCCCCAGCGCGCGCAGGAACAAACCAATCGGGGCCAGGCCATGCAAGGCGTTCCGTTCTCCCTGCCCGGCGCCTGTCTCGGCATGATAGGTTCGGTAAAAAGCGTGCGAGCGTTTGAGATTCTGGATGACCGCCGACATGAGGTGCGCCGTCAGGCGGGCTGCCTCGCGGCGATAGCCATACTCCAGCAGTCCTTCGCCGATGAGTTGGTTCCAGGGCAGGTGCACGCCCAGGCTGACCGGGTCGGCATCGCGGATGAACAGGCGCGGCAAGGCTGGGATACCGTAGGGATGGTCGAAAAGCTCGGCAGACAGGATGGCGCGGAAGACCAGCGCGTGGGCGTCGTGTTCATTGGGGATGCGCGCCCAAAGCGGCAAGAGCAGGGTGTGGTCGGCGATGGTCAAATCGACGGTCTGGATGCTGACCCGGTCGCGGCGGCTCAATCCTTCGAACTCGAATTTTCCCAGCGAAGTGTAAACTTTCTCTGTGGTGGCAACCGCCCCGCTGGAACTGAAGGAAAAATCGCGCGTATCCAGCACCTCGAACTGCGGCTTTTCATCCAGCTCGCCGGTAATGGTCACACGCGGACGCTTGAGCGCTTCGCCATGTCCAAAAATGCGGATGACCAGGCGCGCCGGCTGCTTGAACCCTTTTTGAATCTCGATTACAGGGGCGGCCTGCCGCTCGCTCAGGATTTTCCCCGCCGGGCTGAGATGGGTATCGCGGTCGGCGTAGCGGTAGAGCGCGGCGTCAACATCCCAGCAAGACTCGATGCCCTTGCGCAGCACCTCGGCCTGTGCCTTGAGCGTGATGATGTCGGAGGAACGCCCCAGCAGTTCGGCCATCTGCATCAGGCAATGCGCTTCGCGGTAGAGCGCAGCCGAGAGCGCCGGGCTTTGCACCGTGGTGATATCGACTCCCTGCGCCCAGGCGTGCCAGCCCTCGAAAAGCGGATTGTCGTCGAAACCGGTCTGGAGTTGGTGCTGCCATTCGGGCAGGCCGTTGCGGTCATGGTCGCGGGTTGGCGAGAACCAGTTCCAGAAATAATAAGCCAGCGCCGGGTAGACTGCGCCGAGGAAATCGATGTCGCGCCCTGCGCACGAAAGTTTCCATGCCAGGCTGGCGAGGTAAGGGGCCGCCAGGAAGCGTTCGCGCTGTCCGGCCAGGCCGGGCTTGTTGTCAATTGCGCCGTCATGCGGGTCTTGCGAGGCGATGAAATTCAGCAGCACCCCGCGCGCCAGGTCGGCATTGCAGGGCAAGAGGCTGGCAAGGTAATAAGACTCAAATGGGGATTGACCGTTCCAGAAATACGAGTAATCGCTGCCATTACCCAGGCGCGAATATCCCTGGTCGGGCTGGCGGGAAAAGACAAAACTGGGGTAAGGCAAATGCTCACTGGGGCTATGGAACAACCCGTAAGCCGTCTTCTGACTGAAAGCAAAAGCCGCGTCCCAATCGAGGTCGCCGGTGACAATCTCCACGCCCTGGCTGGCGTTTAGCATTTCGATGCGCGTTTTCTCGGCTTCGAAGGGGCGGGCGGCAATCCGGCGCGCCAGGTCGAAGGATTCCTGGGGATCTTTAAGCGAAGCCAGGGCCCAGGTCATCTGGCGGGTCGCGCCGGGGGGCAGTTCCAGCATGAGCGCCAGCGAAGAATATGGCCCCGGCCCGGCCTGCGGGCCGCCGGCCAGGAACAAGACCGGGAACAGTTCATCCACCTGGCCTTGCAGCACCACCACCGACTGGCGCTGCTCGGCAGCCATGCTGCGGCCTTCCAGCGGACTGAGTTGTCCCACCCATTCCAGCCGCAGCGGGCGGGGCGTGGCGCTGCGATTGGCAATCGTCAATCGCCCGCTGACGACTTGGGAAGCGGCAGCCCAGTAGTCGGCAGTGATTTCTATCCCGGCAAAGGGGGAAAACGTCACCGAGAGCAAGTTGGGATAGAAACGGCGCAATCGCGGCGGGCCAACAAAAGCCGCCGGGTCGTTAACCGTTTTCCCGTTTTCAGTAAAGCGGGGAAAGAGGCGCATCAGCCGCGCGCGCAGGCCGTAGGTCGTCCGTAAGGCCAGGGCCGAAGGGTCGCCGCCGCTCAGGTCCAATTCCCAAATATGGTCATCCAGGTAGTTGGTGGTGGTCAGCCGCGCATCAGCAGCGATGGTGAGTTGCAACGGGTCGCCGGGGCCGAGATTCCAGTCTCGCATATTGGCATTATTGTACGTGTAGAATGCTGACAGGACAAGGCCAACCGGCAGGCTCGTTTCGGGCAATTTCATCACGGGTTTTCGATTTCCGACATCCAGCGTTTCTTTTTCTCTGCCATCATGGCGCGCCCGGCTTCGCGGCGCATTTTGCCGAGACTGCAAGGGCAGGTGAGAAGAGCTAAAAAACTTCGCGCCCGCTTGCCCCCGCATGGGGGTTGCGTGCTTCGCGGTTCGATTATTAAAAGTGTCCGGTGATGAATCCAAGGCAGCAACTTGAGTTAATTATGTGACGATTTTCAGCCTGTTGCCGCGCTATTATCACCACAACCATCATTACCATTCTCATAAAACGGAGGAGTTTTGTACGCATTCGTTTATGACGCTTGGCACTACCCGCTTTTTTCCGAAAACGTCATAATGAAGGAGCAGAAAATATCTGCTAATTTTTGTCCAACTTCTCATAAAGGAGTAGCGAATGCCCGTAAAAGGTTGGATTGAAGTATCTGACCAATACTGTAAAGGCTGCGAACTGTGTATCAGCGCCTGCCCTCAGGATGTCATCGAGCTGGATATGAGCCGACTGACCCCGAAGGGCTATCACCCTGCCCATCTGTTCAAAGATGGCTGCACCGGATGCGCAATTTGCGCGCTCGTTTGCCCGGATGCAGCCATTACTGTTTATAGGGAAGCCGCCAAGGCCGCCCCGGTGGGAGCATAGGAGATAACATGGCTCGTCAGTTAATCAAAGGCAACGAAGCAATGGCCGAGGCCGCTGTGCGCGCCGGTCTCGAAGCCTATTTTGGCTATCCAATCACCCCGCAGTCGGAAATACTGGAACACCTTTCCCGCCGCCTGCCGGAGTTGGGACGCGCGTTCGTCCAGGCCGAGAGCGAAGTGGCGGCCATCAACATGGTCTATGGCGCTGCCTGTACCGGCGCGCGGGTCATGTCGTCGTCCTCCAGCCCTGGCGTTTCGCTGATGCTGGAGGGAATTTCTTACATCGCCGGGACCGAAGTGCCGTGCGTGCTGATTAATGTCATGCGCGGCGGCCCTGGGTTGGGCAACATCGCCCCGGCCCAGGGCGATTACTTCCAGGCCGTGTATGGCGGCGGGCACGGCGACTACAAACCGATTGTGCTGGCCCCCTCCACCGTGCAAGAATCCATTGACCTGACCGTGCTGGCCTTCGACCTGGCCGAAAAATATCGCGCCATTTCGATGATACTGACCGACGGCTCGCTTGGACAGATGATGGAACCCGCCGAAATGCCCGAACTGCGCCCGGTCGTCCGCAAAGACTGGGATTGGGCCGTGACCGGGGCAATAGGCCGCCCGCGCCGCATCCTGTCATCGATTTACCTGGAAGCCCACGACGAGGAAGTGACCAACCTGCGGCTGATGAAGCGCTGGTTCGAAATCGAAAAGAACGAAATCCGCTACAAGGAATATTATCTCGATGACGCCGAATTTGTGGTCGTCGGGTTCGGCACTTCCGGGCGCGTAGCGCTCTCGGCAGTGCGTGAAGCCCGCCAGATGGGCATCAAGGTCGGCCTGCTGCGTCCCATCACCCTCAACCCGTTTCCCTTCGCAGCGTTGGACGAACTCTCGAAGCGGGCGCAAGCCTTCCTGGTGGTGGAGATGAATACCGGACAGATGCTGAATGATGTCCAGTTGGCGGTCAAAGGCCGCGTGCCGGTGGAATTTTATGGCCGCCCCGGCGGCGTGGTTCCGTTTGCCGATGAAATCCTGGCTGAAATCCAGCGCATGACAACCTCCAAACTAGAGATTGTCCAAGACCCGCGCAAAGCCTGGCTCGAACGTATGCTGACGGTTATAAAGTAGAGGTGAAAAAATGGCTGCTGTTGACGTTGAAATTGTAAAACCCCAAAACCAGGTCTATTGCCGTCCGCATTCCTTTACCGATTTCTCGACTCACTACTGCCCCGGCTGCACGCATGGCGTGGCGCATCGCCTGATTGCCGAAGCCCTCGACGAGATGGGCGTGCAGCAAAAAACGATTGGCGTCGCGCCGGTCGGCTGCTCAGTCTTTGCCTACAACTATTTCGATGTCGATTTCGTGGAAGCGGCGCACGGGCGCGCCCCGGCCATGGCGACCGGCATCAAGCGCGTCTTACCCGACCGGGTCGTGTTCACCTATCAGGGTGACGGCGACCTGGCCTCGATTGGCATGGCTGAAATCATGCACGCTGCCGGACGCGGCGAGAACATCACTGTCATCTTCATCAACAATGCCATCTATGGCATGACCGGCGGCCAGATGGCCCCCACCACCCTGCCCGGCCAGAAGACTTCCTCCTCGCCGCTGGGCCGCGACGTGGAATTACAGGGCTACCCGCTGCGCATGTCTGAGATACTTGCCAAGATGGACGGCGCGGGCTACGTGGTGCGCCGCTCGCTGCACGACCCGGCCAACATCCGCAAAGCCAAGAAAGCCGTCCGCACCGCCTTCGAGACCCAGGTGCGCGGATTGGGCTTCTCGATGGTCGAACTACTCTCCACATGCCCGACCAACTGGGGTATTACACCGGTTGATTCGCTTAAGTGGGTGGAGACGAACATGGTTCCGGTCTACCCCATTGGTGACTTCAAAGTGTCATCGGCGGTGGGTGATTTGAGATTTTAGACGGAGAAACTATGCAAAAAGAGATTATCATTGCCGGGTTTGGCGGGCAGGGCGTCTTGTTTGCCGGTCAGGTTTTAGCCTATGCCGCGATGGATTTGGGCAAGGAAGTGACCTGGATTCCATCCTACGGCCCCGAAATGCGCGGCGGCACGGCCAACTGCACGGTCGTGATTGCCGATGAAGAGATTGGTTCGCCGCTCGTGCAGCGTCCGCCCTTTGCGGTTGCGCTCAACCTGCCCTCGTTCGACAAATACGAGCCACTCATGCCGCCAGGCGGCGTACTGGTCGTCAACCAGTCGATGGTCGACCGCGGCCCAAAGCGGGCAGACATCCAGGTCATCCTGGTCCCGGCCAACGAAATCGCTGAGGAGATTGGCAACAAAAAACTGACCAACATGGTGACAGTCGGCGCGTTGGTGGCTGCCATATCGGACCTGGTCACGCTCGAAGCAGTGGAAGAAGCCTTGCGCGGGCATCTGCCCTCCCGCCACCAACACCTGCTGCCGCAAAACTTCCAGGCATTGCGCCGCGGCTATGAAGCGGCCAGGGAGCAATTGGTCACGGTTTAACAGGCGCAAACGACAAATTAAAGCCGCCGCATCGAAAAGCAGATGCGGCGGCTCTGTATTTGCTTGCTGCCATGGCGCAGCCGCTTCGCGGGCCGCAGCCACAGGTTGCTATCATTTGCGCGAATCGCGCAAATTCTGCGCCATAATAGCGGTTGGGCTGCTGCTGACGGGCAGGTTTCTTAAAGAACCGTGTTCTTGTCCCGAAATGCATCTATCAATTCCCGCCACCAGTCATCTTTCTCGCCCGGTCGGAAGGGCAGGTAAAGGGTCAGGCGGTTGGCGAGGGGGGCGTAGCGCTCTTTTAGCGCGGCGGCCAGGGACTCGGGGGAATCAGCCTGGGTCATGAATTCGGAAAGCATGGCGTCACTCACCAGCCCCGGCATCTCGGCCCATTCGCCGCGCGCGGCCAGGGCCGAGAGTTTTTCGCCGGTCGCGCCCCAGCCGTGCAGTTCCAGCACCGGGCGGTAGGAGGGCGTGGAAGCGTAAAAGGAAACCTGCTGGCGGCAAAATTCACGCTCGAAGTCATTCGTGGCGGCAAACACGGAAGCCGAAACCGTCACAGCGGCGCGCGTCCGCCCGGTTTTGGCAGCGCCCTCGGCAATGGCGGGCAGCATCACTTCAGCCAGGTAGCGCGGGGTGTGGAAGGGGTGGACGTGGAAGCCGTCGCACAGTTCCCCGGCCAGTTTTGCCAGCCCGGTATTGACCCCGGCGATGTAGATGGGAACCCCCCTCAGTCCCCCCATTTGCGACTGGGATTCGTCGAAGATGGGGGGAGTCGCCCCCCTCAGTCCCCCCATTTGCGACTGGGATTCGTCGAAGATGGGGGGAGTCGCCCCCCTTGCATCCCCCCATTTGCTTTTAGAAAATGGGGGGAGAGGCCCGGGGTTGAAAAACGGCGACATGAGCGTAATTTTGTAGTATTCGCCCCGAAAATTGAGCGGGGTGTTATTCTGCCAGGCCTCCCACAAGGCGCGGATGACCTGGATTTGCTCGCGCAGTTTACCGGTGACTGAATCGGGCCAGGGCATCCCGAAGCGGCGCTCGATGTGCGCTTTGACCTGCGTTCCGAGTCCCAGGATGAAGCGCCCGCCCGATTGGGCGGCTAAATCCCAGGCAGTGTAAGCAATTGTGGCCGGGGAGCGCGCAAACGAGACGGCAATCCCCGTCCCCATTTCGATGCGCGCCGTGTGTTCGGCAATCAGGGCGTGCGGCAGGAAGGGGTCGCGCATGGTCTCGGTCGTCCACAGGCAGTCGAAACCGCTCGCTTCGGCGGCGCGGGCAATGTCCGGGACTTCGGACAGTGAAACAGGGGGCAGGGCGGCATCGAGTTTCATGGTTATATCCAGGTCGGTTCTTCGTAAACGCCAAAGGCTTCCTTCATCACGCCAATCATCTCACCGAGAGTAGCGTAAGCCCGGACGGCATCGAGGATGTAGGGCATGGTATTTTCCGTACCGAGGCAGGCAAGGCGCAGCCGGTCGAGGGCCTGGCCGACTCGTCCGGCGTCGCGCGTCCGGCGGACTTCCTCCAGCCGGGCTGCCTGGCGCGCATAGCCTTGCGGGTCCATTTCCAGGATGGGGATGGCGAGCGGCTTGTGTTCGGCATACGCATTGACCCCGACGATTTTTCGCTCCCCGGCGTCGATTTCGCGCTGGTAGCGGTAAGCCGCATCGGAGATTTCGCTCTGGAAGAAGCCTTTTTCGATGGCCGGCAGCACGCCGCCCAGCCCCTCGATGCGCCGGAAGTAATCGTAAGCCTGCGCTTCGATGCGGTCGGTCTGGGCTTCGACAAAGAACGAGCCGCCCAACGGGTCGACCGTGTTCGTCACGCCTGATTCTTCGGCGATGATTTGCTGGGTGCGCAGGGCAATCGTAACGGCGTGTTCGGAGGGCAGGGCCAGGGCTTCATCAAGACTGTTGGTGTGCAGGGATTGCGTCCCGCCCAGCACGGCGGCCAGAGCCTGGATGGCGACCCGCACGACGTTGTTTTCCGGCTGCTGGGCGGTCAGCGAAACCCCGGCGGTCTGGGTGTGGAAGCGGCACAGCCACGAGCGCGGATTTTTGGCTTTGAACGTTTCGCGCATTTCCCTGGCCCAGATGCGGCGCGCGGCGCGGTATTTGGCAATTTCCTCGAAAAAGTCATTGTGGGCGTTGAAGAAGAACGACAGGCGCGGCGCGAACTCGTCCACATCCATGCCGCGCGCCATGCCCCAGCGGACGTATTCCATGCCGTCGGACAAGGTAAAAGCCAGTTCCTGGGCGGCGGTCGAACCAGCCTCGCGGATGTGGTAGCCGCTAATCGAAATGGTATTCCACTGCGGGACGCGCCGCGCGCCGTATTCCATCGTATCCACCACCAGGCGCATGGAGGGTTCGGGCGGGAAGATGTATTCTTTTTGGGCGATGAATTCTTTCAGGATGTCGTTTTGGAGCGTGCCGCGCAACTGGTCGGGGCGAACGCCCTGTTTTTCGGCGGCGGCGATGTACATGGCCCAGATGATGGCGGCCGGCGAGTTGATGGTCATGCTGGTGGAGACTTTATCGAGCGGGATGCCCTCCAGCAGGATTTCCATATCTCTGAGCGAGGAAATCGCCACGCCGCACTTGCCGAATTCACCCAATGCTTCGGGCTGGTCGGTGTCGCAGCCCATCAGGGTAGCCAGGTCGAAGGCGACCGAGAGACCGGTCTGGCCTTGTTCGAGCAGGTATTTGAAGCGGGCGTTGGTCTCTTCGGCGGTGCCGAAACCGGCGAACATGCGCATTGTCCACAGTTTGGAGCGGTGCAGGGTGGCGTGGACTCCGCGCGTGTAGGGATACTCGCCGGGGTGGCCCAGGTCGTCGTGGTAATCTAAATTGGGAACGTCGAGGGGAGTATAAAGCCGGTTAATCGGCTCAGAAGATGTGGTCAGGAAGGAGTCGCGGCGTTCCGGCAGCGAAGCGGAAGCCTTCTTCAGCGTGGTCTCCTCCCATTTTTGCAGAGAAACCTGGATTTCCGCAAGTTTTTTGCGCTCGTACATGCTCTCTCCTTTTTTCCTTTGGCGAAGGATGATGGATAGATTATAGCATGTCAGTTTTCGCCGGGGATGATGGAGCCGGAGGAGAGACGCTTGGCGCGAAACATGCGCTGGTCAGCCAATTCGAACAAGGATCAACAGGTGCAGGCGCTGGTTTTCATAAAGGTGCGCCAGGAGGAAGGAATACGATTTTTGCGCAGACTTTGCCATTAGCCGATACAGCCCATCCTTACTGTGATTATGCACGTTCTTTCACAAACATACAACCACCAGAACTTACAATTTAATTTCTGGTATACTCATCCAAACGACAATATTGTTAGGATAGCCCTCATGCCTCGTTTTGAAATCGATGTTGACCCCTGCGACCACATCACCGCTGACGCCATTGGCCTGCCCGGCCAGCGCGTTTTTTATATCCAGGCCTTTCAGGCCGCGCGCACTGTGACGGTGATTATCGAAAAAATCCAATTGCAATCCCTGTCGGTTGGTGTTGAGCAATTCCTGGCGCAACTCGCCCGGCAGAACCCCGACCTGCCCGAAGCCTCGACCGATTTCTACGAGGCGCAAATGCGCATCAACCCACCGGTCGAGCCGGTCTTCCGGGCCGGGGAGATTGGCCTGGGCTACGACAAAGAGCGCGACCTGCTGGTCATCGTCACCCGCGAAATCCTGGGCGATGGCGAAGACCCCGAAGAAGCCGCCGTCATCCGCTTCTGGTGCAGCCGCTCGCAGGCGCGCGCCCTGGCCCGTTGGGGGGCCGAAGTCGTCCAGCGCGGTCGTCCCATGTGCCCGCAATGCGGCCAGCCAATGGAGCCGGAGGGTCATTTTTGTCCCAAGAAAAACGGACATAAGCATTGATGGAGCAGGCATGTAGCATGTCGCCCCTCCCCGACGACCTGAAACCCGCCTTCGCCCAGTCTCCGCTCGAACTCAAGGGCCAGTTCATGCTCGGCTCGAATTACACCTTCCTGGTCGATGTCCTCCATGACGGCGGGCCGCTGCAAGCCGTGTATAAACCCGTCCAGGGTGAGCGCCCGCTCTGGGATTTTCCCGAAAACAGCCTGGCCGGGCGCGAGGTGGCGGCCTGCCTGGTCAGCGAAGCCCTGGGCTGGCCGCTCGTCCCCTACACCATTCTGCGCGAGGATGGCCCCTACGGTCCCGGCAGCCTCCAGGAATACATCGAATACAACCCCAATTACCACTATTTCAACTTCCGGGACGCCGATAAAAACCGCCTGCGCCCCGTGTCGCTCTTCGACCACCTCATCAACAACGCCGACCGCAAAGGCAGCCACGTCATCCTCGAAAAACGCACCCGCCATCTCTACGCCATCGACCATGGATTATGTTTTCACGAGGAAGACAAATTGCGGACGGTGATATGGGATTTTGCCGGGGAACCGATTCCGACCGAACTGCTGGCCGCGCTCGAACGTCTCCGCGCCGAACTGAAGCCAGACTGCGGCCTGCATACCGCTTTACTGGCCTGTCTCTCCCCCGAGGAAATGGCCGCGCTCGATTTCCGCGCCGAGGCATTGCTCGCCGCTGGCAAATTTCCCCAGCCCCCAGCCGACCGCCGCCCCTACCCTTATCCGCCGCTGTAAAAACAACCGAGGGTCGAGTAGCCGGTGGTTTTCCGGCGTATCGAGACCCGCCCTTATGTACGAATGATGAACACGGAATGATGAATGATGACAACCGGACAACTGGATAACTGGAAAACCGGACAACCGAAAAACCGACAAACTGGAGAACGTTTAGAATGGCCCACTACAAACTCGCCCTGCTCGGGTTCGGCAACGTAGGCCGCGCCCTGGCTCAACTGTTGCTGCGCAAACGCGCCGAACTGAAAGACCGCTACGACCTCACCTTCAGCGTGACCGGCATCGCCACCGGGCGGCACGGATTCGCCGTCAACCCCAGCGGAATCGACCTCGAGGGCGCGCTCGACCTGTTCCGCGCCGGGCGCAGCCTCGATTTGGTCAGCAAAATCCCGGTCAGCGACTCGCTCGACATGATTCGCAAATCCGAAGCCGACGTGCTGTTCGAGAACTCCCCGGTCAACTACGAGACCGGGCAGCCCGCCATCGACCACGTCCGCGCCGCGCTGGGGTTGGGCATGCACGCCGCCACCGCCAACAAGGGCGCGGTCGTCCACGCGTACCACGAACTCAAGGCCCTGGCTGCCCAAAAGGGACGGAAATTTTTCTTCGAGTCGACCGTCATGGACGGCGCGCCGATTTTCTCCCTCTTTCGCGGCGCGCTGCCTGGGGCGCAGTTAAAAGCCTTCCGGGCGATTCTCAACTCCACCACCAACCTCATCCTGACCCGCATGGAAAACGGCGATACCTTCGAGGGCGCGGTCCAATACGCCCAGCAAATCGGCATCGCCGAGACCGACCCCTCCGGCGACGTGGACGGCTGGGACGCGGCCATCAAAGTCGCCGCGCTCGCCACCGTCCTGATGGACATTCCCCTCAAGCCGCAGGACATCGACCGGGCCGGCATCCGCGATGTCACGCCCGCCCTGATTGCCGCCGCCAAAGCCGAGGGCAAACGCTATAAACTCATCTGTACCGCCGAAAAGGATGGCAGCACCGTGCGGGGCAAAGTGTCGCCGGAACTCGTGCCGCTGTCTTCCCCCTTTGCGGGCGTGGAAGGCACCACCTCCATCATCGAATTCCAGACCGATGTGTTAGGCAGCCTGACCCTCATCGAAAATGACCCCGGCCCGCACACCACCGCCTACGGTTTATTGGCCGACTTCATCAACGCTGTAAAGTAGAAAAAACGTCCCGAAAGGTATAAATCCTTCGGGACGTTGTCTTATTCCTCATCCGCCTTCACCACCGCCGGGGGCTGGGACTTCTTGGGGAAGACCCTGCGCCAGAACCAGCGCAGCAGCCGCCAGAGCAGCGCCAGCAGAGCGATGATTACCGCGCCCGCCGGGATGATTAAGATAATCAGCCAGATAATAAAATTGACAACTCCCTGGAAGAAGCGCACCAGGGCCTGCAAGGCATCGCGCGCCTCGCCCTGCGGCTTCCACCCGCCGATTTGAATCGGCTGGATACTTTCCTCGGCAACCAGCCGCACCGAAATGGCCGCAGTGGCGACCGATTCATCGTAATACTTGATTTGGCCCTTCAGTACCTCGATTTCGCTCTGGATTTGAATCAACTGGTTGAAAATCGCCAGCGTGTCGTCCGCATTCTGCGACTGCTTCATCATCTCCAGCAGTTGCGCTTCCGCCGCCTGGCGCGCCTTCAGCCGCGACTGCAAATCGACGTATTCGTTGGTCACATCCTGCCCGCTGCGGTTCTCCGACTGCACTTCGACCACATCCGCCTTGATTCGGGTGAGAGCCTCATCCAGGCTGGCCGCCGGGACGCGGATGGTGATGTTGCCTTCCGGCGCGCTCGCGCCGCTGGGCATCGTCCGCTCGTAGATTCCCGATGAAACCACGAACCCGCCCAAATCGCGCGCCAGTTGGGCAATCTCCGCAATTCGGGCTTTGGGGTCGGCGACCACAATCGCCAGGTCGGCGTTTTCGATGACCTTCCGTTCCTGGACGGCCGCGCCATCCACAGCAACACTCGACATCTCGTATGCTTTCTGCTCATAAGCCATCGGCGCTTCCATCGGCGCCGCGCCGCCGTAGCCGTAGGTGTCGAAAGCCGGGGCAGGTGCCGCTGCCGCGCCGCAGGCCGAAAGCAGCAATACCGCCAGGACAAAAACAAAGGGGAACCGTTTCATCATCTCTTTTCCTTTCCAGTTGCCAAATTTACTGTATCACAGACGCCAACCAAAGGCAAAGGGTTCCCATCCACAGTTGCAAGCCGTGTATTAATTACGAGAAAGGTGAACACGGCGCAAATTCATAACTCCAGTACCGCGCCGGGTTTGGGGTAAAAAACCCGCTCCAGGCCGCCAGCATCCAATTTTTGCTGCAAGACGGTCGCCGCTTTGGGTTCGCCGTGCACCAGGAAAATCCCTTTTTTCTGGGCGTGACCGGCGCGGGCGTATTCCAGCAAGGTATCTTGCCCTGCATGGGCTGAGAGTCCGCCGATGGTGGAAATTTCAGCCTTGACTTTGTAGGTTTCCCCCAGGATTTTGACAAACGGTTCCCGTTCTGCCAGGCGGCGGCCCAGCGTGCCGGGCGCCTGCCAGCCGACAATCAGGATGGTGCTGCGCGCGTCCTCGATGTTCCAGCGGACGTGAAAAACCACCCGGCCAAATTCGGCCATGCCGGAGGCCGAAATGATAATCATCGGGTCTTTGCGCGTGTTGAGGGCCTTGGAGTCATCCAGGCTGGTGATGTATTTCAGCAACGGGAAATCGAGCGCCGGGTGGCCGCGTTCTATCCACTGGACCGTTTCGGCATCGTAACAATCGGTGTGTTTCTTGAAAACAGCGGTCGTATTGACGGCCAGCGGGCTGTCGACATACACCGGGATTTCGGGCAGGTCGCCGTTTTCGCGCATCATGTTCAGGTTATAGACCAATTCCTGGGTGCGCCCCACCGCAAAGGCCGGGATGACGACCTTGCCGCCCCGCTCCAGGGCCTGATTGACGACGGTTTTCATCTCCTCGTAGGCTTCTTCCGGGTTACGGTGCGGCTTGTCACCGTAAGTCGATTCCATAATCATCGCATCCACCCGCTCTGGCATTTGCGGGTCGCGCAGGATGGGCAATCGCCGCCGCCCGATGTCGCCGGAGAACCAAAGCGTGGATTTGCGTCCTTTTTCGCTCACTTCCAGCGGAACGCCCGCCGAGCCGAGGATGTGACCGGCCTCCACCAGCCGCGCCATCACGCCTGGAATCGGCTCGAAAGGGGTGTCGTAGGGAATCCCCTTGAGCAGCGGTTGCACCCTGGCGGCGTCCTCCTGGGTATAGAGCGGGTCGACCGGCTCCAGCCCTCTCTGCTCGTTGCGCCAGGAAACCGCCTCGGCCTGCTTCTCGTGGATGTGAGCAGAATCCATCAGCATGATGTGCGTCAGGTCGGCAGTGGCCGGGGTGCAGTAAATCGGCCCATCGAAGCCCTGCGCGGCCAGGTTGGGCAGGTTGCCGCTGTGGTCAATGTGGGCATGGGTCAGGAGTACCGCGTCAATTTTGCGCGGATTGAAAGGAAAATTGCGATTGCGCTCGAAACTTTCCTTGCGCGGGCCCTGGAACAGGCCGCAGTCGATGAGCAGTTTTGCGCCGTTGACTTCCAGCAGATACATCGAACCGGTTACGGTCTGCGCCGCGCCGTGAAAATGGATTTTCATAGAGGCCTCCTGATATGTATGATTGTAGCGCAAGATACTATCTTGCGCTACAACAGAACAAAGATTCTGTTATACTGAAACTGCCATTCCCGCAAAAGCGCGGGACGTTTCAGGACAACAGGAGATTCGACGATGGCCAAATCCATCACCCGCTATGTCTGCCAGCAGTGCGGCCGCGCGGCCGCTTCGTATATGGGCAAATGCCCGCAGTGCGGCTCGTTCAACAGCATGGTCGAGGAAGTCATCCAGGAAGCGGCCCCGGCCAAAAACGCCAGCGCGGCGCGCGGCCTGGGCGGACGCACCTCCCCGCGCAAAATCGGCGATGTGGCAGTGGAGGCCGAGCCGCGCATCGAAGTGCCAATCGGCGAGTTTTCGCGCGTGCTGGGCGGCGGCATCGTCCCCGGCTCGATTGTGCTGGTCGGCGGCGACCCCGGCATCGGCAAATCGACGCTCATGCTCCAGATGACGCTGGCCATGGCGGGGAAAAAGCGGGTGTTGTATATCTCCGGCGAGGAATCGGAACGCCAAATCAAAATGCGCGCCGACCGATTGACAGTCCCCGAAGCGAAGCGGAGTGGGATGGGGAGCGCGGGAAAATTCCCCGAGGAACTGTTCCTCGTCACCGAAACCAACCTCCGGACCATCCTCGAACACGTCCGCGAGGTGAAACCCGACCTGTTGATTGTCGATTCCATCCAGACGGTGTACCTGCCGGAGTTCGAATCGAGCGCCGGGTCGGTCTCGCAGGTACGCGAGTGTTCCTCCCATCTGCGGGAACTGGCAAAATCGCAAGGCGTGAGCGTCTTTATCATCGGACATGTCACCAAAGAAGGCGCGATTGCCGGGCCGCGCGTGCTGGAACATATCGTGGATACGGTTCTCTACCTGGAAGGCGACCGTTTCCAGGCCTACCGGCTGCTGCGTTCCGTTAAAAACAGGTTCGGCGCGACTGCCGAAGTGGGCGTGTTCGAAATGCGCGAGAGCGGACTGGCCGAAGTCCCCAACCCCTCGGAGGTGTTCCTGGCCGAGCGCATGGTCAACGTCCCTGGCTCGGCGATTGCCGTGACGATGGAAGGCACGCGCCCGCTGCTGGTTGAAATCCAGGGACTGACCTCGGCCACGCAGTTTGGCAACGCCCGCCGCAACCCGAACGGGGTCGATTACAACCGCCTGATGATGCTGGCCGCCGTGCTGACCCGCCGGGCGGGGGTCAAACTGGTCGAGCAGGATATTTACGTCAACGTGGTGGGCGGCATGAAAATCGACGAACCCGCCGCCGACCTGGCCGTGGCCTCCGCGATTGCCTCCTCGATGAAAGACCTCCCGGTGCGCGCCGACGCGGTGCTGATTGGCGAAATCGGCCTGGCCGGTGAACTGCGCCTGCCGGCCCAAATGCAAACCCGCCTGCGCGAAGCCCAAAAACTCGGATTCAAGACCGCCATCGTGCCAAAACGCCTGCGCAAGGCCGAACCCTGGCCCGACAATATCAAAATTATCGAATGCCGCTCGGTGCATGAAGCCCTCGAAACGGCCTTCGCCATCGAACGCCGCGAACCGCCCAAAGGCCGGCAGGTGGCGTAATTTGTAACTGACCGGGCAAACGCTGGTGGACTACCTGACCCTGTGCTGCTTCGAGACGCCCTTTATCGTCAGTCAATTCGCGGGGGACGAATTGCGCCTCGATTACAAAGTCAACGTCGCTTTCGGTCCGCAGGAGAGACCGAGGCTGGCAGGCAAGTCCTGAAATGCGAAGCGCCCCGCAACGGCGGGGCGCTTTTTGCTCAATACGCACTTCTTTACCTAGGCTGCCACCAAGGCCCGTTCCACACTGGCTGGCAGGGTGATGAAAACAAAGTGACTGCTGTGATAGAGATAGTCTTCCCCGCTTTCATCAATCACGCGAAGCATGTCATCCTTCTCCGCCTGGGGGTCGGGAACGACTTCATAGAGTTTCCGCGTGATGAGGGAGGCTTCGTAGTCGGTATTATCAATGCAAAGGACGAAATTCTTTTTTATAGTCATGGTTCAAGCCAGCTATCGTTTAATTTTGATGTCTTTACAGCCAATCCCATGCGCTTCGTACCCGTGAAGTTCAACATGACGGATGGCTTCATTGGGCAATTTGACGTGGGCAAAACCCTTGAGTTTTCCCCATCGTCCGCGCCCGTGCATTTTTTGTAAATACGCCAAGTCTCGAATGTTGGAACCGATAGCAATGGTTTCAATACTTTGAATTTCATCGACGATTTCGAATTTCACATTTTTAGTTTAGCATTTCTTGGACGAGATAACAAGTCAACAGCGCCGCGAAATTCGCGGCGCTGTTGACTGATTACTGAAAACTGTTTACTGTTTACTGGCCTTAGCCCACCCCAGCCCAATCCGGCCTCGTTCTGGTTCGATTTTGAGAATCTCGACATCCAGGATGTCGCCGACTTTCAGGACGGTGCCGAAGGGAATCTGGCTTTTGTGCAGCAGGCCATCCTGTTTGACGCCGATGTCGATGAACGCGCCGAAATCGACGACGTTGCGGACGGTGCCTTTCAGTTCGAAGCCGACCGCCAGGTCTTCCATTTTCAGCACATCCGAGCGCAGGATGGGGGCGGGGGCTTCCTCGCGCGGGTCGCGCCCGGGGCGGACGAGCTGTTCGAGGATGTCGCGCAGCGTCGGGAGGCCGCAGCCGAGTTCAACGGCCAGTGTTTCGGGTGGGGTTTTGGCGGCGAGAGCTTCCAGGGCGGCTTTCCGTTCGGAAAGAGGAGTCGAAGGTTTCAGCCCGGCGCGCTCCAAAACGGCAGCGGCAATCGGGTAGGATTCAGGATGGATGGCGGAGGCGTCCAACGGGTTGCTTCCGTCTCGAATCCGTAGAAAGCCCGCCGATTGTTCGTAGGCCTTCGGCCCCAGGCCGGGGACTTTTTTCAGTTGCTCGCGGCTTTTGAAGGGGCCGTTGGCGTCGCGCCAGGCGACGATGGATGCCGCCAATTTGGGGCCGATTCCGGCGACGTGGGTCAGCAGGGCGGGCGAGGCGGTGTTGGCGTCCACGCCGACGTTGTTGACGACGCTTTCGACCACGCCGTCCAGGCTGTGACTCAGGGCGGTCTGGTCAACGTCGTGCTGGTACAGGCCGACTCCGATCGATTTGGGGTCGATTTTGACGAGCTCGGCCAGCGGGTCTTGGGCGCGGCGGGCGATGCTGACCGCGCCGCGAATGGATACGTCGAGGTCGGGGAATTCGGCCCGGGCGAGCGGGGAGGCGCTGTAAACGGACGCCCCGGCTTCGTTGACAATCAGGTATTTGACAGACCGCTGGTCGGGCAGCGGTTTTTGCGTATCGAGACCTTGCGCACCGAGACCACGTACAATCTCGGCGGCCAGCTGCTCGGTCTCGCGCGAGGCGGTGCCGTTGCCGATGACGAGGAGCGTGACCCGGTGGCGGTTAATCATGTCTTGCAGGGTGTCAATGGCTTCGGCCCATTTTTTCTGCGGCTCGTGCGGGTAGATGGTGCCGGTATCGAGCAGTTTGCCGGTCGGGTCGACGACGGCGACTTTGGTGCCGGTGCGGAAGCCGGGGTCGAGGCCCAGCACGGTCTGGTTGGCGAGCGGCGGCAGCGAGAGCAGAGCGCGCAGGTTGGTGGCAAAGACGTTGATGGCGTGGCCGTCGGCGGTTTCGGTCAGGGCGCGGCGCACGTCGCGCTCGATGGAGGGCAGCAGCAGGCGTTCGGCGGCGTCTTCGATTGCCAGGGTCAATTGGTCGCTGAACGGGGAGAGGATGTCTTCCTCGAATTCGGATTCGATGGGGGAGCGCCAGTCGCGCTCGTCGATGTGGACGCGCAGTTTGAGAACTTCTTCCTTTTCGCCGCGGTTGAGGGCCAGGATTTGGTGCGGCTGCAGGCGGCTGACGATGCCTGAAAATTCGTAGTAGGATTCGTAGACTCTTTTCTCATCGACCGAATTTTCGATTTTCGAGGCTTCGAGTTTCGCAAATTTGAGGGCTTTTTCGCGCACGGCCTGGCGGACGTTGGCGTTGTCGCTGATGGCTTCGGCCACGATGTCGCGCGCACCTTCGAAGGCTTCCTGCCAGGTGGCGACTTGCTCGTTCAGGAATTCGGCGGCGATTTCTTCGAGCGGGCGTTTGTCTTTGGCCTGGGCGATGATTTTGTCGGCCAGGGGCTGCAGGCCTTTTTCTTTGGCAATCATGGCGCGGGTGCGGCGCTTGGGCTTATAGGGGGCGTAGAGGTCTTCGAGCGCGGTCATGCTCTCGGCGGCCTCGATGGCGGCTTTCAGTTCGTCCGTCATTTTGCCCTGTTCCTCGATGGAGGCCAGGATGGTGGCGCGGCGCTCGTCGATGGCGCGCAGGCGGGCAACTTCGTCGGCGACGATGCGCACCTGTTCGTCATCGAGCGTGCCGGTCATTTCCTTGCGGTAACGGGCGATGAAGGGGACGGTGTTGCCCTCATCCAGCAGTTGGATGGCGGCTTGAACCTGGGAAGGTTTGACTTTGAGAAGGGAGGCGATGGTTTCGGCGTGAGACATGGGCGGGATTTTACCATTTTCCGAGGTTTATGGTATGACCCGGATGTAAAATGCTGCAATAGTCCTGCAGGTAAGTTGAAAACTCCATGCAAACCCGCACCTTTGGCCGCGCAGACCACCCCAGCACGCTCGCCATCTTTGGCGGGGCCGCGTTTTGGGAGGTTTCGCGAGAAAAAGCAGACCAGGTACTCGAACAAGTCCTGGCGGCGGGCGTCAACCACTTCGACATCTCTCCCTCCTACGGCCAGGCCGAAATCCGCATTGGCCCGTGGATGCCGCGCATC
>DAOTZM010000303.1:0-16884 GCA_034434035.1 Anaerolineales bacterium
TGCGGTCTGCGCAAATTTGAATGCCGTTTACACAAAATTTCGCGCCAAACTGCCCAAAAAACATCCGCGTTCATCCGCGCTCGTCCGCGTCCTTTTTTAGATTTGGAATTGCTGCGACAGAACACGTTTATTTTCTATCCACCGGGTACGGCGGCGAGAGCAGGGAGGCAAACTCTGAAAGGCGTTGGTGATGGACCAGCGCCAGCACTTCATCGAACGGTTCGAGTACGGTGCTGCCGCGCGGGATGATGAGTTGGTGATGGCGGATAATGGCGACGATGATGCATTCTTTAGGCAGCGGCAAGTCTTTGAGGGCGGTATTGACTGCAATGGCCGTCGGGTAGACCTTCTCCTCGACCAGGGAGTATTCGCCGCGTTTGAGTTTGAGCAGGGTCATCATGTCGCCCAGCGACATTTCTTCGGCCACCAGGTGCGCCAGTATATCGGCCTGGTTGAGGGCCACATCCACGCCCATCTCTTGCGTGAACAGCCAGTGGTTTTTGGGGTTGTTGACCCGCCCGATGGTGCGCGGGACGTTGAACTCGAAGCGCGCCAGCGAACTGATGACCAGGTTGGTCTCGTCGTCGCCGGTCACGGCAGCCAGAACATGCGCTTTGCGGATGTCGGCCTGTTCCAATACGGATGGCGCCGACCCGTCGCCCGCCAGGATAACTTCAGAGGGCAGTTCTTTGCGCAGTTTCTCGAGGATGGCAGGCCGCTCTTCGATGATGCAAACCGAATGGCGGCCTTCGATAAGCATTTTTGCCAGGTACGAGCCGGTGTTTCCACCGCCGACAATGACAACGTGCATGGCTAGTCCCTCCTTTCGATGCCGAGCATCTCTTCCAGCCGGGTCATGGAAGTGGCAAGCACTGCCAGGTGAAGGATATCGCCCTCGCGGAATTCAGCGCTGATGGATGGGATGAAGGCCCGGTCGTCACGGGTGATGGAGACAACGCTGACTTCTCCGGGAATGCTCAGGTCGCGCACGGCGCGCCCGGCCAGGCGCGCACCCGCCTCGACGGTCAGGATATTGACTTCGCCGCGCCCGAACTTTTGCAGCACGTCCAGGTCGGTGTGCGTGACGAGTTCGTAAATCTGGCGCACGCCCAGGTCGGTGCTGGAGATGGTCATCAGCCCCAGCCGCTGGTAGATTTCGGCCCGGCGCGGGTCGTACATGCGGGCCACCACGCGCGGGACATGGAAAACGTTGCGCGCAATCCGCGCCCCAACGATGTTGGCGTTGTCAGACGCGCTGGCGGCAACGAAGGCCTCGGCGTGTTCGATCCCCGCCTCCAGCAGCACCTGGCGGTCGAAGCCCAGTCCGGCGATAACCCGTCCCTTGAAACTGGGGCCGAGACGGGTCAGCGCGTCTGCGTCGCGGTGGTCGATAACGGTAACATCGTGTCCGCGATTCGACAATAAAATGCTGACTTGCGACCCGACCCTGCCGCATCCCATGACGATAACTTTCATGTTACCTCCTTCATTGGTGTGAACGAGTCTGTTTTCCTTGTTTCCATCAAACGAACGACTTGTTTGCGAATCCATTCGATGCCATAGATGACGAATGGGAAGAGCGCCAATCCCAGCCAGTAACGCAGGGGGATATTCACATGGTCGAAGTACCTGGCAAGCGGTTCGATATGGATGATGGCGGCAATCCCGGCAATTTCGAGAAAGGCCGCAAAAATCAACAAGCGGTTGCTGCCCCAGCCCAGCCGGGTGTTGCGCAGCGTGCCGGAGCGGCAGGCAAAAGCGTTGCCGACCTGCGCCATGACCACCCCGGCGTGGAATACGGTTGCAGCCATTTTGCTCACTTCTTTGGATGGAATGTCCAGGTGAAGGAAATCTGGGTAGGTCAGTTCGGCCAATAGCGAGAGGAAGGGCAAATTTGCATGGTCGCCGAGCAGCATCGAGACGTTGCCGGAAAAAAGATAAACGGAAAAGAACCCGATGAAGCATAAGACGGCTTCGAGCATTCCCAGCCACAGGAAGGAACGCCTCAGCAGGCCGCTGTCGACCAGGCGCGTGCTGCGTTTGCGCGGGGGATGCTGCATGACGTTTGGCTCGGGCTTTTCGGCGCCGAGCGCTACCGCAGGCAGCAGGTCGGTGCCGAGGTCGATGGCGAGGATTTGCCGGACATTCAATGCCAGCGGGATGAGCGGGTAACTGGCCGTGACGAGGAATGGCATGACTTCTGGCACGTTGCTGGAGAAAATGTAGGTGACAAATTTGCGCACGTTGTCGTAGATGGCGCGGCCTTCCTCGATGGCATGGACAATCGCGCCGAAGTTGTCGTCGGTCAGGATGATGTCGGCGGCTTCCTTGGCGACATCGGTGCCGACCACGCCCATTGCCACGCCGACATCTGCTTTACGCAGGGCCGGGGCGTCGTTGACCCCATCGCCGGTGACGGCCACGACTTCGCCGCGCGCCTGGAGGGCCGAGACGATGCGCATTTTGTGTTCGGGGGCCATGCGCGCGAACAAGACTTCGCCTGCCAGCGCTTTGCCCAGTTCGATGTCGCCCAGGGTGTCCAATTCGGCGCCGGTGATGATGCGGGCGTTGGGCGTGGTCAGCATCCCGACGCGGCGCGCCAGCGATTCGGCGGTCAGGCCATAATCGCCGGTAATCATGATGATGCGAATTCCGGCCTGGCGGCAGGTTTTGATGGCGGCCTCCACCTCAGGGCGGGGCGGGTCCATCATCGCCATCAGGCCGAGGAAAACCAGGCCGCGTTCGACGTTCTCGGCGCGGTAGGATTCTTCGCCGGGTTTCAGTTCGCGCCGGGCAACGGCCAGCACGCGCAGGGCGCGGCGGGCATAATCATCGTTGGCCGCCATGATTTCAGCGCGCAGGGCGTCATCGAGCGGGATGACTTCGTTGTCAATTTCGATTTGCGTGCAGAGTTGCAGCACTTCACGCGGCGCGCCTTTGGTGAAGGCCGTTTCACTGCGCAGGCCGCGATGGATGGTGGTCATGCGCTTGCGGCGCGCGTCGAAGGGAATTTCATGGACGCGCGGGTAAACCAGGTTCAATTCTTTTTCGTTCAAATTGGCTTTGAGCGCGGCGACTTTCATGGCCGCTTCAGTCTGGTCGCCCAGGCTGGACCAGGCGGGGTGTTCGGCGGAGGGCGGGTTGAGGCGGGCGTTGTTGCAGCAGTCGGCGGCTTCCAGCAGGGCCAGCAGGGTCTCGCCCCAAGGGTGGCCGTTTGGGTCGGGACTGAACTTCCCGTTCGGCGCGTAGCCGACGCCGCTGACTTTGACTTTTTGGCGCGAAACCCAAATCTCACGCACGGTCATCTGGTTCTGGGTTAGGGTTCCGCTTTTGTCGGTGCAAATCACCGAGACGGCGCCGAGCGTTTCAACGATGTTCAATTTTTTCGCCAGCACGCCTTGCTGGGTCAGGCGTTGGACGGCAATTGCCAGGGAAAGGGTTAGGGTGGCGGGCAGGCCTTCGGGGATGACGGCGACGATGATGCCGAGGGTAAAGAACAGGAGCGCGGCGGGGCCGTTTAAGCCCAGGCCGGAGGTAAAACCGACAATCAAAACCAACAACCCGATGGCGAGCGCCGCCAGGGTGATGATTTTTGTGACCTGGCGCAGTTCCTTTTGCATCGGGCTGGGCGGGTCAGCGATGTTCTGGGTCAGGTGGGCAATCCGCCCAAACTGGGTTAACATCCCGGTTGCATAGACCACTGCCCGGCCTGTTCCGGCGGCGACGGAGGTGCCGGCAAAAATCAGGTTGGGTTGTTCCAGTTCGCTAATCCCCTTGCCTCCGGCCTCGAGGTATGGCTGGCGCGACGCGTCGGCGGTTTTACGGGCCGGGACCGATTCGCCGGTCAAGGTGGAATTGTTGACGCGCAGGCCGAATTCTTCCACCACGCGCGCATCGGCGGGGATGTTATCGCCTTCGGCCAGTATCAACACGTCGCCGGGGACGACCTCCCTGGCGAGGATGTGTTTGTCTTGCCCATCGCGCAGGACGTGGGCGTAGGCGGGCAGGATGGTTTTGAGCTTTTCGACGGCTTGCTCGGCGCGGTGTTCGCGCCAGTACGAAAAAATGGCGTTGAAGACAATCAACGCAAGGATGGCGAGGGATAGCCCGGAATCACCACCAATGGCAGCCAACAGGGCGGCCAGCAACAGAATCCCGGCCTGGGGGTGCAGGGTGTATCTGAAGATTTTGCGGCCGAGCGGCTCTTTTTGTTCCTCGTTTAGCGAGTTTTCGCCATACAGCGACAGGCG
Source organism: Anaerolineales bacterium (assembly GCA_034434035.1). Classification (GTDB taxonomy): domain Bacteria; phylum Chloroflexota; class Anaerolineae; order Anaerolineales; family Villigracilaceae; genus UBA5195. The sequence goes on from DAOTZM010000303.1 coordinate 4,251, forward strand.
TGACCGGGCTTCGGCACTATCCAGACCGTCAGGGGATGTTTCGAGAGATTCGAAGACCTGCCGTGGGCGCAGGCTGTAAATTGGTTCGGAGGGCATGGGAGGGGGAGGTTGGTTACTCCTGGTCTTCAGCCTGAGTGGTTTCTTTTGGCGCGCCGCCCAGGCGGGGCGCTTTCTTTGGCTGGTTGTCGAGGTATTGTTGCAGGAAGGTTTTGCGGCCCTTGGTTTTCATCGCATCTTCGTATTCCCCGGCGGGGGCCGGGATGGAATTTTCCATGCTTAGCGGCTTCATCACGCCAAAACTTGCCATGAAATCGGCCACTGTCGTCAACACTTTGTAGCGGTATTCCTGCATTTTGAGCGATTGCCACTCGACCATATTGCCCATCGCGCCTTCGACCCGTGATTTTTCGCGGATGATGCGGTGAATGTCTTGCGGGTCGCGGTATCCGGCGGGTGAGACGAGGATGGTGTAACTGATAAGCACCAACATACCCATCGTTATCAACACCACCCAGCCGCCTTCGTGCCATTTGGTGACGATTTGTCCGACCAGGATGAGGCTGGAGAGAACGGCAGAAAACGTCGTGCCAGCCAGGCCCCAGGCGCGGGCGCGCCCGCTCAGGTTCAGTTGCACATGGCGGCGCATTGCCAGCCCCATGATAGTGATGGGCAGGAAAACGCCCACGCCGTAAAACGGAATGGCGGTGCTGGTATTGCCGCGCACCAGGAACTGGATGACGATGGTGATGATGGCTGCTGCCGTCACAGGCCGGGTAAACGTCCCCTTGGGGTTGCGGTAGACGACTACTTCGGGAATTTCGCCAATCGCCACGTTGCGCCAGGTGATGGCCTGCAAATCCTGGAAGGCGGTCATCGAGGCGGCGGTCAGCAGGCCGACGGCCAAAATCTGGTAGGCCCAGAACAGGATGACGCCGCCTTGCTCCGACAGGGTCGTGAATCCAATAAAGGCCAGGTTGCCGACCAGCGTGCGGCCCTGCACCCCGTCATATGCCTGGAAATGGATGGCGAAATAGGTCAGGAACAAAGTTGTTAGCGCGCCATAGAACAGGAAGGAGGTTTGCACTACGCGTCCAATGCCGGTTTTGCCGCTGTAGTAGCGCCACAACCACCCCAGCCGGGGCAGTCGCTTTTTGCCCCAGGTGACAAACCCAGGGTCTTTGTTCATGACAAATTGGATGCCGTCGGCCATCGCTTCCAGGCCGGTCAGCGCAACCAGACCTTTCATCGAGGCCGCTGCCAGATGGAACAGCGCGCCCCAGATGGTTGCATCGGGTTTGATAATTTCCTCGCCGCGCGGCAAAGGGGCAACGCCGGTCGTTTTGGCGATAAAGAGGCCGATTCCCATCGTCAGCGTCATCAACGCGAAAATTCCCAGGCCGGTAAAGACGACCTGCGCCGATTCGCCGCGCCCGCGAATGGTGATGTACCAGGTGACGCCGACCATTCCCGCCCCTATCAGGAAGTTCCAATACCAGGCCTTGCCGCCCCACTGCCCGAGCGAGAGCAGTTGGTCGGCGCCCGATAGCGTGGAAACGACGATGGTAAAGACATAGTCCTGTAACAGGACAACCGCCACAATCAGGCCGACGGCCGGGCCGAGATAGCGAATCGTCGCTGCGAACGAGCCGCCGCCCTCCTTGAATACGCCCAGGAAGTACATGTACAGGAAGCCAAAGGTGATGTTCGCCAGGGCAATAATCAGGATGGCGTAATAAGCCAGGTGGTCGAGGCCGTAAGGGTGCAGGGCGTGCAGCATTTCGCCGGTGGCGTAGTAATATGATGTGAAGTAATCAACGCCAAACAGAGCAATCGCCGCCAGCAGGCCGACCTGGCCGGCGCCATGCACATGGGCGTCTTCCTGGCGCTCGCGCGGCGCGGCGCGCCAGGATAAATACACGATGACGGCTAAAAGTAAAATTGAGAAAAGCATGGTGTTTCCTGTCTCGCTCGCGGAGCAGTTAAAAATTAAATGTCATTCCGCGTTGCAAAACAAAGCAAACTGGAATGACATCCTGGTTATGATTGGTAAAAAGCGTCCTCCAGTGTTTTGAGCCCTGCCAGCATGTGTTTGCGGGTCGAGACGTTGAAGCGTGTATCCTGTACGCGCTTGGCGGCTTCCTCGCGCGCTGCGCGCACCACAAAGGCCGGTACGAACATAATCCGCCCGGCGGGAATGACCTCGAACTTCAAGACATCCAGACGAAGTTCCTGGTCGTCGAAGTACGGCAGGCTCAATCTCAGTCCGCGATTGAGCGACCCGGCGGAAGCCCGCTCTTTGATGGTTTCGATGATTTCCTGGGTTTTATACCTCGCCAGCGCGCGTCCCTGGTTGATGAGTTGGCCGAGCATCCCATAGCGTTTACGCTGGTATTCATCGTCGGCGATGATATAGGGGGCGATGGAGGAGGCCGCATGCAGAATTTCGATGTATCGCTGCATCGAGGCGATGTGCGCTTCGGCTTCCTGTACCCCGCCGACCAGCAGTTTTCCGTTATCGTCGAAGGCCACCCACTGCGGCAGGTAAAAGCGCCGCGCTGCCGGGACAAAGGGTATCTGTAAAGCGCCGCGTCCGGCTTCGGAGTTTCCCTCCTCGGCGATGGCGTCGCTGGCCTGGGTGATGGCCGATTCCGGTTGGGTAACGGCGACCGGAATGGTGGGGATGTCCTCGTCTTCATCGGGGCGGTATTCCACGGAGCGGCCGGCGGGCAGCATGTTGTGAACCATGTGGATGGCCGCCGCATAACGTAACAGCCCCGCGCTGGTCGAAATCGCATGGTCGGGAGACTGTTCCAGTTCCTGCAAGCGGTGGCGCAGTTCCTCTTTGACATCGCGCCGCGCCAGGCGGTTACGGAATCCGCCGGCAGTCTGTTCGCGCTGCCCTGCCGGAACGGTGATGGGCGCAGGTTGGTCGATTTGCGGCAGTTCGGCCACAATCCGGTCGGGCAGGGTGAATTTGACTTGCGGCTGGTGTTCAATCAGAGCATCCGCAAGTTTCCGCGCCTGGGCTTCCAGGAAGCGCTGCACAATCGCCGGCTGGGCGTTGAAAAGGGATTGCCTGCCGTTGAATTCCTCGCGCAAGTGGCTGGCGGGAGAGAGTGATTCGGTCATAAGACCATCCTTATAATGATGATGAATAATCGAATGTTACCACAAATCGGCCTCTCCTCGTTTATGGGGAGAGGCCGTAGAGAGGGAGGTGGTTCTTTAACTTAATGGGGCAGGTTATGCGCCTCGCGGGCTTCGTTGGGCGCGCCGCCCAGGCGGGGTTCCGGTTTAGGCTGGTTGCTGAGGTATTGTTCCAGGAACGTGCTGCGTTCCCCATGATTAAGGGCGTCTTCGAAGCAGCCTGCCCGGGCCGGGGCCGGATTCTCATCGAAGCGTAAGGGCTTGAAGAGGCCAAACATGCCAAAGAAACGCGCGACTCCCAGCAGGAGGGTATAGCGGTATTCCTGCATTTTTAGCGACTGCCATTCGACAATATTGCCCATCGCGCCATGAATGCGCGATTTTTCGCGGATGACACGGTGAATATCCTCGGGGTCGCGATAGCCCGCTGGCGAGAGCAAAATCAGGTTGGCAAACAGGATAAGCATTGAGAAGACAATTAAAACTACCCAGCCGCCCTCGTTCCACTTCGTGACAATTTGCCCGACAAAAATAATCGTTGACAGCACAGTGGCAAAGGTCGTGCCGAACAGTCCCCAGGCGCGCATCTTTCCGGTGGCGTGTCGCTTGACGTGTTCACGCATTGCCAGCCCCATGATGGAAATCGGCATGAAGACGCCGACTCCATAATACGGGATGGCTGCGCTGGTATCGCCGCGCACCAGGAATTGGATGAAAATTGCCAGGATGGCCGCCGCCGTTACCGGACGGGTGAAGGTCCCGCTCGGGTTGCGATACACAACGATTTCCGGTAATTCGCCAATTGCCACGTTGCGCCAGGTAATTGCCTGCAAATCCTGGAAGGCCGTCATCGAAGCGGCTGTTAACAGGCCGACTGCTAAAATCTGGTACGCCCAAAACAGGACAATGCCGCCTGGGACCATCGAAAAACCGATGAATGCCAGGTTACCGACCAGACTGCGGCCTTGCACATAGTCGAAAGCCTGGAAGTGAATCGCAAAGTAGGTCAGCATCAGGGTGGTTAAGGTCCCATAGAACAGGAAAGCCGTTTGCACTGAGCGGCCAATGCCCGATTTCCCGCTATAGAAATACCAGAGTTTTTCGAGTTTGGGCAGGCGCTTGCGTCCCCATTTGACAAACCCGGCGTCTTCTTCGATGACGAATTGGATGCCGTTTGACATGGCCTCCAGGCCGGTCAGCGCTACCAAGCCTTTCATCGAGGCGGCTAACAGGTGGAACAGGGCGCTCCAAATGCTGGTGACTTCGGTTGTAATGGTTTCCTGCGGCAGGGGCGGGACGTTGGTTCCCTTGGCAACCAGCAAGCCGACGACCATCGTTATCGTCATCAGGGCAAAAATTCCCAAACCGGTAAAGACGACCTGCGCCGATTCGCCGCGCCCGCGAATGGTAATGTACCAGGTCGTTGCCACCATCGCCGCGCCAATCAGGAAATGCCATTCCCAGGCAATTCCGCTTGCCTGGCGAAGCGACAGCAACTGGTCTACGCCTGAAAGCGTCGAGACGACAATCGTAAGGATATAATCCTGTAACAGGATGACCGCCACAATCAGGCTGAGCGAAGGGCCAAGATAGCGCATTGCGGCGGTAAAAGAGCCGCCTCCTTCGTTGAATACGCCCAGCGAATACATATACAACCCGCCAAAAATCAGGTTGGCCAGGCCGATGACGGCTACCGCAAAATAGGCGTAATGCTCCAGCCCGTAAGGGTGCAGGGCGTGCAGCATTTCGCCAGTGGCGTAGTAATAGGATGTGAAATAATCTACGCCGAACAGCGCCACTGCGGCCAACAGGCCGACCTGTCCTGCGCCGTGAACGTGGGCATCTTCCGCCTTTTCTTTCGGCGCGGCTTTGAAAGAAAGAGTGACAAAGACAACAAGCAATCCAATCGCGAATAACATAAGTTTTACCTCTCTAACAGGAAAGGATAGTCTCCCAAAATAAAACCGTCACAAAATTGTCATCCTCTGGCATAAAGAAAAAATAAAAATGGGATGACGAAAACGCAAACTATCCCACCCTGTTGCGTTTTCAGGACTTTCTACCTGTTGCCGAGCACTTCAAAGATAATGAACGCATAAAACCAGAGCAGCGTAAACAAGACCAGCGCCTGTTGGCCTCGTTGCTGCACGGGATAAAACGACGCCCAAATGATACCCAGCAAGGGCAAGGCAGTAACAACTCTTCGCCAATTTTTCTTCAGCGCGTTCATAACTTTATTCCTTTTTTGCAGTGTACTCCCCGGCCATAAAGAACAGCGAAAAAAATATCCCCGCGTCGTAAGGGAAAAATAAAAATCCCCTCCCGGTGATGTCGAGAGGGGATTTCTTACTCGTCCGCCATGAACCGGTAGCCGATGCCCGGCTCGGTCAGCAGGATTTTCGGGTTCCCTGGGTCGTCCTCCAGTTTTTTGCGCAACTGGCGCATGTACACCCGCAGGTACTCGATTTTATCGGCTTCGGCAGGGTCCCAAACGCTCGAGAGAATCATCTGGTGCGTCAACACGCGCCCGGCATGGCTGGCGAGATAAGCCAGCAGTTTGAACTCGGTAGCGGTCAGGGAGATTTCTACATTCTCTCGGCGGACGGTAAATCCCGTTAAATCGACTTCCAACTTCCCGGCCCGGACTCGCGCGCGCCGCCCTCCCCCTGCCGCCTGACTCTTGTGCCGAAGGGCCACCCGCACCCGCGCCAGCAGCTCCTCGATTCCGAAGGGCTTGGTCAGGTAATCGTCCGCGCCGGCGTCGAGGGCGGCTACCTTGTCTTTTTCGCTGTCGCGTACCGAGAGGATAATGATGGGAGTTGCCGTCCACTCGCGCAATTCCTTGCAGACCTGGATGCCCTCCATGTCGGGCAGGGACATGTCCAGGATAATCAAATCTGGCTGCTCGGCGGCGGCAAGAGCCAGCCCTTCCTCGCCGCGCGCCGCTGTACTAACGCGGAACTGCTTGGCAGTCAGGATGGTTCGCATCGCCCGCAGGATTTGCGGTTCGTCGTCGATGACAAGGATATGAACGGGATGGGTCATAACGGAATTATAAAGTTGAACGCCAATCCATCGGGCAGGTTTTCGGCCCAGATTTTGCCGCCATGCGCCTCGATGATGCCCTTTGTGATGGACAATCCCAGCCCGCTGCCGGTCACCCGCGCCGATGGGTCGATGCGGTAGAACTTGTCGAACATCCGCTCCAGGTCGCTTTCTGGCACGGGGATGCTCTGATTGGTCAGCCGCACCAGCAGGGCTTGTTCAGCCTCTTGTTGGGCGGTAATGCGAATCGTCGAGCCGGGCGGCGAGTATTTCAGGCTGTTGGTCAGCAAGTTGGTGAAGACCTGTTCCATTTGCACGAAATCGACATTGACCAGCGGCAGGTCGTCGCGCACATCCACTTCGATATGGTGCTGTTGGGTCTGCGAACGTATTCGCGCCAGGACTGCCTCGACAATCTCAGCCAAAATGTTGGGTTTTTTCTGCGGCTTGAGCGCCCCGGCCTCAATGCGCGACATATCCAGCAGGTTGCCGACCAGCACGTTCAGGTGGTCGATTTCCTCCTCGACCGTTACCAGCAGGTCAGCGCGCGCTTCCGAATCCCATTCGATTTCGCCGGAGCGCAGGCTGCTGACCGAAGCCTTGATGGTCGAAAGCGGCGTGCGCAGTTCATGGGAAACCGATGATAGCAGCGAGGACTTCAGCTGGTCACTCTCCTCCAGCACACGCGCTTTGTGGTCGGCATTCGAGAGCCGGATACGCTCGATAGCCAGCACGCCCTGGCTGGCAAAGGTCTGCAAAATCCGCACCTCGGCGGGTTGGATGGGGGGGCGAATCCGCCACAGCCGGATTTCTCCAATCAACCCGCGCGCCGCTTGCAGCGCGGTGACGACATCCGGCTTGCGGCCGAACTTCATCCCGCGAGCAAAAGCCAGGCCGCCTGCCCCGGATTCAATCGAAACCTCCACCCGGTCGGCCAGCAATGTATCGATTGCTTTTTCTGCCAGCGCCTCGGCGACCGCTTGCTCATCGCGCGAACGCGCCAGGGTCGTTGCCAGTTCGAACAGGCGCACGGCTTCGATTTCACGCGCCCGCGCCAGGCCCAAGTTGACGCGCGTGCGCCCCATCAACTCACTGATGACGAAAGCTACCGCCAAAAAGGCCGCCAGTACCACCCAGTCGCCAGGGTTATGCACCTCGAAGGTGTAGTACGGCTGGATGAACAAATAGTTGAAAGACAGGAAGGCCGCCACCGCGCTGGCCGCGCCCGGCCCCAGCCCCCACCAGACCGCCCCGAGTGTTACCGGCACGAGATAGACCATCGCCACAACCGCCAGGCTGATTGATTCCCGGAATGGGTAGAGGGCGGCGCTGGTTGTCAGCGTGAGCAGGAGGATAAGCGGGTAAGCCGCGGCCTGGCGCGCCAGGCGTGATGCGTGGGATGAAATTTTCAAGGCATCAACTGACAGGCCAGGTTTTCTTTTCCGCTTCCCAGGCGCGCACCCGTCCGAACAGTTCGGGCAGCGGGCGCAAATCACTCACCGGTACGGAGTAATTCTTGGTCTGGGTCTTGCTGTACTGGAAGACGCGGCTGCCGGCGTAGATGGTGCTGGCCTTGCGGCGGAATTCCTCGCGCGCCATGTAACCTGTCAGCCAGATGTCCATGCCGTAAATCCAGATGTTGCCCCATTCGTGCGGCTGGATGAGGTAGATTTCGCCTTTCTTCGGGCTGTGGATTCCCAGCCTCGCCTCGGGAATCGAATCGGCGTGGATGTAGGCCAGGCTGTGATAGTCTCTTTCGGCGAAGGCGCGCTTGAGCGGTTCGAGGGTCAACGTTTCGGTGATGAAGTTGCGTTCGGCATCCTGCCCGCCGATTTCGACGCACAGCGGCGCGGCGCACTCGCTCTTTAGGGCCAGCTTGCCGAGCGGCGCCCAAACCTGCGGCCTCGACCAGTCTCCGCGCATGGGATGGATGAGATACATCCGCTGACCGGCCTCGACCGCCTTCTGGATGTCATCGGGCGAGTTGGTGGTCAGTCCGAGCAGGAAGGCGAACAGGTACAAGTCCTGGTCGGTGTGGTTGGCGGCTTCGAACTGGTCTTCAGGAATCAGGGCTGGGGCGCGCAGCGCCAGCCCGGGGTTGCGGCGCATGGAGGTAATCTGGTTGCGCTTGGAGATGATGAAAGTTTTCAGGTCGCAGCGATGATTGCCGAGTGAAACGTCGTAACGGTCGGGTTCGGTGAAGGGCGTCGCGCCTTTCACGTCGAACGGCACTTCCTGCTCGCCCAGGTAGCGGCGGAAGGCCAGTTCCACCGCCACCCCGCCGACGATGCGGCGCAGGCGCGAGTAGAGCGAGCCGCCCATCCGGTCGTAGGTGTAGGGCAGGGAGCGCGTCGCATAGCGAATGCCGCCTTCGGTCAGGTCGGGGGTATAGGGTAATTTGATAAAGTCGGGGGAGGAAATCATGGGCTAGGGTTCCTGCCTGCTCTCATCTAATCTGCACAAATTTTTGCTTGACGAACAAGGAAATACATTGTAAGATATTTATGGAGGCTCTGGTGGTTTCCTGCGAAGGAATCATCTCTGCCTTTTTATTTTTAATCCTGGCTTCTCTCGTTCTTGGGGCGTAAATCTTCGATGTATGTTATCCCATATACAGGCCATATCTGACTGTCTGCGTCACTGACCCGCCTGCCCACATAGCGTAAATCAAAGGCGCGCTGACCAAACTCTTCCAGTTCAGTCCGTGTGGGTTTCGTCATTTTATTCAGACGCAACCCCCAGTTAATACTATACGCGACGATATCGGCAATTTGAATGGCTGTTGTCAGGTCGGAATGTACGAAAAAGGGTTCGGGGATAATTCGGGCGCTGCGAATATACCCGCGACTTGTCGTTGCAAAGTAACGTTCCATTTGGCCGATTAAAATCCGACATTGTGCCTTTTCAAGCTCGTCAAAGACAACAATCCCCATCTCGTTTGTCCCGCTATCTTCGAGGAAATAGAAGAAACGCTCAAACAGGTAGGCGTAATCTTTGCGTAAAAAATCTGCGCCTGGTCGGGGGGCTATTGGCTCTACCATTGAGGCAAAAACCTTGACGCGGTAGGCTGCGCATAAGTCAAAAATCCGCCGGACAAATTCGAGAACGGCCTGACCATAGGCTGCAAACTCTATCTGGTTTCTTGTTTCCATCGCCCCGCCCAGTGCTTCCCTGCGTCCTTTTTGCAGGAATTCGGCGCATAGCGCGCGCCTCGCTTCGGGTTCAAGTTGTTCTGATTGGCTGGCGTGACGAAAGACTTTGCGTTTTAATAACTTTTTGCCCTTGATTTCCACTCCAACATCTGCCAATCGAATTCCAAAAATTTCAGTTTCCAGGTTCTGAACTGCCAGTACAAAGTTCCACAGGTTCGATTCAAGGATGGCAACGCCCGCCAAAATCTCATAAGGAGTATCGCGGTGGTCTTGCCCGCTTTCGTCTACGAAAAGCAACATATTTTTTCTCTTTTTCGTATCCTACTCATTCCGAAACTGCAAACAATAATGATGGAACGTATTGCTCACCCATGCGCTGCCCAGGCCAAACGGCGCCAGGCGCTGGTTGTCCTGCATCCAGATTTTTTCATCTTTCAGGGTGTAAACTTTGCCCAGTTCGCGGGCAATATCCCACGCCAACGGGTAGATTTTACCGCCCTTTTTTACATTTTTGACAATAATGGTCAGGTACGCTTTGTCCTGCAAGAGCGGCTTCAGACCGCTGTAAATGCCCACCAGCAGCCCCAGGAAGGCTTCGTAGTCGTGGATGTTGCCCAAATCGTGCGGGTGATCGGAGTAAACCACGTCCAACCCGTCCGATTCGCGCCGTTTTTTCTGGTTTTCGGCCCCTTTGGCGTGCAGCATGTCCCAATAGGGGGGAGAGGTGAGCACGTACTCCACTTTGGGGATTTCGTATTCGAGGGCATTGGCCGCATCCCCGGTGATGACCTCGGCGGCCAGCCTGGCTGAATCCGTTCCCGCCGTCAAAGCGGCTTTTTCCTGGCTGATAATGTCCCGCGCAAGCTCGGCGTAGCGGGGATTTAACTCGATGCCATAGGAATTGCGCCCGGCCCGCAGCGCGGCCACCAGCGTCGAGCCGGTTCCGCACATCGGGTCCAGCACCGCCTGGCCTTTTTTGGTGAAAAATTCGATAAATTCCTGCGCCATTGTCTCGGGGAATTTGGCGGGATGCGCCAGCGCGTTTTTTTTGCGCGGCGGCGGGTTGTGGATGAACCACGATTTCTGGAATTTCAGCCAGGTTTTGGGGTCGAGGTCGTTCAATTTATTGTTGGGCATGGGGGTATTGTAATTCGATATTCGTTATTCGATACTCGATTATCGAATATCGAATTACGGTCTTGGCGTTCGGCTGGGCAGGGGCGTGCTGCTGGGGGTGAGGGTGGGGGTGGGGGAGACGTAGGAGACGGCGTTGACGCGCAAGTCAGAGAAGGAGACATTCAGGCCGACTTCGCTGCGGACGCTGGCAAAATAGCCGATGCTGCCGCTGCGAAAAACCTGGTCTATGACCGTGAACTGGCAGCGGTCGTTGAGGAAGAAGCGCATTTCGGTCCCCGCCGCCCACACGCCGAGTTTGACCTGTCCCGGCGCGCCGCGCGGCAGGTCGCCGCTGGTATCCCAATTGGAGAGCGGGTAGGTTTCGCCGCCGCGCACCCGCTCGACGCGCATTTGCCCGTCGCAGGTCAGGGTGAAGCGGTAGGTGTAGGCTTCGGTGGCGGCGCGGAAGTACAAGCCGTAGGTGTCGCGGCCTTCGCAGCGGTTCAGGTTGACGTTTGTCTCGGCGTAGAAATCGGTCAGGACGAGGCCGGTTCGGATGCTGGTGAGCGTGACCGGGGCGGCGTTGACGGAGAGGGTCAGGCGGTTGCCGATGACCAGGACGTTGTTGCTGCCCTGGCTTTCGGTTCGGGCGTTGGTCCAGTCTGCCGGGTCGGAGAAGTCGTCGGTGTAGAGCGAATTTCCCAGGCCGGGGAATGGTTCGGGGGTGGCGCTGGGCTGGAAGGTGGGAAAGGGCGTGTGGGTGGCGGTGGGCGGGAACCAGACGATGGTTTCGGTGGGGAGAATTTCGGGGGCGGCGGTGGCAGTTTCCAGTGGGGATGCTTCCATGCCTGGGACGCAGGCCGCGCCTGAGAGCAGGAGCAGGCCGAGGGCCAGCGGCCAGAGTCTGTTGGTCAGGTTTTTCCAGATAAAATCTTCTGGACACGGATGACGCGGATTACACGGAATCTCACGGATTTTTCTAAAAAAATCCGCGCAAATCCGTTGAATCCGTGAAATCCGTGTACGGGTTTTGGGCTTTGATGTCGAGGATCGCGGGCAGGGTTTCACGGGCAGAATTGTACCCGAAAACGGGGTTGGTGAGTTTCATCATCCTTTTTGGTGGCGATTCGCAGATACGCGGAAGGGCCGGGTATTGTACAATTGGGTTACTTATACTTTCACAAGGAGAAAACTATGCCCGATAAAGCCGTCCTCGTCACCGGGGCGTGTGGTGAGATTGGTCAGGCTCTGGTTCAAAGGTTGGCAGGCAAGGGAGGCTTTCGCATCGTCACGACGGATTTGGCGCCGCTCCCTGATTCGATGAAAGATTACGCGGCAGAACACCTGCAAGGCGACCTGGTGTACCGCGTGAAGCAATTTTATGATTACAACTTCGATGTGATTTTCCACCTGGCGGCTTCGCTTTCTTCGAAGGCGGAGATTGCGACCGAGGAGGCCCACCGCATTAACGTGGAAGGGACGATGCAGCTGCTGATGCTGGCGGCTTATAAATCGGAGAAGCGCGGCAGGGCGGTCAAGTTCCTGTTCCCCAGTTCGATTGCGGCCTTTGGCTTCGACAATGTGGAGGCCAAGCGCAAGGCCGGGCGGGTGACGGAGGACGCGCATAACCGTCCGCACACGATGTACGGCGCGAACAAGTTGTATTGCGAGAAACTGGGCGAGTATTACGGTAATTATTACGGCCAGCGTCACCTGGACCCCCAGCCGCCGGTGATGCTCGATTTTCGCGCCATCCGTTTCCCCGGCCTGATTAGCGCCTTTACCCTGCCAAGCGGCGGGACGAGCGATTACGGCCCGGAGATGCTGCACGCCGCTGCGCAGGGTCTCTCGTATTCGTGCTTCGTGCGCGAGGATACGAAGATTTCGTTCATGGCGATGCCGGACGCCATCAAGGCCCTGCTGATGCTGACCGAGGTGCCGCGCGAGTACCTGACCCGCCAGGTCTACAACATCACGGCCTTCAGCCTGACGGCCGGCGAGTTTCGCAAGCGGGCCGATAACGCCTTCCCCGGCGCGCGGATTGTGTTCGCGCCGAACCCGCGCCGCCAGGGGATTGTGGATTCGTGGCCGGAGGATATGGACGATTCGGCGGCCCGCAAAGACTGGGGCTGGCAGCCCGATTACGACATCGAGCGCTTTTTCGACGATTATTT
>DAOTZM010000304.1:0-2177 GCA_034434035.1 Anaerolineales bacterium
TCCAGGTGGAATTGGAACGGCTTTTGTAAAAACCGGAGAGTTTCTCTCCAAATCTTCCTATTGAAATTCCATGCGCATACTCGTATACTGAAAGCGTGTCCAGCCATTCCTGGACCCGAAAGGACGTATTATGCACCGTCATCCCATCACCTGCATCATCCCTCCGCACATGCTCAAGGAAATCGTCCACAACGGCACGCAGGCCCAGCGTGAGTTTGCCCTGCTGACGATGACTGCCTCGGAGCAGTTTCGCGGCCAGCGCCAGGCCACCCGTGATTTCGCCAGCGTGCTTTCGTTTGCGGTTGCGCCTGGCAAGGAACGCATCATTTACGACGCCCAGCAAGGTTCCAAACTGCCCGGCGTGCCGGTGCGGCGCGAGGGCGACCCGGCGGTGGCCGACCCGGCGGTCAACGAGGCCTATGACGGCTCCGGCCTGACTTACGACCTGTTCTCAGAAATCTATGACCGCAACTCCATCGACGGCAAAGGCTTGCGGCTCGATTCGACCGTCCACTACATGAAAGGCTACGACAACGCCTTCTGGAACGGCCAGCAGATGGTCTATGGCGACGGCGATGAAGACCTGCCGGCGGCGCAGCGCCTGTTCAACCGCTTCACCATCGCCATCGACATCATCGGTCACGAACTGACGCATGGCGTGACCGAATACGAGGCCAAACTGGCCTATTTTGGGCAATCGGGCGCGTTGAACGAATCCATGTCGGATGTGTTTGGGTCGCTGGTCAAGCAGTACCAGCGCAACCAGACTGCCGCCGAGGCCGACTGGATTATCGGCGAGGGGTTGTTTACCTCCAACGTCAACGGGGTCGGCATTCGCTCGATGAAAGCGCCCGGCACAGCCTACAACGACCCGGTCATCGGCAAAGACCCCCAGCCCGGTCATATAAAGGATTACGTCAATACCGTCGAAGACAACGGCGGCGTGCATATCAATTCGGGTATCCCCAACCGCGCTTTTTATATGACCGCGCTCGAAATCGGCGGCTGCGCCTGGGAAAAAGCCGGCAACATCTGGTACATCGCCCTGCGCGATAAACTGACCGCCACCTCCAACTTCCAGCAGGCCGCCGACCTGACCTGCCAGGTGGCCGGACAGCTGTATGGGGCAAACGGCGCGGAGCAGTTGGCCGTCAAAAAAGGCTGGGCCGAGGTTGGTATTACCGCTGGTGGAACAACACCTCCCCCGACTCCAACCCCCGGCGATGGCTGCCTGACGGCGATTTTCCGTTCCCTGGGATTGATGAGAAAATGAGCGATATCCATATCAAGTATGAGCGCACCGGCGGCTTTGCCGGGCTGAAACTCGCCGCCAGTTTCGAGTTGGATGACCTGCCCGACGAGCAGGAGGCACAACTGCGCGCCCTGCTCGATGAACTGGACTTCTTCAAACTCCCTGTCCAGATTTTGCCTGCCCGCCCTGGCATTGACCAGTTCACCCATAAAATCGAAGTGGAAGGCAAAAAGGGCAAGCACTCCGTCCTGACCACAGACAGTGCCGCGCCCGAAAAACTGCGAGAACTGATAGGCTTGCTGAACATCGTTGCGCGCGCCCACCGCAAAAAAGATTGACCGGCTCGCGCCCCAAGTCCGCTTCAGGCGGACTTTTTATTTGCCTGTTGAAAATTCCCCGACAAGGCGTATAATCTACACTGTAAATAGGGTAGTTTTTATCCAAATTCGTGGGACAGGAGGCGCGCATGAGCCCAAGCGCCGATATTGAGTTGACACTCTACCGCCAAGACCAACAGTACGCGGTGGACTTTCGGTATTCTGACAGCGACCCGGCGCAGCAGACGGAGGTGCGCCTGGGGGCGGGCCAGGCGGCTTATGCCAGTTTCGACTTCCCCAAATTGGAGGAGCATTTCCAGGCTGGGGAAATCAAGGAATATGGACAGGTCTTGACGCAATCCCTGTTCGCTTCCGAACCCTTGCGCACTGTCTTTGCCCAGGCGCGGACTGCCACCGAGCAGGCCGGGGCCGTCTTGCGTTTGCGGTTAAATATTCATCCAAGCGCGCTGGATTTGCACACCCTGCGCTGGGAGACGCTGCTCGACCCGCACAGCGGAATCTCCCTGTCCACTGACCAGAACGTCTATTTTTCCCGTTATCTTTCGGGCAGCGATTGGCGTTCCATCAAGCCGCGCGCCAAAGGCGAA
>DAOTZM010000305.1:0-8100 GCA_034434035.1 Anaerolineales bacterium
CCTGTTCAACGCCGCCAGTTTCCTGCTTGGCGCGCTCATTCTCGTCCCCTTCATCTCGCGCGGCAAAAAACTCCCTGCCAGGCAGTGGCTATGGATGGGCATTGCGGGAATCGTCCTGTTCATCGCCGCCGCCTTGCAACAGGTCGGCATTTTCTACACCAAAGTAGCGAATGCCGGATTCCTGACCAGCCTGTACACCGTTTTTACACCCTTCCTGCTCTGGATTTCGTTCCGCGAGCGACCGCACTGGCTCGACGCCATCGCCGTCACCGCCGCCGTGGGCGGGGCGTACCTGCTCTCCAGCGCCGGACAGGGGTTGGAATTCCAGGAAGGCGACGGCCTGATTTTTCTGGGCGCGGTCTTTTGGGCGCTGCATTTCGTCATCCTGGGGAAATTCGCATCGCGCTATGAGTCAGTCTCGTTTGCCGCCGGGCAATTCCTGGTGTGCGGCCTGCTCAACCTGGCGGTTGGGCTGGTCATGGAAAACCCGGCTCAACTGACCGCGCTGCCCATGCTCGGCGCCATCATCTACCGGGGATTGATGTCGGTTGGGGTGGGTTACACCCTGCAAGTTTGGGGCCAAAGCCACACCCCGCCCACCGACGCCGCGCTCATCCTCGGCCTGGAAGCGGTCTTCGCGGCCCTGGCGGGCTGGCTCATCCTGAGTCAATTCCTGCTGCCGGTTCAGGTCATCGGCTGCGGCATCATCTTCGCCGCCGTTATGCTCTCGCAACTCAAATTCCTCGTGCATCGGGACATGAGCCTGGAACGATGAACGAATATCCCATCACCGAACTCATCCGCCGCCGGTTTTCCTGCCGCCAATTCGCCGCCCGGCCTATCGCAGCGGAAAAACTGCGCGAATTGGAAACCACCATCCAGACGCCCCCACCGGGGCCTGTCCCGCGATTCTCAGCGGGACCGTTTGGCAACCGTCCGCGCTTCGGGCTGACCGCCGCCAGCGAGAGCGACAACGCCGCCCTGCGCGGACTCGGCACCTACGGCTTCATCCGCGGCGCAACCGGTTTTATCATCGGCGCGAGCCAAGCGGCTCCCAATCACCTCGAGGACTTCGGCTGCCTGATGGAACTGCTCATCCTGCGCGCCACCAGCCTCAACCTGGGTACCTGCTGGCTGGGCGGCACCTTCACCAAAAGCAGTTTCGCCCGCAAAATCGGCCTGCAAACCTGCGAAACCATCCCCGCCGTCACCGCAATCGGCGAATTTGCCAGCCCGGAGCAGTCACGCCGGGGTCTGGTCAGCAACCTGGCGGGCGCCAATCGCCGCCTGCCCTGGCAAACCCTGTTTTTCGACGGCGATTTCAGCCATCCGCTCGACCCCGCCCAGGCCGGGGACTACGCCCTCCCGCTCGAAATGGTGCGCATTGCCCCTTCCGCTTCCAACAAACAGCCCTGGCGCGTTGTAAAAGACGGCAAGGACTGGCATTTTTACCTGCAACGCACTCCCGGCTACCGCGCCGACCCGCTCAAAATCCTGCTCGGCCTGTGCGACCTGCAGCGCCTCGACATGGGCATTGCCCTGTGCCACTTTGAACTCACCGCCCAAGAAATCGGCCTGACCGGGCGCTGGTTCACCGACCCCGCGCGCGAATCGGCCCCCGGCGCGCAAACCCGCTACACCGCCACGTGGGTGATAGAATAAAGACATGAGACGCATCGCCTGGCTTGCGCTGGCCCTCCTGCTGCTCTCCTGCCAGCCGCAGACTCAAAAACCAATCTCCGTGTTTTTGTTGGACGGAGAGAGACTGTACACGCTTCAGGCAGGTTCCGATACCCCGGCTTCGCTCGCCGCCCGCGCTGGCGCGGTTGTCGAGACGTTTTCCCCCGCTGACCGCTTCCTCCTGAACGGGCAGGCGGTCCCGGCTGACATCGCCCTGCCGACGGGCGAATCGTACACCTTGCAAATCGTCCGCGCCGTACACGTGACCCTGCGCACCCCCGACAGCGAGACTAAATTCCAGAGCGCCGCCCCCAGCCTCGGCCAGGCCCTGGCCGAACGGGGAATGACCCTTTCCGCGGCAGATTTCCTGGCCCCGCCGCCCGAAACCGCGCTCACTGCCGATATAACGGTCCTCTACCGCCCGGCGCGGGAGTACGTCGTTCGCGTGGACGGCGACTCCATAACGGTCAAATCCTCCGCCGAGACGGTGGGGCAGGTCCTCGCCTCGGCCGGGATTCCGCTGCTCGGGCTGGACTACAGCATCCCAGCCGAGTCCGAATCCGCGCCAACCGACGGGGCGATTGAGATTGTTCGGGTGCAGGAATCGCTCTCCGTCGTGCAAAAATCCATCCCTTTTTCCACCCGCTATGAATACTCGTCCGAAATCCCGCTCGGCTCCGAAAATTTGCTCCAGGCCGGCGAGCCGGGCCTGAGCGTCAGCACCGCGCGCATCCGCTACGAGAACGGCGTGGAAGTCTCGCGCATCACCGAGGCCGAGAGCGTCGCGCGCCTGCCCAAAGAGCAGGTGATGGGACGCGGCACGCAGGTTACGGTGCAAACGCTGGAGGTACCGGGCGGGCAAATCCAATACTGGCGGGCAGTGCAGATGTACGCCACCTCGTATTCGCCCTGCCGCTCCGGTATTGCTGGCTGTTCCTATGGCACCGCCAGCGGACTGCCGGTGCAGCGCGGCGTGGTGGCGATGACGCGCAGCCTGTTCAACGCCCTGCGCGGCTCGCAGGTGTACGTCCCCGGCTACGGCGTGGCCACCATCGGCGATGTGGGCGGCGGCTTCCCCGACGGCCGCCTGTGGATTGACCTGGCCTACAGCGACGACGACTGGCAAAACTGGAGCGGCTGGGTAACGGTCTACTTCCTGGCCCCCGCCCCGGCGTATATTCCGGCAGAATTACAATAATTCCATGTCATCCAAAGAACGCTCGGCCCTCCTCATCCTCCTGCTCATCGCCATTGGCCTGTGGGCGCTGGTGGGCTACGACTTTTACAACACCACCTGGCAAAACCCGCTCGGCCCGGCCCTGTCCCTGCCCATCCTGAAGCAGTTCGGAGGGGGCAACTCCGCGCCGGCTGCGCCCCCCACCGGGCCAACCAGCACCCTGCGCCCCGGCCAACCCACCCGCACCCCCTACACGCCCGAAGTGAGCGGCCATCCCAAGTGCGGCGGCCCGCTCACCATGACCATCCTGGCAGTCGGCTCCGATTCGCGCGGCACGGGCTACCTGTATGGCCTGGGGGATGTCATTCGCTATGCGCGGGTTGATTTCGTCACCCCGCGCGTCACCGTGCTGGAATTCCCGCGCGACATTTGGGTCGAAATCCCCGAACTCGACCCCAAACACGGCATCGACCACGGCAAACTCAACCAGGCCTACCTGTACGGCAACAAAGGCATGGGCTACTATCACGGCCCGGGCGAAGGCCCCGGCCTGCTGGCGCGCACCCTGCAACATAATTTCGGCGCAACGCCCCAACATTATGTTGCTGCCAACATGCAGACCTTCGTCAAACTGGTCAATTCCGTCGGCGGCATCGATGTGGTACTGCCGCACAGCGTCGATGGCCGCAAAGCAGACCAGCCCAACCGCCTCGACCTGTACTTCAAAGCCGGGAAACATCATCTCAACGGCAGCCAGACCCTCATGCTGGCGCGCATCCGCCAGCAAAGCACTTTCGAGCGCGCCGACAACCAGAACCTCGTCCTGTGCGCCCTGCGCGATGCCCTGCTCAAGCCCGCCAACGTCGCCAAACTGCCCAAAATCATCGACTCCTTCGACAACGCCGTGCAGACCGACCTCAGCCCGCAGCAAATCAGCCAGTTAGCCTGCCTGCTGCCCTCCCTGGAACCGCACAACATTCAATTCATCACCTTCCCGCCCGAAACGCTGGAAGCCAAACGCACCTACGACAAAGGCGTTGATAAAGATGTGTACAGCTTCGAGGCCGACTTCGTCACCCTGCGCCTGCTGGTCGCCCAGTTCGAGCGCGGGCAGTGGCCGCCGCGCGCAATCGCATCCCCGGTCACGGTCACGCCAGGCAAATCCACATCCGAAGGCGGTTTTACCTGCCCATGAACCTGCCTCCCCTCAACGCCGCTGCCCTGCTGCGCCAACACGGCCTGCGCGCCGATAAATCCCTCGGCCAGAACTTCCTGCAAGACCCTGCCGCGCTCGAAAAAATCGTCCAGGCCGCCGAAATTTCTGGGGATGATTCGATTCTGGAGATTGGCCCCGGTTTGGGGAGTCTGACCCGCTATCTGGCCGCTTCCGCCAAAACGGTAACAGCCGTCGAGTTGGACACCAACCTGGTTCCCGTTTTACGAACCGTCCTGGCGCCCCATCCAAACACCCGCATCGTCGAAGGCGACATCCTGCATTTTTCACCCGCTGAACTGTCCCTGCCCGAGGACTACCTGGTGGTCGCCAACGTTCCCTACTACATCACCTCCGCCATCTTCCGACACCTGCTCGAAACGCATCCCCACCCCCGGCGGACTGTCCTGACCATCCAGAAGGAAGTCGCCCAACGCATCTGCGCTGCGCCTGGAGATTTGAGCCTGCTGGCCCTCAGCGTGCAGGTCTATGGACAGCCGCGCATTGCCGCGCATATCCCCGCCGGGGCGTTTTACCCCGCGCCCAAAGTCGATTCGGCCGTCATCCGGGTCGATTTATATCCCCAGCCGCTGATTCCGCTCCCCCAGCTGGAGCGATTCTTCCAACTCGCCAGGGCCGGGTTCAGCCAGAAACGCAAAACCCTGCGGAACAGTCTTTCCGCAGGGCTGAGAATTTCCACAAGCGAAGCCGCCCGCCTGCTCGAAAATGCAGGCATCGACCCCATGCGCCGCGCCGAAACGCTGTCGCTGGACGAATGGCGTCTCCTGGCAAGCCTCGAATCGCAAATTACGAAATGACCTGCGCTCTCCCCGCCTCGCCCCTGGCGTGTAAATCACGGTAATTCCACTTGACCTGCCAGATGCGGAAGGCCGCTTCCATCTGGATTTTGAGCGACATTTTGGATTTGCCAAATTTTCGGTCGGCAAAATAAATGGGGACCTGCGCTACGCGATATTTGAGACACCACGCAATATAAGCCATTTCGACCAGGAACACATACCCGCTGGATTGAATCCGCTCCAGCGGCATCCCCCGGATGGCCTCGCGCCGCCACAGGCGGTAGCCGGTGGTCACATCCCGCAGCGGGAAGCCAAGAATGGTGCGAGCGTAGAAATTACCAAAGGCGGAAAGGCTTTTTCGCCACAGCGGCCAATCCACATCCACGCTGCCGCCCGGGACGTAGCGCGAGCCAAAGGCCACATCCGCCGTTTGCAGGGCTGCCGCCATCTCCACCAGTTTGGCCGGGTCGTGCGAAAAATCGGCGTCCATCTGGCCGACGATTTCGGCGCCCTCGGCGATTGCGCGCTGAAAACCTTCCAGGTAGGCGGTGCGCAGTCCCAGCTTC
Source organism: Anaerolineales bacterium (assembly GCA_034434035.1). Lineage (GTDB taxonomy): Bacteria > Chloroflexota > Anaerolineae > Anaerolineales > Villigracilaceae > UBA5195. Next base: position 5,437 of record DAOTZM010000305.1, read on the forward strand.
CCGGCGCGGTGCGTCACCAGGATACGACCGGGGTGCTGCCCGGCCAATTCATCGGCAATCCGGCCTGTGCCGTCCGGACTATTGTCGTCCACGATCAATAGTTTCAGGTTTTCCAGTGGAAGCACAAATAAAGCGGAGACCAGTTTTGGGAGGTTCTCCGCTTCGTTATACGTCGGTACAATTATCGTGACTTGCAAACTCGTTTCTCCTACTTCCTGCGCGACAACAACTCCGTCTTCATTTCATCTGTTGTCTTGAGTTTTACTTCCCCGTGAATGAGATGCCCGCTCTTGACGGCCAGCCGCTTTTTATGCGCTGGTGCCTGGTCGCGGTCTTTAATGGGGTAGAAATAATCCAGCGATTGCTCCAGGCGCGTGCGTACCCGCTCTTCTATCGCCCCGGCCAGGCCTGCATCCAAAACCAGCACAAAATCGGTCGGGGAAATATGCCCCAGGAAACTGTCGGGGCTGGCGAGTTCCCGGATGGAGTTTTGAATCATCAGGCTGGCAGCGCGCATGACATCGTCCGACGCCACGAAGCCATAATATTCGCGGAATGCTTCGAGATTTTCCAGCGAGACTACGACCAGCGCCCAGCTCTCTTGCCTCAGGGCTTCTTCGAGTTTTTCATCGACCAGGGCGCCTTCTGGCAAGCCGGTAACAGGATTCGTCAACGTATCCTGGCTGGCGCGCCGCAGGGCGTTGCGCACGCGCAGGCGCAATTCCTGCACGTCGAAGGGCTTGGTGATGTAATCATCCGCGCCTAGTTCCAGACCATGCAGGCGGTCAGCGCGGTCACGTTTTTCGGTGAGGAAAATGATGGGGATATCGCTGGTTTTCCGGTCAGCGCGCAGCCGGCGGGCCACTTCGTAGCCATCGATATCGGGCAGGCGGATGTCCAGGATAATTAATTCGGGACGCGCAGTGCTGGCCGCCCGCACACCGTCTTCGCCCCAGTTTACAGTAAAGACTTCATACCCCTGCACGCGGAAGTATGCGTTGAGCATATCGGCCACGTCCAGGTCATCTTCAACGATGAGGATTTTTTGTTTTGCTTCAGCCACAGCGCGCCTCGCCAGGATTAATTATGTCAGGCTATCGGCTCTTTTTGGATGATGAATTCACAAACTTCATCGCCCAGGGCAATGCACCGAGATTCATTAACGCGAAATTCGTTGCCGCCAGAGACCCACTTCAGGCCTTCTTGCAGCAAACCAACCGCAATAAAGCAAACCGGTTTATCAACGCCGGAACGTCCCCAACAGACAGGACATTTGTGGATGGTGTAAACGAATTCATTTTCACGCTCTTCGACGGTGCTATACTGGTCGCTGACCTGCGAGAAGATTTTTGCCATGGCCGGGATGCCGATACGCATCTTGGCCTGCAAAGGCAAAACTTTGAACGCCAGGTCGCCCGCGCCAGCCAGCGCGCCAAAATTGCGCAGCGCATCGGCAAAGGTGGCGCGCCCGGCGCGCAGGGCCAGGCCGCGGCCGCCGCGTGGTCCATACATTTCCTCCAGGGCAATATTGATGGAGGAAAGGTCGGCAAAATCGAAGGTCTTTTCCAGGTTGTCGGCAGGGTAAGCATCAACATAGTTGTTCAACCCGGCCAGGTTAAGAATGGCATTGAGGCCGTTCTTTCCCATCACGTCTTCAAGAGCCTTGAGCGTGATAAGACCAAACTTGCTTGGGTAGTACAAGCCTGCTTTTGGGATTGGGCTCATAACGGTCTCCGCCTTAGATGAGTTTTTCGAGGTCTTCGGTAGCGCGGCGCATATCGAGGAAGATAAGACCAAGTTTGGCCTGTTCCCGGGCCAGGGCAGTCAGGACTGCTTCCTCACCCACAGACATGAGAACGACAAAGCCTTTTTCGCCTTTGATATAAACCTGTTCGAGCGAACCACGCCCAAGTTCTGTTGCAATTCGCTCACCCAGGGAAAGCATGGCCGCCGACATGGCTGAAACGCGGTCTTCTTCGACACCTTGGGGTAGGGCCGATGCAATGCTCAAGCCATCTACGCTAACGATGGCTGAAGCTTCGATATCGGGCGAAGATGCCTGCAATGTGCGCAGGCGGTCTACCATGAGTTGTGTACGTGACTTGGACAAAACAGCCCTCCTGACATAAAACTCAATCACCCATCACGGCTAAATGGTTGATTGGATGGATTTGTAATATTTTTGCTACTTTAGCACAGCGGTTTTTTTATGTCAAGTTTCGCATGACGTTGTTATTATAGCATGAGACTTACAAAGCGTTTACATTTCTACGCCAGCAATCCAGCAATTCCAAATCTGAAACAAAACAAGCGAATTGGGACGCGGATTAACGCTGGAGGGTATCCATGTAGGGGCGGCAAGACTGATTGTTGAAACCAAAACAAGCGAATTGGGACGCGGACAAGAGCCGAATACGCGGAGAAAAATCTTAAAATCCGCTCTGGTCCGTTCTCGTCCGCGTCCAAGTTTTTATTGCCGATACTGTCTACTCCATACGATTCAGGAGTGGATTGAACCAGCCTGATTCTGCTGGAATTTGTGGTTTTACGGCTTTGCCCGGTGATGAATCACCGGGCCAGGTGGCAGCGCCCTGTGAACAGGGCTAAAAAGTCCGATTGATCGGACGCTGCGTGATCGCCCGGACGTTTACGTCCGGGCAGGAA
>DAOTZM010000306.1:0-6880 GCA_034434035.1 Anaerolineales bacterium
GCCACCACCAGCCCGCAACAATCCTTTTTCGACCTGCCTGCCGATGCCTTGCGCTGGGTCTTTGACCTGAACCTGATGGGAACGATTTTGCCCTCGCAGGTTTTTGGTAAAATGATGGCCGCGCAAGGCGCAGGGGTGATTGTAAATATTGCCTCGATGAATGCCCTGCGCCCGCTGACACGCATCCCGGCCTACTCGGCGGCCAAAGCCGGGGTGAGCAACTTTACGCAATGGCTGGCGGTGCATTTAGCACAGGAATACAGCACCAATATCCGCGTCAACGCCATTGCGCCGGGGTTTTTCCTGACCGAACAAAACCGCTTCTTGCTAACCGACCAGGCCAGCGGCCAACTGACGCCGCGCGGCCAGCAGATTTTGGCGCACACCCCCATGAACCGCTTTGGCGGCCCGGCTGATTTGCTCGGCACACTGCTCTGGCTGGTTTCACCAGCTTCGGCCTTTGTGACCGGCATTGTGATACCGGTGGATGGGGGCTTTTCGGCCTTTAGCGGCGTTTAATGGAAACGGATATGATTTCCCTGACCTCCCCCACCCTGCTTAATGAAGATGAAATCTGCAACACGCTGACGCGCGCCCTCGCAGGGCAATTCAGCAATCAGCGCGTTCTGGTTCTCATCCCCGACCACACCCGTTCCCTGCCCCTGCCGTTCCTGTTCCGCGCCCTGGTCGAAATCCTGCATGGCGCGCGCCAGCTCGATTTTATGGTGGCCCTCGGCACGCACCCAGCCCTGGATGAAGACAGCCTGAATCGGCTGGTGGGCATTAGCGCCGAAGAACGCGGCACGCGCTATGCAAAAATCGGCCTGCTCAACCACGCCTGGGATACGCCCGCCGCGCTTGCCAGCCTTGGGGTAATGGAACAGGATGAAATCCGCGCCATTGCCGGGGCGCGCTGGCACCAATCCCTGCCCGCCCGCGTAGATGTTCGCATCAACAAAGCCGCACTGGAATACGACCACATTCTGATTCTCGGCCCCACCTTCCCGCATGAAGTTGTTGGCTTTTCCGGCGGCGCAAAATATCTCTTTCCTGGCATTTCTGGCGCGGAAATGATTAACGCCACCCACTGGCTGGGCGCGCTGGCCGGGGTGGTCGGCACGATTGGAGTAAAAGATACACCCGTCCGCGCCATGATTCACGCCGCGGCGCGCCGCCTGCCCACCCCCATCACCCTGATGGCCCTGACGGTGGAAGGCCACAACCTGGCCGGGCTGTTCATTGGCGACCTGTACGAAGCCTGGAGCGCCGCCGCCGATTTCTCCGCCCAGCGTCACATCCGCTGGTGCGAAAAGCCTTATCAGCGTATCCTGTCCGTTGCACCGCCGATGTACGATGAGTTGTGGACAGGCGCGAAAGCTATGTACAAACTCGAACCCGCTGTCGCGCTCGGCGGCGAAGTGGTGATCTACGCCCCGCATCTCGATGTGGTTAGCCACGTTCACGGCAAGTATATTTATGAGATCGGTTATCACATCCTCGACTATTTCCTCGCGGATTGGGAACGCTTCCAGCGCATTCCGCTCGGCGTGCTGGCGCATTCCACCCATTTGCGAGGCTCGGGTTTCATGCAAAACGGAATCGAAAAGCCGAACGTCAAAGTCACCCTTGCCAGCCAAATCCCAGCCGAAGACTGCGCCCGCCTAAACCTCGGCTACCTCAACCCGGCCAGCATCAACATCACCGAATGGCAAAACCGAGAAGAAGAAGGCATCCTCTACGTTCCCAAAGCCGGGGAAATACTCTACCGGCTCAAAAATTAACCCAAAATCTTTTCCGCACCCCACCACGCCGGGGGATGCCCTTCCCGGCTCACATACCAAGCCATCTGAAGGCAGTTCCCCCCCCATGATCACATCCATCATCATCTCCCACTTGCGCCGCTACCCACTCATGCAGGCCCAAGACATCTACAAATTGCTCTACCAAGTCGCGCTGGGCAGTGAACACGCCGCCCGTGACGGGCACAAAGCCCACGCAGCCCTGTTGAGTGAAATTGCCACCCTCAGGCTCGGCCCGGAAGAACCCATCTTCGACAAAATAGGCCCGCTCGGGCAACTGGCGCGCGTTCACCTGCGGCCCTATGTGGCACTCGGATACAGCATAGACCGACTCTTTACAGCCTTCATGAATACCAGCCGCGAATTTCACGGAACCACCGAAACCCTGCAAACCTACCTGCAAAGCGCGGCTCCTCTCGCGCCCGACCTGCCGGCCTTCGTGGCCCACATGCAAGCCCAAGGCTGGCCCCCCGTACGCCACTCCGCCGTCTACGCACAAAACTATGCGCCCGCCTACCGAATTGTTATGCCAGAATTGATGACATGAACCCGCCGCGCTTTTACATCATCATGGGCGTATCGGGCTGTGGAAAAACCACAGTTGGGCAGGCGCTGGCCCAAACGCTCGGTTGGGACTTTTACGACGCTGATGATTTTCACCCATCCGCAAACATTACCAAAATGGCGAGTGGAATCCCCCTCACGGATGCAGACCGCGCCCCATGGCTGGATTCGCTGCATGATTTGATTTCATCGCATCTGACGACGAACCGTCCCGCTGTGCTGGCTTGTTCCGCGCTCAAAGATCGCTACCGCCAGACGCTCCTGGACGGCAACCCGGATGTGCAAATCATCTATCTCAAAGGTAGCTATGATCTGATTTGGTCACGCATGGAAAAACGCGCCGACCATTACATGAAACCGCACATGCTCCAGAGCCAATTCGAAGCGCTCGAAGAGCCAAAAAATGCAATTATTGTTGATATATCATTATCAGTCGAAGAAATCGTTGAATTTATAAGCGTGTCGTATCGGGCGGGTGGCATTCTTCCATTTGACGGGCGCAATATAGTACCGGAAAATTCCCCCAGTTAAACAAACACAGGAGTCCCGGTGAGGGCAGGCAGGCAGTTACGCATTTTCTAGGATGTGTCAGCATTTACGGGTGGTCGCCCTGCTCCAGGCGATATTCGATTTCATCCAGCACGGCGGGCAGCCCCCAGATTCCGTCCACGACCGAGTGCGCCCCGGCGCGGTAGAGATGGGATTCGGCCTCCCGGCGAGCCGCATCGCGCTGTGACTCATCCAGGGCGTTGACTTCCGCCTCGTGCAAGCCGAGCAGAAGGATGACGGCTCGGACAGGGCCGCGATACGAGCGGCGAAAGACAAAATCCATGCGGGCCTCCGCGAACAAGAAAAAGCGCGCCTTTCCCAAACCGCGCGAATGCCCCATTTTACCCGGATTTCCCTTTGCACTTTTGCTTCCTTGCGCTTTTGCTTCCTTGCTTTATAATCTCTCCCGGAAAGGACAGACCATGAGCGACGAAATCACCCCTGAACTGTTCAATCATCTCGTGGAACTGGCCGCGCTGGAACTGAACCCCGACGAGGCCGAATACCTGCGCCGCGAATTGAACAACCAACTCAAGGCCATTCACGAACTGCAAGCGATTCCGCTCGACCCCAACACCCCGGTCGCTTCGCACGGCGTCCCCTACACCCCGGCCACATCGCCCGCCATCCGCGAGGACGTGATTCAATCGCACCCCAACCCGGCCCGCCTGCTCGCCGCCGCCCCCGAAACTGCCGATGGCTACATCGTCGTGCCGGAAATCCCGCACCAGGAACTGTAATTCGATATTCGATAATTCGACAACTCGATACTCGGTAACTCGAAGATTGAATGCGAATATCGAATAACCAATAACGCCTCCCCAAGGTTTTCTCATGGAATTATTCGAACTCACCGCCCTCGAAATTGCCCGCAAAGTTCGCGCGCGCGAAGTGACCGCCAGCGACGTGCTGGAAGCGCATCTCGCGCACATCCAGGCTGTGGATGGAATCCCCGGAACGCTTGGCGGGGATCAAGACGCCGAACCCGATAAAGTCCACGCCTTCATCAGCCTGACCGCCGACCGCGCCCGGAATCAAGCCGCCGCCGTCGATGCCGAAGTTGCCGCTGGAAGGGACCCCGGCCCGCTGGCAGGCGTCCCCGTTTCGATAAAAGACATTTTCTGCGTCGAAGGCACGCCCTCCACCGCCGCCAGCAAAATCCTGTCGAATTTCATCGCCCCGTACACTGCCACCCCGGTCGAGCGCTGGGAAAAAGCCGGGGCGGTGCTCCTCGGCAAGGTCAACCTCGACGAGTTCACCTACGGCTCCTCGAACGAATCATCCGCCTTCCAACCGGCAACCCGCAACCCCTGGAACACGGCTCACGTCCCCGGCGGCTCGTCGGGCGGCTCGGCGGCGGCAGTCGCGGCGCTCGAAGGCCCAATTTCGCTGGGAACCGATACCGCCGGGTCGATTCGCCTGCCAGCCGCCTACTGCGGCGTGGTCGGGCTGAAACCGACCTACGGGCGCGTCTCCCGCTATGGGTTAATCGCCTTCGGCTCCTCGCTCGACTGCCCCGGCCCCCTCACCCGCACCGTCGCCGATGCCGCGCTGGCCCTGGGCGCGATGGCCGGCCCCGACCCGCGCGACTCGACCGCCGCAACCGTCCCGGTCCCCAATTACCTGGCCGAAATGGAAAAAGGCGTCAAGGGCCTGAAAATCGGCCTTTCACCCGATTATTTCCGCATTACCTACTTCGACTCGAATACTGGTGAACTGGTCGAGCAGCCCGTCCCCGAAGCCACCAAACAGTCGGTGCTGGATGCCGCCCAAAAACTAGCCCAGCAGGGCGCGGAAATCATCGAGAACGTGGCAATGCCGCATACCAAATACGGCATCCCGGCCTATTTCGTCATCTCGCGCGTCGAGGCCGCCTCCAACCTGCACCGCTACGACGGCGTAAAATACGGCTGCCGCACGCCCGACTACGTCGAGGAACTGCGCTCGCTCTACCGCAAATCGCGCGCCCAGGGATTCGGCCTGCAGCCCAAACTGCGCATCCTGATGGGCATGTACGTCAGCGCCGCGCAATATAGCGAGCAGTATTACAACCGCGCCCTGCGCGTCCGCTCGCTGATTCGGCGTGACTTCGACGAAGCCTTCGGCAAGGTCGATGCGCTCCTGACCCCCTCCACGCCCGCCCCGGCCTTCCCCATCGGCGGCATCTACGGAGACTCGGTGCTGATGCAGTATGCCGACCAGTTACTCGTGACCGGCAACCACGCGGGCGTCCCCGGCATCTCCGTCCCAGCGGGGTTCGACGAGAGCGGCCTGCCGGTTGGCATCCACTTCTTCGCCCCCGATTTCCGCGAAGATACCCTGTTCCGGGCGGGTTATGCGTATGAACAGGCAACGGCGGGCGAAGCGTGGAGAAGCCGCAAGCCGGGGAGGAGGTAATTTGATACTCGATACGCGAAATTCGAACATCGAACATCCAAAATCGTCAATCGCAAATCAAAAATCGAAAATCGAAATGTCCCCCTCCACCCAAGACCGCATCCTCGCCGTCATCGCCCACCTGGCCGCGCTGGCCTTTGGCAGCGGAGTCGCCATCCCTGCCGCGCTGTGGAGCGAGAGCCGCAAGAAATCTCCCTACGTCCGCTTCCAGACCTTGCAAGCCTTTGGCTACCAGTCACTTGGCTACACGCTCTGGCTGATCAGCGTGCTGCTCCTGCTCGCGCTTTTTTATCTCGGCCTGCTGGTGATTGCCCTGCTCGTTCCCAATGCCGCCCAAAACGAGACCATCCTGGCCGTGTTCAGCATCGCCATCGTAGCCATGATGTTCGGCGCGATGGGCCTTTACCTGCTCATCCCGCTCATCGGCGCGGCGCTCTGCGGATTGGGGAAGGATTTCCGCTACCCGCTGCTGGGAGGCCGCCTGGCGCGTTCGCTCGGCTACCCGCCTGAAGCCGGAGCCGACTCCCCGGAACTGGATTCCGCTTTCGAGGAGCGATTCGCCGCAGCGATGGGTCACTTCGCCGTCATCCTGCCGATGTGGGGGCTGCTGGCCCCGGCCTGGCTGTGGATAAGCCACAAAAATCATTCATCTTGGCTAAAATTCCAATCGGCGCAGACCACCATTTACCAGGCCTTCGTCAACGTGCTTTACTTCGGGTTGACCTTTGCATCCGTTTTCATCGGCTTTGGCTCGATGGCGTTCTTCGCTATGATGGCCGACCTGGGCGAATGGACCGTTGTAGCCGGAATGATGGTGATGGTCTGCCTGCTCGGCTGCACCGGGCTGGTCATTCCGCTGTTCCATATCCTCGGCCAGTGGGCCGGGCTGCAAACCCTGCGCGGGCGCGATTTCAAGTATCCGCTGCTGGGCAGACGGGTCAATCAACCAGAGTCCAAAGTCTCCTGACTTTGGACATCAAAAATCGGGGTAACTTCTCAAAAAAATGGGGAAACGTCCCGACACTTGCGCCTGCGCGACAAGTGCAGGTGAGGTTTGCTTGAAAAACCTGGTTGAGCCGTTCGAACCGCTCGGCTGAACGCTCGCGGGACGGTGCTTCTCTCCCCAAAATATTGAGAAGATTCTTTTTGCGCAACGCTGGACTTGTTGCGGAACCCTTCGGGACGGTTTCAGGAATCAGAATTAACAGGAATGCAAAAAAGGGCGAGAAAATCGCCCTTTTTTGTATTAATCACGAGAAAGGTGAACACTGGCGCATGAGCATTTCATCACTGAGATACCAAAACGCGGAGAAACTGTGCTGGTCACATAAAGGGCAAAGAGCTTTTGCACGCGGATTTGACGGATTACACGGACGAACACAGATTTTTTGTAACTACCTACCCTATGTTCAAGAAAACCGCTATATATGGAAGTTTTAGCCACAATTCAACATAAAAAGCCAAATACGCGGCCCGTGCATGCGGCAGAATTTTCGATTTTTCAACAAAAACGTCATGTATATGGGTTATTTTTACATGGGTAGGCAGTTACGATTTTTAGCATATTCCAG
>DAOTZM010000307.1:0-5900 GCA_034434035.1 Anaerolineales bacterium
TTCCTGATTCTGCTGGAATTTGTGGTTTTACGGCTTTGCCCGGTGATGAATCACCGGGCCAGGTGGCAGCGCCCTGTGAACAGGGCTAAAAAGTCCGATTGATCGGACGCTGCGTGACAGCCAGGACGTTTACGTCCGGGCAGGAAGTAGCAAACCACAAATTCCGTTAGAACATCGAACATCGAATAACGAACAGCGAATACCCATTTGGGTAATAGACGCGCCCCGGTTGCGCCCATATAATCACAACGAACATTGGGAAACACACTGCGCTCACCCAATCATCTATACCAAGGAGAGAGACAATGGCTACAACAGTTGCAGACGCGCTCGCAATGGCAAAGAGCGTCAAAATGGTCGATATCCGCTTCACCGACCTGCCCGGGCAGTGGCAGCACTTTACCATTCCGGCGCGGCGACTCGACGCGGAATTTTTCGAGGAAGGCATTCCCTTCGATGGTTCGTCGATTCGAGGCTTCCAGGAAATCCATGAATCGGACATGCTGCTCAAGCCCGACCCCGAAACCGCCTTCATCGACCCGGTCGCCAACATCCCAACCCTGGTCGTCACCTGCGATGTCTACGACCCGATTACGCTCCAGCCCTATGCCCGCGACCCGCGCTTCGTCGCCCGCAAAGCGGAAGCCTACCTGAAACAGACCGGCATTGCCGACACTGCCTTCTTTGGCCCCGAAGCAGAATTTTTCATCTTCGACAACGTCCGCTATGGCAGCGGCGCCCAGGAATCTTTCTATCATATTGACAGCGAGGAAGGCTGGTGGAACAGCGGGCGCGCCGACAAACAGAACTTTGGCGGGCAGATTCAGCCCAAACGCGGCTACTTCCCCGTCCCGCCCGCCGATACGCTCCAGGATGTGCGCTCTAAGATTGTAATGGCCCTTGAAGAAGCCGGCGTGCCAATGGAAGTTCACCATCACGAAGTCGCCACCGCCGGGCAGACCGAGCTGGGCATGCGCTTCAACACCCTGACCCACATGGCCGACCAACTCTTGCTCTACAAGTACATTGCCAAGAACGTCGCCCGTCAGAACGGCAAGACCGTCACCTTCATGCCCAAGCCGCTCTTTGGCGACAATGGCTCCGGTATGCACGTCCACTCCTCGCTGTGGAAGGGCGATACCAATGTCTTTTACGACGCATCCGGCTATGCCGGCCTGTCAGATACCGCCAAATATTACATCGGCGGCCTGCTCAAGCACGCCCCGGCCCTGCTGGCGCTGACTTCGCCTTCCACAAACTCCTTCCGCCGCCTGGTGCCGGGCTATGAAGCACCCGTCAACCTGGCCTACTCGCAGCGCAACCGTTCGGCCATCTGCCGCATCCCGGTTACAAAAAGCAGCAAAGCCAAGCGCGTCGAATTCCGCGCCCCGGACCCCTCCAGCAACCCGTACCTGTGCTTTGCCGCCATCCTGATGGCCGGGTTGGACGGCATCCAGAACCGCATCGACCCGGGCAGCCCGCACGACAAAGACCTGTACGACCTGCCCGCCGAAGAAGCGAAGTTAATCAAACAGGTTCCCGGCTCGCTGGAAGCCGTGCTGAACGCGCTGGAAGAAGACCACGAATTCCTGCTCAAGGGTGACGTGTTTACCACCGAATTGCTCGAAGCCTACATCGGCTACAAACGCATGATGGAAGTTGACCCGGTGCGCCTGCGCCCGACCCCGTACGAATTCACGCTGTACTTCGATATTTAGTTGCTCATCTTTTTCTCCTTTCTTCCTTCCCTGTAACACCTGCTCTGCTGACCGCCGACAACTGACCGCTGACCATTTTGGCCTGCTGTCAGCGGTCGGCGGTCGAACATCCCCTCGCAAAACAAACCGTCCCCTAAAAGACCAAATTGCGTTCAAACCCTTTGGGACGTTTCAGCAAGATGTATAATGCCAAAAACAAACCGAGATTTATTGATGAATATCCAGGACAGCCTCCCGCCGGGTGAAACCCATCCGCGCCTGCCGCGCCGCTTTGCCGGGCTGCTCGAAGCGCTCGCCAGCCTGAACCAGATTAGCGGCGCCATCAACCGCATCGGTTCGGATGACGTTATCAGCAGCGCCGACAGCCTGCAATTGATTGTCGAAAGCGCCATCCGCGTCGTGCCGGGTTCCTCGGCGGTGATTTACACCTACGATGAAAAACGCGGCATCTTCGAGCGCGAATCGCGCGTCTCGGCGCAGCCAGGGATTGTTCCTCCCGCAGTTGAACGGCGGGAGAACGTGGAGGCCGTCGAACGGCGGCAAAACATCGGGCAAAACGACGACTTCCCCCGCCCCAACGGCATCGGCGCGCGCGCCATCCAGCAGCGGCGGGGACTGGTCTCTTACGAACAGCCCGACCTGGATGTGCACCCCTGCCATGCCGCGCAGGGCGTGCGGGCGGTGGGCTGTTTCCCGCTCATCGTGGCCGAACAGGCGGTCGGGGTTTTGTATGTCTACCTGCGCGAGGAACGCCCCTTTACCCGCCTGGAACTGCTCATGCTCGAAAATTTCGTCCACCAGGCCGCCATGGCGATTTATCACACCCGGCGGCTGGCGGCCATGCGCCGCGACCTGGCCCGCAAGGAGGAGGAACTCAACCGCCTGCACCGCGCCGGAATGCTGATTTCCTCCAGGCTCAGGCTGGAAGAAACGCTCGAATCCATCCTGCAACTGGCCCTGGATGTGACCAACGCCCGCTATGGCATTTTCCGCCTGCTCGATAAAAGCGGCGAAAACCTGGTCACGCGCGCCTTCGCCGGGGATACCCTGACCCGCCCCAAAATCGAAACCCTGCCGCTCGGCGCGCAAAGCGTCATGGGACACGTCGCCCGCAGCCGCCAGACCATCCTCATTCCCGATTTACAGGCCGAACCCTGGGCGGGCATCTACTATCCGCTCGACGCCGATTTGCAAATGCGCTCCGAACTGGCCGTGCCGCTCATCAACGCCAGCGGGCGGCTGGAAGGCGTCCTCAACCTCGAAAGCCCGGAGCCGGGGGCCTTCGATGAACACGACAGCCACATCCTGCAATCGCTCGCCACATACGCGGTCATCGCCATCCAGGAAGCGCGCCTGCTCGATGTCTTGCAGGAAGCGGCCCGCCAGATTTTCTCGCAACCCTGCCAGCAAGTGCTGGACCACCTGGCCGAAGTCGCCTGCGACTTGTTGAATGCCTCAGCCAGCGCCCTGTGGCTGCTCAAGGAAGACACCCTCACGCTCTCCACCTCCAGCGGCGGCTATACCCATAGCGACCGGATTCCGCTGGAAGGGAGTCTGACCGGCCAGGCTGTCTTAACGAGGGAAACCGTCGTCGCCGACGATGTGCGGGATGACCCGCGCTTCCATCGTCACGACCTGGCATTTTCCCAAAACTGGGCGCGCGCCCTGATTGTGCCGCTGCTGGCCGGGGACGAGGGCCAACCGCTGGGCGCATTCAGCGTATACAGCGCCGCGCCAGGCACCGGTCGGTTCATCGAATCGGATTGGGATAAAAAAGTGCTGACCTTCCTGGCGCATTACGCCGCCCTGGCCCTGCAAAACGAGAGCCGCCAGCAGGCCCTGCGCGCCGCCCAGGAACAGCGCTCGGTGGCCGAAACCTTCGCCGCCGTCGGCGACATTGCCTCCAACCTGCTGCATCACCTGAACAACAAAGTCGGCACCATCCCGGCGCGGGTCCAGAGCATCCAGGACAAATGCGCGCCCGCGCTGAAGGCCGACCCCTACCTGGCCCATAACCTGGCCGAAATCGAACGCTGCGCCATGCAGGCCATGCAGACCGTGCGCGACAATCTCTCGCGCCTGCGCCCCATCCGGCTCGAACCGGTCTACGCCGCCGCGCGCCTGGCCGAGGCCCTCAACGCCGCCCAATTGCCGCCTGGCATCCAGGTACGCATGGAAGGCCTCGACCGCCTGCCGGTCGTCATGGCGGGCGGGCAAAGCCTGACCTTCGTCTTTACCAACCTGCTCGAAAACGCCGCCGACGCCATGCGCGGCCAGGGCGTCATCGACATTCGCGGGCGTTCTGACCCCGAATGGGTCGAAATCACGGTCAGCGACAGCGGCCCCGGCATCCCGCCCGAACTGCACGACCGCATCTTCGAGTTGAATTTCTCAGGCCGGGCCACGTCCCGGCCCGGCAAGCTCGGCTTCGGCCTGTGGTGGGTCAAAACGCTGATGACCCGCCTGGGCGGTTCGGTGGACATCGAAACCGAACGAAGCGGACAACACGGCGCAACCTTCCGCCTGCGCCTGCCGCGAATCCAGGAGGAACCATGAACCCACCCCTTGCGCGCGCCCTGGTCGTCGAAGACGACCGCTCGTGGCAGCAAATCCTGTCGGAAATCCTGGCCGATTGCGGGCTGGCCGTCGACACGGCAGACAACCTCGAGGACGCTGTCCAACTGCTCAAAGCCCAGCCGCACCGCCTGGCCGTGCTCGACCTTTCGCTCTCGCCCGCCGACCACAACAACACCGACGGCCTGCGCGTGCTGGAATCCGCCCGCAAACTCGACCCCAACTGCCGCTCGATTTTACTGACCGGTTTTGCCACCGTCGAAGTAGCCGTCGCCGCGCTCTCCGAACATGGCGCTTTTTCCTTTTTGCGAAAGGAAAATTTTCACCGGGGACAGTTCCGGGAACTGGTCTCGCGCGCCCTGGCTGCCGCGCCAAACGGGGCGAACCTGCCCCCGCTGGAAACGACTCCCGCCTCGAGGCCGGGCAGCCCCTCCCGGCTCATGCCGTCCACTGCCCCGGCCCCAACAGACTCGTCGCGCGGGCGCGCCCTCGTGGTGGAAGACGACGCCGGCTGGAGGAGCATTCTCTCCGAACTGCTGACCGATTCCGGCTTCCAGGCGCGGGCCTGCGCCAGCTTCGGCGACGCCCTGGGCTTCCTGCGCCGTGAAAAATACAACCTGGCGGTGGTCGATTTATCGCTCAGCGGCAGCGTCTCCGGCCTGTGGGATTCCAAATCCCCGGATGACGAACCGGAAGGCTATCGCCTGCTCGCCATCGCCCGCGCGGGCGGCGTACCGGCCATCGTGGTCAGCGGCATCGCCTCGCCGGAGGAAATCCAGCGCGCCTACGCCGAACAATCGATTTTTGCCTACCTGGAAAAACAAGCCTTCGAGCGGACTTCGTTTTTGCGGCTGGTCGAAGAAGCCCGTAAAGCCGGGCGCGCCGGGAGCGAACTGGCCGTCCTGACCGAGCGCGAGCGCGAAGTGCTAGACCTGCTGGCGCAGGGATTGACCAATAAAGAAATCGCCGAACGGCTGGTTATCACCACCAACACCGTCAAGCGACATCTCAAAGCCATTTTCGAGAAACTGGATGTGCATACCCGCTCTGGCGCGGCGGCCAAAGCGCTGGGGGAGAAGTAATCAGCCCCCTGTTTCCGGCTCCGGCGCGGATTGCCATGCCCCGGGGCGCAAAAAGACCTGGCAGGTATAGCGATGACTGCGGCGCGAATACGGCTCGCCGCTGGCGGCAAAGCCCTGTTTGACAAGGCTGGCCGCCATATTTTTATCCGAACTGCGCGCCACGCAAAAAATACCCGCCTCCTCTGCCTTTTGCGCCAGCCGCCGCAATAGTTCCGCCGCCACGCCCTTGCCGTGATATTCACCCTGCACAACGACCCAGCCCACCTCGAGCGGATACGCCCCAACCTGCTCGAGCAGCCCGGCCTTCTTGAAAATCCCCTTCTGGCAGCCTTCGACCGGGCGTTTGAGAGCCGCAATGCCGATTAATTGCTTGCGCTCGTCATACTGGAATGCCAGCCATTCGGCCTTTACAATCCGTTCCGCCAGGCCGTCTTCGACTTCCAACCCACTCGATAAGAGCATGTTCCTGAAATTTTCGAGTTCCTGCGGTTTACAGGTCGCTGGGGTTTTGATACTTTGGGGCATG
>DAOTZM010000308.1:0-18324 GCA_034434035.1 Anaerolineales bacterium
GACGTAAACGTCCGGGCTATCACGCAGCGTCCGATAAATCGGACTTTTTAGCCCTGTTCACAGGGCGCTGCCACCTGGCCCGGTGATTCATCACCAGGCAAAGCCGTAAAACCACAAATTCCAGCAGAATCAGAAAAAAAGACCAGCCTGTGCTGGTCTTTTTTTATTTTGGAAACGTCCCGAAGGTTCTAAAACATCCGAGACGTTCTAGTTTAACTTACACCACGCTCTCGGCCACTTTTTGCCCATATCCAAGCAATTCCTTGACGACAGGCTGGCTGCGCCCCTCGGCATAGACGCGCAAGACCGGTTCGGTGCCGGAGGGACGAATGAGCAGCCACGAGTCGTCGGCCAGGATGTATTTGACGCCATCCCGGCTGCTGACCTCGACCACCTTGAGGCCGCCAATCTCCGCCGGGGCCTGGTTCACCAGGAAGCCGGTCATCTCTTTCTTGGCAACCGGGCGCGAAAGGCGCAGGTCAGCCCGTTCGTAGAAGGCCGGGCCAACGTCGTTGAGCAGGTCATCGACCAACTCGCCGAGCGTCTTGCCCGATTTGGCAATGATTTCGACCAGCAGCAAGCCCATCGCCGGCCCGTCGCCTTCGGGAATGTGTCCCTTGAACGAAATTCCACCCGACTCCTCGCCGCCAATCAGCACATCTTCCGCCATCATATAGTCAGCGATGTGATTGAAGCCGACTGGCGTTTCATGGACGGTCAGACCGTAGCGTTTCGCCAGCCGGTCAATCATACGGGTTGTCGAGACGGTGCGCACGACCGAACCCGTCCAGCCGCGTTGTTCGACCAGGTATTGGAGCGAGAGCGCCATGATTTTGTGCGGGTCGACAAAATTCCCACGCTCGTCCATCGCGCCGATGCGGTCGGCGTCGCCGTCGGTTGCCAGGCCAAAACTACCCTGCCCAAGACCGATTGCTCCCGCCAGCGGGGAGAGGTACTTGCCAATTGGTTCCGGGTGGACTCCGCCAAAGCCGGGGTTCATCTCGCCGCGAATTTCGATAATCTCACAGCCGGTTCCCTGCAAAAAGGCGCGAATCGTTCCTCGCCCCGAACCATACATCGAATCGACCACGAAGCGTTGTGGGTTTTCGGCGATGATGTCGGTGTTGATGAGGCGGCGCAGGTGGTTGAAATAGGCCGGGAGCGGGTTGAACTTTTGGATGAGACCCACCTCGCGGGCTTTGTCAAAATCCATCAGGTTAGGGCCGCGCGCCCGCTGCTCATTGTCATTGATGTAGACCTCGACCTTGCGGCAGTCTTCGGGCAGGGATGAGCCGCCATAAGCCGCCTTGAGTTTGACGCCGTTGTAGCGAGGGGCGTTGTGCGAGGCGGTAATCATCACGCCTCCGGCGGCGTTGTTGTATTTGACCGCGTATGAGATGGCCGGGGTGGGCGCGTCGGCCTGGGCCAGCATCACGTTGAAGCCGTTGGCGGCCAGCACGCGCGCCACTTCTGCCGCGTAACGGTCAGAAAGGAAGCGCGTATCGTATCCGACCACGAACTTGTTCGGGTTGACGTTGGGCGTCGATTTGGTATCCCAATGCTCTGAAGCGGCGGCATCGGCGATGGCCTGGGCCACCATACGCAGATTTCCAAAAGTAAAACTGTCTGAAATGACGGCGCGCCAGCCGTCGGTGCCAAAATGGATGGGCATATTCTTAAACTCCCTGGAAAATTTGGACTCCAACGTCAGGAGACGTTGGAGTTCGATGATAGTTTACCCAAAGCCGGAAACTTTGGAAGCCGATGTCAGACTACGGCGACCCGGAAGGTGTGGCCGTTACAATGAGCCGCAGCAACACCCAGCCTTCGATGTCACGCGAGGGGGTGCGAATCAACACATTGACCCAGGTCTCGCCATTCAGCACGACCGGGTCCACCGGCAGGAATTCCACCAGGTAGCCGTTCTGGACGGTGGTGATGGCCGAGCCTCCCGGTTCGGTGCGGATGACCGCGCCGTCACCACTGGCACTCGCCTGCACCCGCCCGTAAATGGGGGTGGGAATGGGTGTCGGATTGAGGCCGGGCGCGAACGTTTCGGTCGGCGCGGGCGTGACGGTGGGCGGTTCGGTCGGCGGCAGGGGGGTGATGGTCGCCAACTTGGTGGGAGGCAGGCTGGGGCTGGGCAGGAGAGTCTGCGTGGGGGTCAGGGAGGGCGTGGGCGTGGCCTCCACTTCTTCGCCGCGCGCGCTCAATAGCGTCCCCAATCCAAAGAAACCGCCCACAAAGGCCAGGCTGACGACGACCACCGCAGTCGTGACGATATATCCCGAAGTTTCAACCGGACGGAAGCCCATGTAGAAGAAAATCATCAGGCTGATGATGAGCGAGAGGGCCAGGTGAATGAGGAACACCAGCCCGGCCTGCGGCCACAATCCCTCCACGCCGGAGCCGAGACCAAAGCCCGCCGCGCTGACCGGCAGGAACAATTCGTAAGCCACCATCAGGCTGGCTAAAACCGGTTTGTCCTCGCTCTGGATGAAGGAGATGACCAGCACGGTCGTGCCGAGGATGAGCAGCAACAAGTCGTGCCACCACAGGCGGGCGTGCAGCAGGGCCTGGGTCGAATCCATCGGCTGGAACAGGCGCGAGGCAAAACCGCCCAACGCGCCTATCAGGAAGACCATCACCACAACGGTCAGCAGCGCGCCCAGGGTTTGCCTCAGAAAGCGCGTTTCGCCGGTAGAAGCTGCCAGCATGGCGCCGACCCAGGGAGCCATGAGCGGGGCCACGATAATGCCCAGCAGCAGGATAGCCGGGGCATTCAGGAGATAGCCAACCGCCAGGATGCAGCCCGACAGGAAGGCAAAGATGAAGAAGTCGATAGTGGGGGCAGAACGATGGGCAATCGATTCGAGCCGGTCTCCCAACTCGCTGGCCTCGGGCCGCTGGAGGATGCGATTGCTGCGCCGGCGTCGGCGCGGAGGTTCCGGGCGCGCCGGGCGCTCTTCTGGCAGGCGTATGGCGGCAGGCGTGAACTCGAACTCTTGCAACTGGCGGCGGAAGGCATCCACATCGTTTTCCATGCCCGAAAAATCGAATTCCGGTACTGAGTCTGGCGCGGGAAAAGACGGGCCTTGCGTTTCGTGCGCCCCTCCTTCAGGGGAGGCGTCCTGCCCCTGCGCTTCGAGGGGCGCTTCGGACTGCGGCGTGATTTCACTGGACAGCTCTTCGCCGTCGGGGAGACGTTTGTCTTCTGGAAGGCTCATTTGCGCAGACTCGCAATCAATCGCAGGGGTTTGTCGAACAGGTCGAGGGCGCTCAGGATGTCGGGCATCAGCAGGTCGGCAGCCGCCAGGGTTTCGGTCGCCAGCCCTTCGATAGACAGGACGCAAATTCCCAGGGCGGCTTCGCGCAACATCAGGGCGTCGTTCGCCCCTTGCCCAATGGCGGCCACCCGCTCCGCGCCCAGGCTGCGGACATATTCGGCCTTTTGCTCAGCCTCGCGCCCGCCCCGGATGCGCGCCGCTTGCAGGTTGAGCAGTTGGTCAATGACGGCCTGCCGTCCGTGCGTATCGGCGGTCAACAGGTGGATTTCCAACCGGTCGCGCAGCGCGCCAATCCGTTTGGAGACGCCCTCGAGCAGCACCCCATCCAGGGCCAGCGTGCCGTTCACGTCCATCACCAGGTGTTCGATGGTCAAATTCCCATGTCCGGGGATTGTTAACTCAATCATAAAAGTAATTATAACAGCGGATAGAAATGAGCGCGACAGCGCAGCCAGAATCGGCATCTTTTTGCAATCGCCCGGCAAAACGCGCCTTGACAAAACGCGCCAGGGGCATATAATCACGACCAATAAATGCAAAAACCGCGATGAGGACGAGTACGCGCAGGACGACGGTTCAGAGAGCAGGCAGCATGTGGTGAAAGCCCTGCCCGAAACGACAGCGCCGAATGGACCTCGGAGTTGCAGGGCGAACCCTTCAACGGATACCCAACAAGTGGTAAACGGATGATGGAAGTAACCCGCGCCGGGAGGCTCCCGTTACAGGGCCAGGGTATAACCCTCGTTGAGGGCGTACCCGGAACGAGTGAGGCTGGCTTCTTTTCCCCGCAACACCGCGGGGTTTTTTTGTTAATCGGCGGCCTAATTCGGGTGGCACCACGGACTTCGCGTTCGTCCCGGCAATGGGATGAGCGCGTTTTTTAATTCTGGAGCGCGGGAGCTTGCTCCCGTGAAAAGGAGGAACGAATGAACCCACAAACCCAATCTTCTTTCGACGGGGAACGCACGAGGGAGATTCCCGCCCAGGAGCAGGGAGTCGTGGCCGGGGAGGTTCTCGCCGTGCTGTCGGCAGAGCAGGTCTACGCCCAACGCCTCGCTGAACATCCGTTAAACGGGGATGTCCCCGGCCCAATCTTTGTCCCGTAAGGCAAATTGCCAATTTGCCCAACCCATTTCAAGGAGAAATTATCATGTCCGACCCAACCCGCTTCAACCTGTCGCAAGCCGACCTGCCGAAGTTTTGGTACAACGTCAACGCTGACAGCCCGGTGCCGCCCGCGCCGGTGCTGCATCCCGGCACGCTCGAACCCGTCACGCCCGATTTTCTCTCGGTCTTGTTCCCGATGGATTTGATTATGCAGGAAATCAGCGCCGAGCGCTACATCGAAATTCCCGAAGAAGTGCGCGAGATTTACAAACTGTGGCGGCCCACCCCCCTGATTCGCGCTGCGCGGCTCGAAAAAGCGCTCGGCACACCCGCCCACATCTATTACAAGTATGAAGGCGCCTCGCCGGTGGGCAGTCACAAGCCCAATACCGCCGTCGCCCAGGCCTTCTACAACAAAATCGGCGGCACGCACGCCATGACGACCGAAACCGGAGCCGGGCAGTGGGGCACTTCACTGGCAATGGCCTGTAACTATTTCGGTCTCGACCTGGAAGTGTACATGGTCAAAATCTCTTATAACCAGAAACCCTACCGCCGCATTTTCATGGAGACCTTTGGCGCGAAGGTGTATGCCAGCCCAACCGACCAGACCAATTACGGGCGTTCCCTGCTCGAACAAAACCCCGAAAACTCCGGCTCGCTGGGTATTGCCATTTCGGAAGCGGTGGAAGCGGCGGCCACTTCGGGCGGCAGGAAAAAATACGGGCTGGGTTCGGTGCTGAACCATGTCCTGCTGCATCAGACCGTGATTGGCGAGGAGTCCCTCAAGCAGATGGATATGGCCGGGGAATATCCCGACGTGGTTATCGGCTGCGTGGGCGGCGGCTCGAACTTTGCCGGGATAGCCTTCCCCTTCCTGCGTGAGAATCTCAAAAACGGGCAGCGTACCCGCCTGCTGGCGGTCGAACCGACGGCAACACCTTCCCTGACGAAAGGCGTCTACACCTTCGATTACGGCGACACCGCCCAGATGGCGCCCATTGTCAAGATGCACACCCTCGGCCACGCCTTCATGCCGCCGGGCATCCACGCCGGCGGGTTGCGCTATCATGGCATGGCCCCCACCCTTTCAGCGTTGTACGATGCCGGTTTGGTGGATGCGGCGGCAGTCAAGCAGCGCGCCACCTTCGAGGCGGCGGTGCAATTCACCAAAGCGGAAGGCATCATCCCGGCCCCTGAGAGCGCGCACGCCATCCGCGCTGCCATCGACGAAGCGCTGGACGCCAAAACGAAGGGCGAAAAACGCGTCATCCTGTTCAACCTGTCGGGGCATGGGCATTTCGACATGGTGTCCTACGAAAAATACCTGCACAACGGCCTGGAAGACTACGAATACCCCGCCGAGTCTGTGGCAGAGGCCATGCAGCACCTGCCGCAAGTCTCGCTCCCGGCCTGAGGTGGATTTCAACCGGTTCCCAGTTGGCGAGGCAGTTGCACTGCCCCGCCAACTCTCTTTAATCCAACTCTTATCTGTGGTTACTGGACAAAACACATCGGGCATGGGAAAATTTCATTACTTTGTTTCACATCGAAAGGATAGAGAAGATGAGCAAACGCCAGGAATTGCGCGAACGACGCGCGCGACAGACAAAAATGCAAAGGATGATGCTGATAGGGGGCGGCTTGCTCGTGGCAGCTGCAATTGCCCTGTTTTTCATCGTCTCGGCCAACCAGCCGGTGGGTGAAATCGTTATGCCGGAACTCAAGCCTCGCCCGCAGGCGAATTTCAACGCCATGGGCAACCCCAATGCCCCGGTTAAAATTATCAACTACTCCGATTTCAAATGTTCGTATTGTGGACGGTTTGCCACGACAACAGAGCATCAGATTGTCGAGGCGTATGTCGCCACCGGCAAAGTGTATTTCGAATATCGCTCGGTCGGGCAATTCCTCAGCCCTGAATCGGCGCGAGCAGCGGAAGCCGCGTATTGCGCAGGGGACCAGGGTAAATTCTGGGAAATGCACGATATTATTTTCGAAAATCTACTGGAAGGCCCAAACCGGGGCCAGTTTAGCGACTCCCGCCTGGTTGCCTTCGCGGAAAAGCTTAATATCAACATGAACACCTTCAGGGATTGCTTCAATAACGGCAAGTATGCGGCCAGGCTGCTCGAAGACCAGCAAAACGCCGCCCGTGATATTACCTCGACCACCAATTACGCCGATTTGGTGGCTGCCGGGCAATATTCATCCGGCGGGCTTTCGACCCCGTCTTTCGTCATCAATGGGCGGCTGATACCCGGCGCGATGCCGTTCGAGGTCTTCCAGCAGGAAATCGAGACGGCTCTGGCGGCAGCCGGACAGTAAAAATAAACGTCCCGAAGGTTTCAAAACCTTCGGGACGTTGCTTTGAGGGGAGATTTTACAGTCCCGCAGCCTTGCGCAGGGCTGCGGCCCGGTCGGTCGATTCCCAGGGGAATTGCACATCGTCGCGGCCAAAATGCCCGTAAGCGGCAGTTTTGCGGTAGATGGGGCGGCGCAGGTCGAGGTCGCGGATAATCGCGCCGGGGCGCAGGTCGAAGTGTTGGGTGATGAGTTCGCCAATCTTTTCGTCGCTGATTTTGCCGGTGCCAAAGGTTTCCACATTGACCGAGAGCGGGTGCGCCACGCCAATTGCGTAGGCCACCTGAATTTCACAGCGGTCGGCCAGGCCGGCGGCGACCACGTTCTTGGCCGCCCAGCGCGCGGCATACGCGGCGGAGCGGTCGACCTTGGTGGGGTCCTTGCCCGAAAACGCGCCGCCGCCATGCCGGCCCATGCCGCCGTAGGTATCGACAATGATTTTGCGCCCGGTCAGTCCGGCATCGCCCATCGGGCCGCCGACGACGAAACGCCCGGTTGGGTTAACGTAAATCTTCAGGCCGGCATCCACCATGTCAGCGGGCAGGACGGGGTTAATGACATGCTCGATGATGGCCGCGCGGATGTCCTCTTGCGAGATTTCAGGAGCGTGCTGGGTGGAGATAAGCACCGTATCGATGCGCTTCGGTTTCCCGTAGGAATATTCCACCGTCACCTGGCTCTTGCCATCGGGTCGCAGCCATTCGAGCGTGCCGTCTTTGCGGACTTCGCTCAGGCGGTAGCTGAGTTTGTGGGCCAGGTAGATGGGCATGGGAAGCAAGGTGGGGGTTTCGTTGCAGGCATAGCCGAACATCATGCCCTGGTCGCCCGCGCCGACGTGTTCGATATCCGCATCCTTCATTTCGCCGGTTTTGTCTTCGAGCGCATGGTCGACGCCCATGGCGATATCGGGGCTTTGGCTGGCAATGGCCGAAAGCACGCCGCAAGTATTGCCGTCGAAGCCTTTTTTGGCGCGGTCGTAGCCAATTTCGGTCACGACTTTGCGAACCAGCTCATCGAAATTGACAAAAGCATGAGTGGTAATTTCGCCCAGCAGCATCACATAGCCGGTCTTGGTGGCAGTTTCGCAAGCCACGCGCGAGTAGGGGTCCTGCTCCAGGCAGGCATCTAACACGGCATCCGAAATCTGGTCGCACATTTTGTCGGGATGCCCCTCCGTCACGGATTCGGACGTGAACAGGAGTTTGGACGAGTTCATGAAGGTATTGCTCATTGTGGTTTTTCTCCTTGAATAAAAAAATTGCCCCTTCGGACGTATTGAAAGGGCAATTTGCAAGAAGCGCGGCTGCCCTCTCATCTCCCAGAACATCCGTCTGTCGGAATTGGCACCGTGTTCGGCTAGGCCGACCGGTTGTCGAGGCTTCACAGGGCCGTTCCCTCCGCCTCTCTGGATAAGAGTGCCGTTTAGGGGCTATTGGATTGTGCCGCGATAATACCACAGCCAAAAAAGCGCGTCAACTTTACAATTTCAGAAACATAAAAACCCCGCCCTGTTTAGACGGGGGGTTGCCTTGCCTGTTATTTCCTCCAGCCTCCGTAGACGAATATCCAGCGGGTCAGGGTCACGCTCCCCCCGTCATCGTCATAAATGGTCACGGTGATTTTGTAGCGGCCTGGCCGGGTGTAGGTATGCTCCCCAAAAGCGGAATAATCTATCATTTCCGCTTCGGTTTGCGTGCCATCGCCCCAATCCCATACTGCGCTGAAGGTATCGAACAGGCCCCGGTCGCGGAATTCGACCCAGGGATAGATGGGCGCGCCCACGCGGGTAAACCGGTTGATATAGTGATTAACGATGTATGGACGCGTGTTGGCGATAGTGACGGTTGTGCTGGCAATACTGCTCGCGCCTTTGCTGTCGGTTACCCTCAGCCAAAGGGTTTGAACGGCATCATCCTTGCCGTAAAAAGCCACCCTCTTGCCAGAGCCATCGCTGAAATCGCCATTTCCATCCAGGTCCCACTCATACACAAGATGACGGTCGCCGTCGGGGTCATAGGAATTGGATGCATCCAGGCGAATGGTTCGCCCCTCGCGCACCCAGTAGGGGCCGCCCGCATTGGCAACGGGAGGGCGATTGGCAAGATATTCGACGGATACCTGCGCGCATCCCCGCCCGCCGTCATCGTCATTGATACAGACCTGCGCTATAAAAGTTCCGTAAGAAGAATAGGTATGCAGGAGGGTGAAGGTTTTATCGGCCTGCAAGGTGAGCGGCCGGGTTGCGCTCCCATCGCCATAGTTCACTGTTCCGCTCCAGGTATCCGCGCCGGGGTCGCTAAAACTGCCCGAGGCGGAAAATTTCCCGTCGGAACCGACCTTTGCCCCGCCCAACTGTACAACCGGGGCGACGTTGCTGACCGTCACCAGCGCGGTATCGGTGGCGGAAGCGCCTGTCGAACTGGTGACGAGCAAGCCAATCAGATAGACGCCGTCATCGGGAAAGCTGACCGCGGGCGTAACGCCGCTGGCATCGTCGTACAGGCCATCGTTATCGAAGTCCCAGGCAAAGGTCAGCGCGCCGCCGGTTGGGTCGGAAGAGCCGGATGCATCGAGGGGGATGACTTCGCCTTCCGCCGCCGCGCGGTCGGGGCCGGCATCCGCAACGACAACGAGCTGTGCCGCCTCGATAGAAACAGAGCGGCTGCCCTGGGCGCCATCTTTATCGATGATAGTGAGCGTGATGGTGAATGTCCCAGCCGCAGGGTAAGCGTATGCGCCGGTCACGCTGCGGTCAGAGATTGTTCCTTCTGAAACCTGACCGTTTCCCCAATCCCAGGTGGCGGTGAAGGTATCTTGCAGGCCGGGGTCGTTGAAATCAGCCTGGACAGCGAAGGAGGAACCGGCAGATACCGTCGCAGGAATGTTCATGGTGGTTATAACCGGCGGAACGTTGGCAATCACAATCTCGGCGACACCGGTGCTGCTCTCGCCATAGGCATCGGTCACGCGCAGCCCGACCTGGAATGCGCCATTGTCGTCGAAAGTGACCTGCGGACTGACGCCGATGGTTTCGTAACTCCCATTGTTATCCAGGTCCCAGGCGTATTCGACAATATTGTTGTCCGGGTCAGAGGAGCCGGATGCATCGAGCGTGACCGGGCTGCCCTCCAACCCGGCATACGGGCCGCCTGCATCGGCCACCGGCGGCTGGTTGGGAATGCCCGTATAGAGATATTTACGAGGTACGACTTCTTTCGTCCCGTCGGGCAGCGTCCAGTACAGGTTGAGCCTGGCAACGCCGCCCCGGTTCATGAATTTGACGCGGATAGGGTAGCGTTCCCCGGCGGTCAGGGCGAGTGGGGGCAGCGTGTAAAAGCCGCCGAAAGGGATGTCGAATGCGTAGGTTTGCCCAAGCAGGGTGATTTCGACGAAATCATCGATATCGCCATGGAAAACATAACTGCCGGTTTGCGGCGCTTCGAGATAGCCGGTCAGAATTTCCTGGAAGCGGGTACCGTTGGCGCCAATTGCCCCGGCCCAACGGGCGCAAACACCCTGGTAATAGGTTTCCAGGGTATCCATCCCACAAGGGATATGCCAGCCATGGTCGAGCGGGCCTTCGCCGTTCACCACCAGCGGCTGGCCCTCGAACAGGTATGGATTGCCTTCCAGGTCGAAATATTCGGCGTACAGGCCGTTCCCAGAAGCGGTTACAGGCTGTGCGTTGGCCTCGACCAATGGCAGACTCGAAAACAACAGGATGAATACCAGGATGAATGAAAATTTTTGGTCATGCGGAAAAAACGGTTGGTTTTTCATGATTTTCCTCCCTAATGATGAGGCTGGAATCAACAAAGCCGCCCCCCTCAGGCTTTGCGCACTCCTTACATCTTTGTAAGGTTTTATGAACTTATTATAGAACAGAACCCATCCAAATTCAAGCGGAGGGCATGACGTTTGGCTCTTGCCGTCCCTGCCAAACCGTTCTACAATTCACCTGCTCGCAGTTGATTGACATCCCAAAGGGTCCCTGCGCCGCTCGCAAGAACCCTTCGGTACGACTCATGATAAAACCAACTATCCCCACAAGGAGACTTGCATGTCCGATTATTTATTCCGCGGCTCCCTGGCCGACCTCGACCCGGAAGTGTATGAACTGACCCAACTTGAGTCAGAACGCCAGGCCCGCAAGTTGATTTTGATTCCCTCTGAAAGCCAGGCCCCCCTGGCTGTGCGCGAGGCAATGGGGGCATCGTTCCAGAACATTTACGCGGAAGGGTATCCCAACGAATCGACCCGCACCCAGACCGAGGCCGAAATCCTGGATTACGCCAGCCAACTGGCGCATTACCGCCGCTACGCCGACCCGCGCTACTACAAAGGCGTCGAATATGCCGATACGGTCGAAGCCCTGGCGCGCCGCCGCTGCGCCGAGGCCTTCGCCGCCAACGGCATCGGCCCCGATGAGATTTTCGTCAACGTGCAGGCGCTTTCGGGCGGCCCGGCCAACAACGCGGTCTATCACGCCCTGGTCAAACCAGGCGATACGGTGATGGGCATGAGCCTGTTCCACGGCGGGCATCTCTCGCACGGCTCGCCGGTCAACCGCTCCGGCAAATACTTCAACATCGTCTCGTATGCCATCGACCCCGCCACCGAGCAGATTGATTATGAGGCGATGATGGCGCTGGCGAAGGAGCATAAGCCCAAAATGCTCATCGCCGGGTATTCATCCTATCCCTGGATTCCAGACTGGAAGAAGTATCGAGAAATTGCCGACGCCGTGGGCGCTTATTTACTGGCCGATATTGCCCACATCGGCGGGCTGGTGGCAGCGGGAGTCGTCCCCTCGCCCGTAGGATACGCAGATGTCATCACATCCACCACCCACAAAACCCTGCACGGGCCGCGCGGCGCAATCATCCTGACCACCGATAAAGACCTGGCCCGGCAAATCGACCGGGCGGTTTTCCCCGGCGAACAGGGCGGGCCGCACGTCCACATTTTCGCCGCCCTGGCGCTGACCTTCAAACTGGCGCAAACGCCCCAGTTCAAGGTCTTGCAAGAGCAGACCATCAAAAACGCCAAAGTAATGGCCGACCGCCTGACGGAGCGCGGCCTGCGCATTGCCTACGGCGGAACCAATTCGCACCTGCTCAACATCGACTGCCGCCCCATCAAAGCCCCCGACGGCACAACCCTTTCCGGCGACCGCGCGGTGCGCATCCTCGACCTGGTGGGCATTGTCGCCAACCGCAACACCATGCCCGGCGACCTGGCTGCCAATGACCCCTCCGGCGTGCGGCTTGGCACGCCCTGGATTACCCAGCGCGGTTTCGACGAGGAGAAAAGCCGCCAGTTGGCCGACATCATCGCCGATGTGCTGCTGGCCGCCGCCCCGCACCGTATCGATACGCCCAATCCCAAGCGGGTCAAGCGCCGCGCCAAGGTGGATTTCAACGTGCTGGAGGGCGCTCGCTTAAAAGTGCGCGCCCTGGCCGATTCTGCCGGGGTCGATTTCGAGCCGGCCAAACATGGGTATCCCCATTTCTTTTATATTGATGACCCCTCGAACGGCGTGTTCGAGATATATGGGTTCCGCGTCCGCCAGTTCCTGAACTACGTCCTGACCAGCGACATCGCGGCCCTCCAGCCGGGGGAGAGCCAGCCAACCAAAATCATCACCCCGCGCGGCGAAGTGACCGGGACGCTGACCTGCCTCGATTTGACCCGCTTCCGCCTGAGCGTGCCGCCCCAACAAGCCGGGCTGACCGCCGCCTGGCTGCGCGGACATTCGGACGGGTACACCTCCCTGAACCTGGACGGCTCCCCCGATTACACCCCGCGTCACATCCCCGGGCTGGTGATTGTGGCCGATTCAACGGAACCAGCGGTCAGCGCCGAGGGCAACCCCGTCGCCGGGAACAAGCCTTTCCATATCGGTATCAGCGGCGGCACTGGGGCAGCGCTTCCCGATTTCCAGTGGGAGGAGATGGTTGTCGAGCAAAGTCGAGACAAAGAGTCTCCCCTGCGCCGCACCCCCTTGTACGAAATCCACAAACAATCCGGCGCGAAAATCATCCCCTTTGCGGGCTGGGAAATGCCGGTCTGGTACAGTTCGGTGCTGGAGGAACATCTCGCCACGCGCCAGGCGGCGGGGCTGTTCGACGTGGCGCACATGGGCGTCTATGCCGTCGAGGGTGAGGACGCCGCCGCGTTCCTCGATAGCGTCTGCGCCAACGACATCGGCAAACTCAACCCAGGCGCGTCGGTATACACCCACTTCATGACCCCCGATGCGAAAGTGATTGATGACACGCTGGTCTACCGCCGCGCGCGCGATAAATACCTGATGGTGGTGAACGCCTCGAACGATGACAAGGACCGCGCCTGGCTCGAAGCGGTGCGCGATGGCACGGTGAAAGTGGATGCCGCCCGGCCCTGGGCGCGCGCCTTTGGCTGCAACGCCCTCCTCCGCAACCTGCGCGACCCCAAAGCCGGTAACGACATGCGCATCGACATCGCCCTGCAAGGCCCGCGCAGCACCGACATCCTGCTGGCCCTCGGCGGAGACCATGAGACTCTCAGCCGCATTCGCGCTCTCAAGCGCACGCACCTGTGCGATGCCCGCTTGGGGACAAAGGAAAACGGAATCAACGAACCCTTCGACCTGATTGTCTCGCGCACCGGCTACACCGGCGAAAAGGCGGCCTATGAACTATTCGTCCACCCGGAACGGGCAGCCGAGTTCTGGCAGGCGCTGATGCGCGTCGGCGAAACATTCGGGCTGAAGCCAATTGGCCTGGGCGCGCGCGATTCGCTGCGCACCGAGGCCGGCCTGCCGCTCTACGGGCATGAAATGGGCGACGGTTCGGGCAAATTCGGCCAGCCTGATTTGGGAATCGGCGAAAGCGGCTTCATCGGCTACGCCAAATTCTACAAGCCCTGGTTCATTGGGCGCGAAGCGTTGCTTGCCAGCGAACAGACCCGCAAAGGCGTGGTGGCGCGCTTCCGCTTTGCAGAAAAAGGCGTGCGCATGGCCCACAACGGCGACCCGGTGCTGGATAAGCGCGGCAAAGTCATCGGCTGGGTCACCTCCTGCGCGGTGGATGCCGAAGGCTGCCTGACCGGCCAGGCTTACGTCGAACTGAAATCCGCCGCCGAAGGGACGCCGATTTCCATTTACCAGTCCGCGCCCAAAGAAGCGGGCAAAGCCCCCGCCGACCTGAAAGGCGGCGATAAGGTCAACCTGCCCACCCCGGCGGTCGTCATCAGCCGCTTCCCGATATAAAACTGGAGACAACCGAAGTGGAAATTTACCACGACGGCGGCAACGGAGAGCGACAGGTAAAAAAGTTTCCGTCGTGTTCCGTCGTTACCGTCGTGGTAAAAACAAAAACGTGTTTTGTATCGATCAGGAGCCGCCCATGAGGGTTGTCTGGTTGGGATGGGAAGAAGTGTATACCACCCGCCGGGTACAGGAAGCCGCCCGGCAGCAAGGACTGGACTTAATCGTTTGCAATATTCACGATGTCAGTTTCGACATCGAAGGCCAAAAGGCTGGCCTGTTTGGCCTGGGCGTGAACCTGCTGGAGACTTGCGACGGGCTGGTAGTGCGCACCTTTTACCCGTACATCTCCGAAGCCCTGACGATTGCCCGCCTGTTCCGCGACGCGGGCAAAGTGGTGATTGATGAGAGTTTGACCGACGAAGGGTACGCCGTCAGCAAAATGCACGACTACCTGGTGCTGGCCGAACATGGCCTGCCCTGCCCGCGCACCTGGCAATTGTTCAACCCAAAGCAAGTCGAGTCGCTGGCTGAACAATTGAAATACCCATGTATCCTTAAAGGCGTGCATGGCGCGCGCGGTGAACACACCTACCTGGTGCATAACGCCGAGCAACTCCACCGCCGCTTATGGCATTACACCTACGGTGAGTTGATGTTGCAGGAATACCTGCCCGCTGAAGAAGATTACCGCATCCTGGTGGTGGGCTACCAGGCGCTGCCGGTCATGGTCAGCCGCAGGCCGCCCAACGGGGATTTCCGCACCAATCATTCACTCGGCGGGAAGTTCGCGCCCCACGCGCTGGATGCGTTTCCCGGTTTCCAGCCGCTCTCCGAGCAGGCCGCCCGCGCCCTGCGGCGTGAAATCACCGCCGTCGATATCCGCCTGAAGGGCCAAGAGCCGATGATTCTGGAAGTCAACCGCCAGCCCGATTTCGAGGGCTTCGAGCGCGCCACCGGCTTCGATGTGGCCGGGGAGGTGGCGCGGTATATTCGGGAGCGGGTAAAATCAAAACGGAGGCGTTATGTCTGAACAATTTCACACGGAAGAATTTTCGGTCAACGGCGAGCAACTGCTTGCCAAAGTCAAGGAACTGCTGCGCGAGGGCAACATCCGCCGGGTGATGATTAAGGACAAAACCGGCAAGGTGCTGGTCGAATTTCCGCTGACGATTGGCGTGGTCGGCGCGGTGCTGGCCCCCACCCTGGCGGCGGTCGGCGCGGTGGCCGCGCTCGTCACCGAAGCGACGATTGTGGTCGAGAAACCCGAATAACTACCGCTCGTACACTTCCGGGTTGACGCAGTGCGGCAAGCGCTCGCCCTTTAGCCCGGCAATCAGGTTTTGGGCGGCGAGATACGCCATCATGTCACGGGAATAGGTCGAGGCGCTGGCAATGTGCGGGGCAATCAGGCAGTTTTCCAGCGTCAGCAGCGGACAATCGAGCGGCAGCGGCTCCGGGTCGGTCACATCCAGCGCGGCGGCAAAAATCCGCCTGGTCTTCAGCGCGTCATAGAGCGCGTCCTGGTCGAGCACGCCCCCGCGCGCGGTGTTGACCAGCACGGCGGTCGGCTTCATTTTGGAGAAAAACTCGGCGTTCACCATCCGGCGGGTTTCGTCGGTCAGCGGGGTGTGCAGCGAGACGAAATCGGATTCGCGCAGCAGCTCATCGAGCGCGCCGACCGGCGAGGCATTCCAGGCCGGGGCAGCGGAGGGGTCATAGTAAATCACGCGCAAGTCAAAACCCGCCGCGCGTTTGGCAACCGCCTGCCCAATGCGCCCAAACCCCACCAACCCCAGGGTTTTCCCGGCCAAATCCACCCCCAGCAGGGTGGATGGCCCCCACGTCACCCACTTGCCAGCCCGCAGGTAGCGCTCGGCCTCAGTCACGCGCCGCGCGGCGGCCAGCAGCAGGGCGAAGGCGAAATCGGCGGTCGCGTCGGTCAGGATGCCCGGCGTATTGCCAACCGGAATCCCGCGCGCGGTGGCGTCGGGGACGACGATGTTATCGAATCCGACCGCGTGATTGCTGACCACCTTCAGTCCCGGCCCGGCGGCGTCCATCGCTTCACCGTCGATGCGGTCGGTCAGCAGGCACAAAATGCCCTCCACGCCGCGCGCCTTTTCGAGCAAAACTTCGCGGCTCGGCGGCAGTTCTCCCGGCCAAATTTCAGCCTCGCAAAATTCTTTGACCAAATCCAATCCTTTGTCGCGGATGACGCGGGTGACGAACACTTTCGGTTTGGGCATAGCGGCCTCCTTAATCCAAATCGTCCCAAAAGGTTTTTCGGCGAAGCCGGTTCTCCGAGAATCTCCGTGAATAATTTTTTTGGACACGGATTACACGGATGAACACGGAAAAAACACGGATTTTTCATGCTGAAAAAGCAAAATTTTGTCTTTTCCGTGCGAATCCGCGAAATCCGCGTAACACCTGCACTTGCAGCGCAGGCGCAAGTGTCCGTGTACTGCTCTCACGCTAATTCTTGGAGAGCCGCGAAGCCTTCGGGCCGCTTATCACCCTTTTATGATAGCATAACCCCATGCTTCCCGAACATTTCCTCACCACCACCCTGCGCCAGCACCCGCGCGGCGCGAGCGTGACGCGCATCCTGGCCGCCGCCCTGCAAGCCGTCGAGCCGGGGCGCGCCGTACAGAAATATCTTTCCGAACAACCCATACCGCTTGCCCGGCGGATTTTCGTTTTGGGCTTGGGAAAAGCGGCGATTCCCATGACCCGCGCCGTGTTCGAGAGGATAGACGTGACCGCCGCCCTGGTCATACCCAAACACGCGGAACAAACCGGGCTGACTCCGGCTGCCGTTCTCGTGGGCGGACATCCCGTCCCCGATAGCCGCTCCCTGCAAGCAGGGGAAGCCGCCTTGCGCTTTGTCTCCGGGCTGGAGGCCGACGACCTGCTGCTCTGTCTCATCTCCGGCGGCGGCTCGGCCCTGATAACCGCTCCTCACCCCGGCCTGACCCTCGACGATTTGCAATCCCTCACCCGCCAACTGCTGGCCTGCGGCGCGCGCATCGACGAAATCAACACCCTGCGCCGCCATCTCGACCGGGTCAAAGGCGGCGGGATGGCGCGGGCCGCCTCCCCGGCGCGGGTACTCAGCCTGATTCTCTCGGACGTGGTCGGGAACCCGCTCGAGGCGATTGCCTCCGGCCCCACCGCCCCCGACCCCTCCAGCCGGGCCGACGCGCTCCGGGTGCTGGAAAAATACGGTTTAACGGATAAAGTCCCAGCCGCCATATTGCAAACGCTGGAACAATCTCCCGAAACCCCCAAACCGGGCGAGGGGTTGTTCGCGCGCGTGGAAAATGTCATCGTCGGCAGCAATGCCATGGCGGCGCAGGCCGCCCTCCAACAGGCACAATCCGAAGGCTTCCAGGCGCAATTCCTGGGCGATTCCTGGCAAGGCGAAGCGCGCCAGGTGGCGAAAGAACTGTGCGCCTTCATCTCCCCCTCTCCCGATGGGAGAGGGGCCAGGGGTGAGGGAATTCCACGCCCCTTTTGCCTTGTCGCGGGCGGTGAAACCACGGTAACGCTCGTCGGACAGGTCTTTGACCTGTCCGACGCCACCACACCCCACGCAGGTGGAGGGGTCTCCGGCCTGTCCGCTATACCAGCCCCCGTAGGACAGGTCTCCGGCCTGTCCGCTAACAGCACAACCCTCGTAGGACAGGTCTCCGACCTGTCCCACAGCCTGGGTGGGCGCAACCAGGAATTGGCCCTGGCCGCCGCGCGCGAGCTGGCCGGGTTGGAAAATGTCATGCTCGTCACCCTCGCCACCGACGGCGAAGACGGCCCGACCGACGCCGCCGGGGCGGTTGTCACCGGCGAAACGGCGCAGCGCGCCCGGGCGCTGAATCTCGTCCCGGACGCATTCCTCGAACGCAATGACTCCTATCACTTTTTCGCCCCGCTCGGCGACCTGCTGCAACCCGGCCCCAGCGGCACCAATGTCAATGATTTGACGTTCCTGTTCGGGTTTTAATTCATCGCAGCCGGAACGGGCGGAGGTCGAATCCCGGTTCCTCGCCGTTTGCCAGCCCGGCCACAACCTGCCCCGTCCCCGGCGCGAGCGAGAGACCGAGCATGGCGTGACCGGCGGCGAGCAGCAGGTTCTTATGGCGGGACGAGAAGCCGATCATCGGCAGCCCATCGGGCGTGGTGGGACGCAGCCCGGCCCAGGTTTCTTCGATTTCCAATTCTTCATCCAGCCGAAGATATTCACGCGCCGCCGATTCAATGCGTCGAATCCAGAGCGGATTCGGCTTGGTGGACATTTCGCCGATTTCCAGCCGCCCG
>DAOTZM010000309.1:0-9542 GCA_034434035.1 Anaerolineales bacterium
CCGAATTGATACCCAACTGTTAGCCAGCCGATAGGTTCGCCCGGGCCTGTCCTGATACACTGGTCACGGAATAACGTCCCGAAGGCTGCCGAAAAGGGCCAACGCTGCGCCCAAAAACCTTCGGGACGGTATTTGCACTGTTCACTGTTCACTGTTCACTGTTCACTGATTACTGACTACTGAAAAGGATTCCCCATGTCACCCACCCCCTCCTCTCTTGGGAAACGCCTCCGCGAACCCGTCAGCGGCCTCACCCACCTGGGCGGGGCAATTGCAGCATTTATCGGCCAAATCGTCCTGCTGGCGCTGGCCTCCAGCGGGCTGGAAAAATTCGTCTCGGCGCTGGTCTACGGCCTCAGCCTGGTCGGGCTGTTTTCGGCCAGCGCCGCCTATCACCTGGTCAACGCCGGGCCAAAAGTGACGGCCATCCTGCGCAAACTCGACCATTCGGCCATCTATCTGCTGATTGCCGGAACCTACACCCCGTTCTGCGTCAACGCCTTCAGTGGATTCTACCGCTGGGGGCTGCTGGCGATTGTCTGGGGGATTGCAATTGCCGGAATCGCCGTCAAATTGTTTTACATGGGCGCGCCGCGCTGGCTTTCGGCGGGAATCTATGTGCTGATGGGCTGGCTGTGCCTGATGGCGGCCGGCGAAATGACGGTCGCCCTGACTCCGTTCACGCTCGGCTGGCTGATAGCGGGCGGGGTGATTTACACGCTGGGGGCGGTGGTCTACGCCGCGAAACTGTTCAACTTCGCGCCGGGCAAGTTCGGCTTTCACGAAGTCTGGCACATCTTCGTCCTGCTCGGCGCGCTGGCCCATTTCGTGGCCGTGCTGGGGGTCATCCTGCCGGCTGCATAATCGTCCTGTAAGTTTTTCCAATTCTCGAAGCCGCGCAAAGGATGTAAGTTTTAACCATGCCCCAGGTTCAACTCTTCCTCACCTGCCTCGTGCATGGGCCGAAACATCTCTACGCCTGGATGTTGGAAGACTGAAGCAGCCTTCGGGGCGCTCGCCTGGCAATTCATATGGAGAATTGCTGTTTTCGATAGGTTCTGATGGGGTTTCCCCCGTTAAATGAGTGCATGATTCAAGCCTATCGCGCCTTTCGTTACCCGCGCAGCACCCTCGTCCCCATTGTTTTTTGGGTGCTGACCATGATTTCCCTGCCCATCCTCGGTTGGATTTTGGGCGAAAACGCGCTGATTCGCGGCATGTCGTTTGGCG
Source organism: Anaerolineales bacterium (assembly GCA_034434035.1). GTDB lineage: Bacteria > Chloroflexota > Anaerolineae > Anaerolineales > Villigracilaceae > UBA5195. The sequence continues at coordinate 1,231 of DAOTZM010000309.1, forward strand.
TGCTGATGCAGGCCAGCGCCGTCATAATCATCCTGTACGTTGCCTGGGGTTGGCAGCGCGCGCTCAAAACCGTCTTGATAGTGGCCGTATTCACTTACCTGGCAGAATTGCTCGGCTCGCAAACCGGATTCCCGTTTGGGAAATATCATTACACCGACCTGCTCCAACCCCAACTGGCGGGCGTCCCGCTCCTGATTCCGCTGGCCTGGTTGATGATGTTGCCCCCGGCCTGGGCAATTGCCGCCATTATTCTGGGGAAAAATGCCAACAAATTGAGATTCGCGCTCGTTTCCGCGCTCGCCCTCACCGCCTGGGATTTGTTCCTCGACCCGCAAATGGTCGGCTGGGGATTTTGGGTTTGGGAGACCCCTGGCATTTACTTTGGCATTCCCCTCAGCAACTACCTCGGCTGGATTTTGACTTCGTTCCTCATCACTCTGCTTGCCAACCCAAAAGACCTGCCGCTTGGCCCGCTCTCGCTCGTATACGTCCTGACCTGGATTTTGCAAACCATCGGCCAGGGCATCTTCTGGAGCCAGCCCGGCCCGGCGGTGATTGGATTCCTGGTTTGTGGATTGTTCGTTCTCCTCGCCCTGCGGCGTTCAAGGCAACCGGATAGTTTGATAATTCGATAATTTGATACTCGATATTCGCTACTGGATACTGATGACTGTTCACTTCTCACTTCTCTTCTGGCTCACCCTCTCTTTTGTTTCCGGCGCTCTCCCCCTTTCTGTCTGGGTGACGAAACTGGCTGCCCGGCGCGACCCCCGCGCGGTCGGCGACCACAACCCTGGCGCGACCAACGCCCTCAGGGTGGGTGGAAAATGGGTGGGGCTGGTCGCCCTGCTGCTCGATGTCTCCAAAGCCGCCGCGCCGGTTGGCCTGGCCTATCAAATCTTCGATATGCGCGGCTTTGCAATGGTCGCCCTCGCCCTCGCCCCCATGCTTGGACACGCCTATTCTCCCTTCCTGGGCTTCAAGGGTGGCAAAGCCCTCGCCACTGCCCTGGGCGTCTGGATTGGCCTGACCATCTGGGATGTGCCGCTCGTGGCGCTGGCCGGCGTCACGGTCTGGTTCCTCCTGCTCAAAAACTCCGGCAGGACGGTTGTTCTCACGCTGGCAGGCATGGCGGTTTATCTTTACTTCTTTCGTCCTGAACCGCTATTCTTTTGGGTGCTTGGGTTGCAGGCGGTTTTACTGATTTGGAAACATCGCTTTGATTTGGTAAGTGGTAAATCGTAATTGGTAATTCGTTATCTGTTATTCACAAGGCGTCTCTGGCATTCATCATTTTCTCAATGTTTTCCATCTTCCTTCTCTCCTTCTCGCCTCTCATCGTCTTTGCCCTGACCGCCATCCTGAACGCTTTCACCTTCCCCCGCCTGCGCCAAAACCATAAGTTCTCACGACCTGACTTTTTTCCTCGAATATCGAATACCGAATACCGAATCACGGTACTTCTTCCCATGCGGAACGAATCCGCCGTCATCGCCGATACCGTCCGCTCCCTGCTGGCCCAGGATGTCCCGAACCTTGAAATTCTCCTCCTTGATGACCACTCCACAGACAATTCCGCCGAAATTGCCCGCGCCGCCGCGGATGGCGACCCGCGCCTGCGCATCCTCCCCGGCGCGCCGCTCCCGCCCGGCTGGACGGGCAAAGTCTGGGCCTGCCACCAACTCGCGGAGCAGGCGCAGGGCGACTACCTGCTCTTCACCGACGCCGATGTGCGCTGGGGGCCGGGCGCGGTCTCGGCCCTGATGGCCGAAGCCCAACGCACAAACGCCGACCTGCTGACCGTCTGGCCGACCCAAATCACCCAAACCTGGGGTGAGCGGCTGGTCGTTCCGCTGATGGCGTTCACCATTTTGGCCTACCTGCCTGTTTTGGCCGTGCATCACCTCCCCTGGCCGGTTTTTGCAGCCGCGATGGGACAATGCCTGCTCTTTTGGCGCGAATCTTACCTGAAAATCGGCGGACATGCCGCCATCAAGAATCACATCCTCGACGACATGGCCTTTGCACATGCCATCAAACGCAACCGTTTGCGCTTGCGCATGGCTGACGCCAACGGACTGATTCAAACCCGCATGTACCAAAACTGGCCGCAAGTCCGCGACGGATTCGCCAAAAACATCCTCGCCGGGCACGGCAACAGTGTTCTTTTTTTGTTCTTTTCAACGGTTTTCCACTGGTGGCAATTCATCCTCCCCTGGTTTTTGCTTTTTACCGCCCTCGTCACTCGACACTCATCCCTGGTCACTGATTACTGGATACTGATTACTGATTGCTGCTTACTGATTACTCTTTCCATTCTCACCCGCGCCCTCACCGCCGCCACCTCCCGCCAGCGCATCCGTGACGCGCTCCTCCTGCCCGTTTCCGTCTTCCTGATGACCCTCATCACCTTTCGCGCCCTCCAATGGCATCTCACCGGCGGCCCGCAGTGGAAAGGTCGAACCATTCCCCATTGAGTGATTTGGCGATTGGGCGATTTTTTGACCTCAATCACCAATCACCCAATCAGAAAATCACCCAATGAAAAACTCTCCCATTCTCATTCTCGGCGCCGGCATTGGCGGTCTCTCTGCCGCCATTCACCTGGCTGCCAGGGGTTATAACGTCACCGTCCTTGAGCAGAATCCCGCCATCGGCGGCAAAATGGCCGAAGTCACCGAAAACGGCTTTCGCTGGGATACCGGCCCCTCGGTCATCACCATGCGCGGGGTGTTTGAAGACCTCTTCCGCGCGGCAGGCCGCCGTCTCGAAGACTACCTGACCCTCCTGCCGGTCGAGCCGCTCACCCGTTATTTCTGGCCCGGCGATTGTCGAGCAACGTCGAGACACGGAACGACTCTCGACCTTTCGCGCGACCTGACGCGCACCGCCGCCCAAATCAGCGCCCTCGAACCGCGCGACCTGGAAGGCTATCTCGACTTCCTGGCCGAAGCCGCCCGCCTGCACCGCATCACCGGGCCGGTCTTCACCTACGGCCCGCCGCCCTCGCTCGAAAGCCTGAAGCGCGTCACGCTCAAGGACGCCCTCAGCGTGGATGTCGTCCGCACCCTGCAACAGAGCATCGAGCGCCGCATCCACCACCCTCACCTGCGCCAACTGCTGGGACGCTTCGCCACTTACGTCGGCGCATCGCCTTACCTGGCCCCGGCTACGCTCGGCGTCATCGCGCATGTCGAACTGACTGAGGGAGTCTGGTATCCGCAGGGTGGCATCTACCAGATTGCCCGCGCCTACGAGAAACTGGCCCTCGAACTGGGCGTCGAAATCCGCCTGAACGCCAGAATCCGCGAAATTTGCGCGCATGGCGAACAGGTTTCGGCGGTCATTTTGGAAAATGGGGAGATTCTCCCGGCCCAGACCGTTCTCTCGAACCTCGACGTGACCAGCACCTACGGCCTGATTCAATCGGAGCGGGCGCGGCTGAAACTTGCTTCCCTTATGAAGCGGGATGTTTCCTGCTCGGGCATGGTGCTGCTGCTCGGTGTGGAGGGGACGTTCCCCGAACTGGCGCATCACAACATCTTCTTCTCGTCCGACTACCGCCGCGAGTTTGAACAGATATTTTCGGAGCGTGTCTTCCCCGACGACCCGACCCTCTACCTGTGCATCACCTCCAAAACCGACCCATCTCACGCTCCCGCAGGGTGCGAAAACTGGTTCGTGATGGTCAACGCCCCGGCGCTCACCCTCGGCCCCTCTCCCGAAGGGAGAGGGGATACAAATAAAGTGACAGAAATGCTCCTCGACCGGCTGGCAAGAGTCGGCCTGGATGTGCGAGACAAGATTCGCTCTCAGCGTATGCTCACTCCCCTCGATATTCAAAAAAATACAGGCGCCTTTCGCGGCGCACTGTATGGGATTTCGTTCAATGACCGGTTTGCGCCGTTCAAGCGTCCGCATAATCGGTCTGAAATTAAGGGATTGTACTTCGTGGGCGGCGCGACCCACCCCGGCGGCGGCGTGCCGATGGTGACGCTCTCTGGCAAACTGGCGGCGGAACTGATTATGCGCGATTCAACTCCCAGAGAATGCGCAGGCCGTCCAGCGTGAGCCAGGGGGCGATGTGCTGGATGACTTTTGTCTCTTTGGCGACAATTTCTGCCAGCCCGCCGGTGGCTATGACTTTTATTTCTTGGCCCAGTTCGGCGCGGAAGCGTTCGACCATGCCCTCGACCATGCTGACATATCCGAAGAGCAGCCCCGACTGCATGGCGTGAACCGTGTTGCGCCCGATGACGCTCGGCGGGCGTTGCAGGTCGATGCGCGGCAGTTTGGCGGCGCGGGTGAAGAGCGCTTCGGCGGCCAGGTTGACCCCGGCGGTGATGGCCCCGCCCAGGTAATCGCCTTCTTTGGTGAGGGCGTTGAAGGTGGTGGCGGTGCCGAAGTCGATGATACAGGCCGGGCCGCCGTACAGGTGCATGACCGCTACGGCGTCGGCCACCCGGTCTGCCCCGACCGCGCGCGGGTCTTCGTAGCGGATTCGGATTCCGGTTTTGACGCCCGCGTCGACGACCAGCGGCTCGGTTTTCAGGTATTCGCGGCAGGCCTGGGTGACGCGCGCGGTCAGGTTGGGGACGACCGAGGCCAGCGCGATTCCTTGCAAGCCAGCGGGAGAATGCCTGGCATGGGTCAGCAGGCCGAGCAGTTGCAGGCCGTATTCGTCGGGCATGCGGGCGTGGTCGGTGGCGAGCCGCCAGTGCCAGGCCAGGGTCTGCCCTTCATACAGGCCAATCGTCAGGTTGGTGTTGCCGATGTCGATGGTGAGGAGCATGGCGGATAAACAAATCAGAAAAAAGTAAATGAGCAGATGAGCAAGGCGGGAAAAGCAAATCAGGGTTATGTGTTTACCAGTTTACCAGTTTTCCGGTTTCTCTGTCTACCTGTCACCCTGCTGCTTTGTATCGCCCAGTTCGTCGTAGGATGCCTGGGTTTCTTTGTATTCGCCGGTGGCGACGAAGGCTGTCCGTTCGCAGATGTTGGTGACGCGGTCGGCGAAGCGCTCAATGTTATGCGCCACCCACAAGAGCCAGTTGGCGCGTTCGATGTTGCGCGGGTCAGCCATAACGTAGGTCATCAGTTCGCGGTAGACCTGGTTGTAGAGCATATCGACTTCATCGTCCTCGGCGGGGATGGCGAGGGCGGTTGGGGCGTCTTCGTTGACGAAGGCGGTCAGGGCGCGGCGCAGCATGTCGGCGGATTTCTGGGCCATGCGCGGGATGTCGATGAGCGGTTTGAGCAGGGCTTCGTTGCCCATGCGCACGTTGATAATGGCGATTCCTTTGGCGTAATCACCCATTCGCTCCAGCTCGCTGATGACTTCGAACAGCGAGGCCAGCAGGCGCAGGTCGTGCGCCATGGGCTGTTGGGTGGCGATGACAATCATGACCTGGTTTTCGAGGGCAAAGCGTTTTTCATTGATGACTTTATCGTGGTCGATAATTTTCTGTGAGGCCTCGGCGTCCCGTTTTTTGAGCGAATCGACCGCGTCGAGCAGCGATTGTTCCACCATGCTGCCCAGCAAGATGATTTCGTCTTTCAATTGCCGGATTTCGTTTTCAAATGTTTTCCGTAACATACGACTTCTCCTGACCTGTAAATAGATGGCAAACGTCCCGAAGGGTGCCGAAAATGGCAAACATCTTTCCTGAAAGCCTTCGGGACGGTGTTTGTTGACTTGTAACCATTATACGATGAAACGGGATTATCCGAACCTGCCGGTTACATAATCTTCGGTGCGTTTATTGTGGGGGGTGGTGAACAGGGTCTTGCCTTCGCCGTATTCCACCAGTCCGCCTTGCGGGAAGAAGGCGGCATAGTCGGCGAATCCTCGCGCTGACCTCGATGAGCCAGCGCGGCGACGCCGCCCGCTTGCAAGCGATGGGTTGTTCTGGCTGCCTGCTCAAACCCGTCAAACAGCAGTTGCTTTATGACGCGATTGCCGCAGTGACCGGGCAAGAATCTTCTGCGGGAAATTGGGGCCAAATTGTTACGCAACGTTCCATTGTTGGGAAAAAGCGCGAAGGGTTGCGCCTGCTGTTGGCCGAGGATAACCCCACCAACCAGAAATTGGCTGTTATCCTACTGCAAAAGGCCGGTTTCTTGGTGGATGTGGCCGATTGAGCCTTTCCCCACGACAGGGTTGAATGCCAGCCTGACGGATGCAGGCAGCCCGCCGCTCGATTTGGCAGATGCGATTCCGCTCCGTTAACGTTATTAGCGCTCAAGTTGGAGGAAATGGGTCTGCGCGAAGACATCAGCCAGGCGGGCGGGATGCTGACCGTGCTCGAAGTGGAAGCGGGGCGTTTTATAGCCTGTTGCTGCGATGAATTGGGGGTGGACGCGAGCGGGGGTGATTAAAGATGACGAGTGCTGCGCGGGTCGAAGGCATCGCGCAGGCCGTCTCCGATGAAATTGACGCTCAAGACGGTGAGCAAGATGAAGACGCCGGGGAAAAACCATAGCCAGGGCGCATCTTCCAGGTATTGGTAAGACCCATCCAGCATATTGCCCCAGGTGGCCGTAATTTGGGATGGGATGCCCAGCCCCAGGAAACTAACATAAGATTCATTCAAAATTGCGCCTGCGACGCCAAGCGTGGCGGCCACAATAACCGGGGCCAGGGTGTTTGGCAGCAGGTGGGTGAAAATGATGCGGGCGTTCGATGAGCCAAGCGCGCGCGAGGCGGCCACAAACTCCAGTTCGCGCAAAGAAAGCACATTCGCGCGCACAATGCGGGCCAGGTACATCCACGAGGTAAGGCCAATGATGACAATGATAAAAATGACATTGCCTGTTACCTGGCGTCCCAGGATGTTGATATCGGGAATTTTCCCGCTGAAAAATTTGGCGGCCACAATAAGCAGGAACAGGCTGGGGATGTTTAGCATGGCTTCGGTAAAGCGCATCAGCAGGCTGTCTATCCAGCCGCCGTAATATGCGGCGATGGCCCCAACCAGCGTTCCGAGAAGCACGCCGACCGTGGCTGCTGTCACTCCAATCACCAAGGAAATTTGCCCCCCGTAAATGGTGCGGGCCAGAACATCGCGCCCGATGCTGTCTGTGCCGAAGGGGTGAGTGGCGGAGGGGGCCTGGCGCACTTTGCCGGTATCGGAGCAGTTGGCCCAGGCCTCGAGGCGGAGTTCCCTGTCGAGCGGGGCGCAGTAGCCCTTCGCGAACAGCGCGCCTCCGAACGTGACGTAGAGAACGAGCAGAAACAAAATCCAGGCCCCGGCCATTGCCATTTTGTGTTTGCGAAACCGTCGCCAGGCAAGCTGCAACGGAGAGCGAGATTCTGCCAGGGTTGGGTCCAGGTTAACTTCGATGAGGGAGGATGCGTTTGGTTTCATGGCAGCTCAATCGAGGCGGATGCGCGGGTCGAGGAATGAGTAAACAATATCGGTGAGCAGTTGAAAGATGACCACCGCCACTGCAATCAACATCAAGATTCCCATCAGCACTGGGAAGTCGGCGCGGGCAACATGGTCGAGGAAAAGGCGTCCCATGCCGGGCCAGGCGAAGATGCGCTCTGTTACCACTGCGCCTGCCAGCAGGAAGGGCAGGTCGAGGCCAATTAAGGTTACAAAGGGCAGCGAGGCGTTCTTGAGCGCATGACGCGCGATGACTGTCCAGTAGCCCAGTCCTTTGGCGCGCGCGGTGCGGATGTAATCCTGATTCAGCACCTCCAGCATCGAGGAGCGGATATAACGGCTGTAACTCGCTACGCTGATAATCGAGAGTGTTGCCACCGGAAGTACCATGTGGCGCATCACTTCCAGGGTGGTTTTTCCCACTTGCGGGTCGAACATGCCCACAGTGGGGAGGTATGGCAGCCCCATGCGTTTGAATCCGACTGCGAAGATGTAAATCATCATTAATGCGAGCCAGAAGACCGGCATGGAATATCCGATAAAGGAAACTGTTGTGATGAGATTGTCCCAGAAAGAGTATTGTTTTAACGCTGAATAGACGCCAATCAACAGTGAAAAAATGATGATGACGACTTCAACGGTGAGCATCAAAACCAGGGTGTTGGGCAGCCGGTCGGCAATCATTTCCAGCACTGGGCGGCGCGTCACAAGCGATTGTCCCCAATCGCCGCGCAGGATGCCCTGTCGCTTGCCGGGCGTTTCACCTGTTCCATCTCCGTCCATATCTATTAGCATCCAGTCATTGCCAATGAGCCAGACGACGTATTGGGTATAGAGCGGCTGGTCTAGCCCCAATTGGCGGCGCAGGCGTTCTTTGTCTGCTGGTTTGGGAGGCGTGCGCGCGCCAAGCGTGGCGACCGGGTC
>DAOTZM010000310.1:0-7325 GCA_034434035.1 Anaerolineales bacterium
AACAATCTAAACTGTAATTCATATCTTATTCTTGCCATTTCGAGCCGCGCAGCGGGGAGAAATCTTGCGCACTGGGAGAAGATTTCTCGCTGTCGCTCGAAATGACAAACTAACACGAAGTTTGTCCGGTAGAGAAAGACGGAACAACAAATCCGCCGCATGGCTATAGCCACGCAGCGGATTTGTTATTTAACGGGTTGGTCATAAAATTTTACAATTGCGCAGGCTTTGTCGCAGCTATTTTTGTGCTTTTTTGATGAGGACGCGGTGACCTGGCAACTCAATTCCTTCTCGCTGATATTCTCTCTGGCAACTATTATTGCCGTTGTCCTTTTGGTGTTGCGCTGCAACACCAAAAAGTCAAAGGGGCGACTCATTTTGCGTTCATGCTGGCGTCAGTGGCGGATTCTTTCTCCAGCGCGTCCCAATCGAAGGCCGGTTTCGACTCACCGCGCGGCTGCTGTCAGCCTCCGCCGGAAATCTCGAAGGCGGAGGACGGTTCCGGCTCGGCTTCATCCAAAACGAACGCACGCGGGCGGTGGAGAAACAGGCTCTGGCGCGTGGCGGCGCGCCCAATCGGGGATTTCGTCTGTCTTGGGAGCAGGCGGTTGGGAGGCCTGGGATGGAACTGGGGGCGGGCTTCCTGGCCTGGCCTGGAGCGCGCGCAGGGCGCGTAAGGCTTGCGGGTTACCAGGGTTGAGTTTCAAACACACTTCGAGGATTTTAATGCGCTGTTCGTTGGTGGAGCAGGTTTCCACAAGCCAGAACCAGGCCTGGATATCTTGCGGGTTGGCCTTGAGAACCGGTTCCAGAATGCGCCGCGCCTCGTCCTTGCGCCCCTGCCGGATGAGTTGGACGGCTTCGTTCAGGTTTGCCATGTGCGCCCTCCTTGTGATTGGTGAAATCTATCTCAAGTCTAGCCGATTGCAGGCGCGTCTTCAATAGGACATTTGTTCTGTCAACCGATAAACGTCCCGAAGGTTTCGTTTTGCTGCCAAAATTCGTTTCCGAGAGAGCCTTCGGGACGGTATCAGGTCGATTCGTTTCGCCAAAGCAAAATGAACGCCAGCAGGGTCGAGACGGCCAGCAGCGGGTTGCCCTCCCGCCCCAGGGCCAGCGCGGCCCAGGGCAGCAGGTAGGCCGCCAGCAGCGCGGCGCGCCCGGCCAGCGAGCGTACCTGCCCGGCGAGAATCGCAAGCGGGGCCAGCAGCAGGATGTAATCGTAATTCAGCAGGTAGGGGTCAACCAGCAAAGTAAAGACAACTGCCAGCGGCATCAGCAAAGATACATTTTCCAGTTGCGCCCGGAAACGCCAAAAGAACAAGCCAAGCAGCCCCAGCCCCAGCAAAATGCTCACAATCGCAGCCAGCCCGGTATTTGGCTGGCCGGTTGCCAGACGCACCAGCCCCACCGAAAAACTGGCGCACAGTCCGCACGACTGCACACCCGGAATCTCACGGTAGCGCAGCAGCGAGTCGAGATAGGTCAACGGCCAGCGCGCATCGGCCAACAGACCAACCGCCGCCAGGAACACGGCCAGCAAACCGGTTAACCAAATCGCCCGGCGCGCGAACGCCTCCCGATAGCGGAAAACGAGCCAGCCAAAGCCCGCCAGGGCCAGGAACAGCCCGATATGCGGCTTAAAGGTCATCAGCCCCAGCCCGGCGGCCAGGCCCCACGGCGATTCGCGCCGCGCCGCCCACAGGAACAAGGCGATCCCCAGCAGCACTGGCGCGGAATATTGCCCCACAATCAGCAGCCCAAAGGCCGGAATGAACATCGCCGCTGCCAGGATTCCGAACAGCCGCAGCGGCGCGCGCCAATGCGGCGTCAGCAGCCAGGCCGCCGCCCCAATCATCGTCAGGTTGAGCAGGAACCACATCCGCGCCGCCGCCGCCATTGGCATCAGCGCAACCGGCAGGGTCGCCAGCGCGTACCAGGGCGGGTAGGGGTAGGGGTGGAACTCGAAATCGGGCCGGGTGAGCGCGCGCGCCCATTCCAACTGCGCCGGGTAATCATAAAGCGGGATTCCGTTCAGCAGGGCCTTATCCGAAAGATACATCACCGAAAAATCCTGGTAATACGGAATCGGCAGCGGGGCCAGCCAGGCAATCGCCAGCAGCGCCGCCAGCCAGGCCAGCGCAATCGAAATCGGTTTCATCGGCGCACCGTCATCGAAACTTGGGAAGCAGAAAGATGGACGATCGTCAGCGGGAACGGCAGGAAGAAGCCGCGCGAGAGTTCGAGATTCGGATTTTCGGGGGACGCGATGAAGGGAATCGCCTCGAGGAACGAATCCACCGCGCGCACCTGCCCGGCTGTCACCTGAATCCTGACCATCGGGCCGCCAGCCACCTGATAGCGGATTCCGTCCGGCAGGCGCTCCAGGCGATATTTTTGCGTCCAGCCGGGCGTAAAGCGGGTTTGGGGAGAGAGCGCCAGTGGAATTTGGGTGTCCAGCGGTTCAGAGAAGGCCGCATCCAGGCCGGTTTCGGTCAGGCGGTAGGTTTTCTCGCGCCCGTCTGCTGAGACGAAGCGAATCGAATTGTCCGTTATCTCTGGCTGGTACGGGCGAAAGGCATCGTCCGCGTCCCCAAACGCGCCCATTATCTGGGCCGGGTCGGCCCCTTCGCCTTTCGACACATCCCACTGCGAGCGGTCGCTCAACCCGATGAAGAACTGCGCCGTTGGGCCGATGACCTGCTCCGGCCCGGCGAAGAAGAAGACCAGCCGCCCGCCGCGCGGATGGAACACGGCATAGAATGTATCAGACGCGAGAATGCAAAGGTCTTTGCACTCGGCCACAGGCGCGGGATTTCCCGACCAGCGCGCGGCGGATTCGAGTACCGGAACGAGCCAGGCATAGTTTTGGGCCAGGGCCGGGTCGGATTTTTCCAGCATTTCTTTGGTGGGATTGATGAAGTCAACCGGCTTGCCGATTGCTTCGGCTGGCAAGCCAGTCGACTCTATAAAAAAATAGGGACGCGCTTTCAGCCAGGCAAAGGACGGCTCAGCGTATTCGTATGTCCCCCAGGTGCTGCGCTGGAAGTCGCCGCCAATCAGGAGCGGATTGGACAACGGATGAACCCCGCTGGAAGGCGCGGGGCAAGTCGGAGAAACGGAGGCGCGCAGAAGCGGATGACAGCAGGCTTTGACGCGCATCGAGCGGCAGTCCGTTGCGGCTCAAATCGAATTGCAAAAAGGAGGCGGCTGGCGCGGGGCCGGGGGGCAGGGCCAGCAAACCGGATGTTTCCATGCGCCGGAGTTGCGCTGTGCCGCCAACTGCGTCTATGGCAGAAAGAACAAGCGGGTTGTTTGTGTCGTACAAGCTTACGGGAATCTGGTGCTTTTCGGCGGCATCGAGCAGGCCGTGCAATCCGTGCCGCTCGCCGCGCGGGCCGGTGTGCGCGCCGTCCCAGCGCCGCCAGGCCTGGATGGGCGTGGCGGCGGGGGGGCATGTCCCGAGGCACGAGGGAAAGGTGTTGGCAAAGACGAATTGCAGGGCCAGCGGCTGAATCTCGACCTGCGCGCCGAAGGTCGTTTCCAGCCGTTCGGCGGGGGTTTCGACCCGAAGCGGGGTATCCGCTTCGGGTTGGCAGTCGGCCAGGGAGAGGGTGATGATGTCGGTGACGGTATCCACTTGCAGCCGGGCATCAGGCGGGGGTGGGGAATCGCTGGAGAAAACGAGGATTTTCCCCTCGCCCCCAACCCCTCGCCCATTGGGAGAGGGGGGCAATAGGAGGGTGAATTGGTATTCCGGCGGGTCGGGCAGGTCGAGGAAGTCGAGCCGGATTTCGCAGCGCGTGCCTGCCGGGCGGGCGAAGACGGCTGATATATCGGAAGCAGGCATGTCCCGAGGCGCGAAAGAATCATCCAACAGGCGCAAATGTTCCAGGGTCCAGGGATGCGCCGCAGGGACGAATCGGCCTATCCACATCCCCAGGAGAAGAGAGAGGAAGAGAAGACAGAGAACAGCAATTCGTAATGCGTTATTCGTAGTTCGCAATTCCTAATTCACAATTCGCTATGGCGTGGGCAGCAGGTTGCCTTTGTCGTCGAAGTAGGGTAGTTTGCGCATGTCACCCAATACGCGCACGTTCTTGCGGGAGATGTAGGCGCGGCTTTCGGTGAAGGCAGGATATTGGATTTGATACCACTCGCCAATGAGGGAAATGCCGGTGATGTAGATTTCGTCGCCGTTCTTGAGCGCGCCGGCCTGGGCCGAGAGAGAGTTCGGCTCGGCGTAGATGATGGTATCGGCTTCCATGCGGGCGAGCGGCCCGGCAGGGGTGGGCCGGGGCGTGTTTGTAACCGTTGGCGTGATGTTGGGGTCGGGCGTGGCGGGCGGCGGTTCGGGGGTGACGGCGAATCCCAAGACATCGAAGTAGGCCAGGCCGCTAAAGCCGTCCGGACCAGTCTGGATGGCGTCGCGCGAAATCCAGGCTTTGCCGCCGGGACCGGAGGGGAAGTCGAATTGCGCCCATTCGTTGTCGCCATAGCGCCCGGTCATGTTGATTTTCTGGCCGGCCTGCAATACGGCCAACACCATGCAGCCCAAACTGGGGCAGACGCGGATGTTGGCGGGCGCGAGGACGGTCGCCGGGCGGATTTTATCGCCTTCGGGAACCGGCGGGATGGGCAGGGCTGTACCATTGATTTCCCACAAGACGGGCGGGCGCAGGATGAGATTGCCGTTCGGGTCGTAATCGGCAATCGGCAATTGGGTAATCTCCGCGCCTTGCAGTTGCACAGCGCGCGAGACGACCCAGGCGTAGCCGGTGGGGGAGTCTTTCCATTCGATGTAATACCAGCTGGCCTGCGGGTTGCGCGCCAGGACGCTCAGTTTCTGGTTGAAGAAGATGCCGCCCAGGTTGGTACTGCCGCGCCGGGGTTCGGAGCGGACGGTGAGATTGTCGCCGGCGATGCCGGGAATGGGTTGCAGGATGACCTGGATGGTCGGCGTGGGGCTGGGGGCGGGCGGTTCGGGGGTTTCGGTGGCGGTCGGTTCGGGAGTGGGCGTGACGAGTGACAACACCCGCGTTACTTCGGCAACCGCCGTGAGGGCAACGGCAGTGCGGATGGCGTTTACATCAATGGTCGGGGTGGGCGGCGCGGCGCCGGGCAGGGCGCAGCCCGCCAGCAGGGTGAGCAGAAGGAGCAAAAAAGGGAGTTTTTTTCGCATTAAAGGTTTCTCCGGGTATTTGATAGACTATCCCGCAGTTCAACAGCGAGACAAAACAGGGGGCAGTGTTATGGCTTCAGGCTTATCGTAAGGGTGTAAGAGACATAGCGCAATGGCCCCCCGGAGCCATCAGCGCGCAGGACGAGGGTGTAGGTTTGACCCCCCAGCACTTTGACGGCCAGTCTGTACTGGCCGCAAACCAGTTGCGGCGCATTGGGCAGGGGCAGGCCGTCTTTGCGCAGGCTGGCGGTGATGCCGCCGTTGCCTTTGCAATCAAGCCGCAAATAGACGTAACCGGCTTCGGAGGTGGGAAGGTAGGGGACGAAGGCGACCCAGTCGGCGTCATCGCCATTGGGGGAGGATAAATCGCTGGAATAGGAGAATGATTCCGCGCCGGAGGGCGAAAATTCCAGGCGGACTGCGGGATTCTGCTCCGAATCGCCGTCCCCGGCTGCCGGAGAGAAGGAAGTGGGGGTCAGGGTGGGCTGGCCGGGCGCGCCGCCTTCACCGGGAGCATAGACCAGGTTGCCCTGGTTGTCGTAGTAGGGCAATCCCTGCAAGTTGGGGGCATCTACATAAGCGGCGGCCACCCAGCCGACCTGTTCCGTGCCGATAGGGTATTCGATTCGATACCAGGTGTTGATTTCATTGCGCCCGGTCAGGACGACGACCTTTCCGGCTTCTATCATGCCGAGCGAATCGAAGACCGAGGCCGGGCCGGAGCGGACGTTGATGGTGGTTTTTATCGTTGCGAAATAGGGGTTGACAGTGGGAGAGGGTTCGAGCGGGGCTGCGGGGGACAGGTCCTGCGCCGAGGCCTGCATAACGGGCAAACTGGAAATCTCGCGTCCTTCGAGCGTGATGAAACTGGCGGCCACCCAGCCGGTAGTAGACGAGCTCGGCGGGTAGATGACCATCAGCCACTGGTCGCTGGAATCGCGCCCGATGACCTGTACGCGCGTGGAAGCGGGCAGCAGGCCGAGCGCGTTGGCGTTCGATGACGGCGCGGAGCGGACGTTGACCTGCGCTCCCGTCGTCCCCTCGATGGGCGCAAAGGTTGGGGCGACAGCAGGTGGGGCCGGGGTCAGGCTGGGGCGCGGGGTGAAGGTGGGCGGCAGGGTGGCGGTGAAAAAGGGCCGGGGCGATGCGGTCGTTGTCGCTGTCGGCCCCGCGGCGGAAGGCGCAGAACAGGCGGGGAGCAGGCTGAAAATGAGTAAGACCAGGGCGATTGGTGTGCGCATGGCTCTGATTTTACTATTACTTTTAGGGGAACGCATCAGACGGCTTACGAAGTACTCAATCCTTCGTTCAGAAAATTTGGTTCTTTGGGAATCTCCGTGATGGGCATTTTTCGTACACGGACCCTTGCGCCGCCCGCAAGGGCAGGTGAAACGCGGAAAAAACGAAGCAACACGGAAACATCGTTGTTAAAAATGCCTTTTCCGTGCGTTTCCGTCAAATCCGTGTGTTCCGTGTACGAGTTTTCACGGTAAATCCCAGAGGGCCGAAAATTTAGGAAACTGGTGTTTTTAACGAAATTTGTGGTTTCTCAAATCTGCCTGGGGAAAGGTTCACGCAATACCTTTACGGGTATGCAGCCGCAAAGGCATAAAGAATCTCGAAAACCTGGCGTTCTTGGCGGCTCGCGTGCCCGTAAGGGTATTCCGAGGGAAAATCACTGCATTTACAGCAAGCCAATCTGTCGGGGTGGACGGATTCGCATCGTCCCCTGAATGGGGAAACCGCCGGCCAGGACGGAACGGCGGTTAGTGCTGTCGGGGTGGACGGATTCGCATCGTCCCCTGAATGGGGAAACCGCCGGCCAGGAACGGAACGGCGGTTAGTGCTGTCGGGGTGGACGGATTCGAACCGACGACCTCTTGCTCCCAAAGCAAGCGCGCTGCCAGCTGCGCTACACCCCGATTGGCAGGACGCAGTATAATGCAAACCAGTCATCATCGTCAATGCGCAAAAAAGGGCGAGTTCCACGCAGGGGAGGACAGTTCGTCCATGCATCTAATTTTTTAACATGAAGATAGGATATTTGGACATTGAAAATCCAGCCCAGGACGTTGTAAAATGGATGCGCAGTCGATTCAAAATGGAACACGCCACCCGCTTAATCGTTCTCGCGCTTTACGGC
>DAOTZM010000311.1:0-3440 GCA_034434035.1 Anaerolineales bacterium
GAATCCAATCGTGGACGGGCCGTAGACGACTTCGCTATCAGGAATCAAGCGCTCGCCGGGCGTGCGCTGTTCCTCGGGGCCGGGCTTGGGAACCAGCATGAGCGTGCCGACCGGCAACAACACGTCGGCAGGCGGCAGGATAATATCGGTAATCAGCTGGTGGGAAGCCAGCCCAAAGCGCGTTGCAACGACACTGAGTGTATCGCCGCCCTGGGTCTGGTAAACGTCCATGGGCCCGGCGGTGTTGACCGGCGGCAGGGTGGCAGTGGGGGTTTGCTGTGGAATAATGGATGTTTCAGCCCCTCCGCCGCTCAGGGCGCGGGTGGGCGCCATGCCCGGCGTGGGACTGCCCGCGAGCGGTATCACCACCAGTTGGGTAGGGCCAGGCTGGGGGGTGGGGAAGGGCGTGTAGGTCGGGAGCGGGCCCAGGCTGGCTGCGGAGGGGGTGGGAGTGAGCGGCGCGCCCCACAGGCCGGGGTCGCCGCGACAGGCCGCCAGCAGGCTGGCAAGCAGGATAACGAGAAAGAATCGGCTCAATGTACCCATATCGCCCAGATTATACCCCGTAGGGCAGGTCTTTAACCTGCCCGCGCAAACCATGGATTTGCGCCCCGCCAACAATTTTGCAAGAAGTTCGATATGCGGGTATGATAGGCATAAATTATGAACCGGGCTGCCCAACCCAACGCCGAGGGCCGCCTGCCGGAGGAGAACTTATGAAATCGCTGCGCTTTCTTTGGATGCGCCTGGGGGTGCTGTTCATCTTGGGGCTGGCTATGCTCGCCTGCACCTGGTCGTTGATTGACCTGGGGTTTCCCGGCGGGCCAACGCCGGCTCCCGGCACTGGCTCGAACCCCACCCCGGTGGCGCTGGCCGAGGTCACGTTCACCGCGCTCCTGCCCGCGCCGCTCGCGCCCGGCGAGACGATGGTGATTGGGATTTTGGATGAAGTGACCGGCCTGGGACTGAACCCGACCCTGTACCCGATGACGCAGGTCGATGCCCAGCGATACAGCCTCAAACTGCCCCTGGTCTTGAATTCCGTTATCAAATATCGCTACTATCGACAGGGCGCGTTCACCGCGCTGGAGGATACCGCCGCCGGCAGCGTGGTACGCTACCGGCTGGTTCACGTCACCGGCCCTGGCGGCAGCGAAGACCGGGTTGCCTCGTGGAGCGACACGCCCTTTGCCGGCCAAACCGGCAGTTTGGCCGGCGCCGTTATCGATACCAAAACCGGGCGGCCAGTAACGAACATGCTGGTCAACGCCGGGGGCATTTCCGTCCTGACCGATTCGCTTGGACAGTTCGTCATTCACGGCCTGCCGGTTGGGACGCACACCCTGGTGGCTTACGCGCCAGATGGGATGCACACCACCTTCCAACAAGGCGCGGCGGTGGCCCCGGGGCTGACGACCAATGCCACGCTTTCCGTCCAATCGGTACCGACGGTGCGGGTGACGTTCGTCGTCACGACGCCTGCCGAGACCGTGCCAGGCGCGCCGGTGCGCCTGGCCGGGAACCTGCTGCAACTGGGCAACACCTTTGCTGACCTGAGCGGCGGAATCAGCACGGTTGCCACCCGTATGCCAACCCTTTCCCCGCTCGGTGATGGGCGGCAGGGAATCACCCTGAACCTGCCGGTTGGCGCAGATATACGTTACAAATACACCCTGGGCGATGGTTTCTGGAATGCCGAACATGCCCAGGATGGCGCTTTCGTTGTTCGCCAGTTGATTGTCCCCGCGAGTGATGTGACAGTCACCGATACCGTCGTCACCTGGGCTGCGGGCAATTCCGCGCCCATCCTGTTCGAGGTCAGCGTGCCGTCGAATACGCCGCCGGGTGAGAATGTCTCCATCCAATTCAACCCGTATGGCTGGGTGGAGCCGTTCCCAATGTGGCCGCTGGGCGGCAACCGCTGGGTCTATAAACTCTACAGCCCGCTCAACATCCTCGGCTCGTTCCATTATCGCTACTGCCGCAACGACCAGTGCGGCTCTGCCGATGATTCCTTTACGGCGGGAGCGCAGGCCAACAGCCGCGTGGTCAGCAGCAGCCTGACCGGTCAGGATATCAAAGATTCGGTCGGCGCATGGGCCTGGTGGCCCGAATCGGAGCCAGGAACCATCATCGCCGTGCCAATCAATCCGCGCAAGGGCGGGTTTTGGGCCGGGATGGAGTTTGCCCCGAACTATCACCCCAGCTGGCAATCGCTGCTGCCCTCGGCCATGCAGTCGGTCCAATCGCTGGGAACCAATACCCTGGTGCTGACCCCCGCCTGGACGGCGACCTCGGTCAATCCGCTGACCTTTGCGCCCACGCCCGGTCTCGACCCGCTGTGGGGCGATGTCGTTCAGTCCGTGCAATATGGCCGCGCCCAGAACTTGAGCGTGGCCCTGTATGCCGCGCCGCGCCTGTTCCCCTCCACGCCCGATTTCTGGTTCCAGTCGCCGCGCAGCGCGGACTGGTGGGAGACCTGGTTCAGCCGTTACCGCGCCTTTGTCCTGTATCATGCTGACCTGGCCCAACAGGCCGGGGCGCAGTCGCTCATCCTGGGCGGCGAAGCGGTGATGCCCGCCATCCCCGGCGGGTTGCTGCCCAACGGCGCGCCTTCCGGCGTCCCGGCGGATGCCGAGAACCGCTGGCGCGGCATCCTGACCGAAGCGCGCCAGCGCTTTAGCGGGCAGGTCTTGTGGGCGCACCCCTACCGCGATACGCTCGTCCCGGCCCCGGCTTTTGTCAACCAGGTGGATGCGATTTACCTGCTTTGGTCGGCCCCGCTGACGGCCAGCCCCGGCGCGACGGCAGACACCATGACCGAAGCGGCCCTGGCCCGGCTGGATAAGGATGTGCTGCCCTTCCTGAACGCAGCCGGCAAGGGCGTGGTGCTTGCCATCGATTATCCCTCTGCGACGGGCGCGGCCTGGGGCTGCGTTTCGGCGGGCGGCTCCGGCTGTCTCGATTGGGCGGCCCTGGCGCGTCCATTCCCCGATACGCCCTCGGCCCTGCTCGACCTGAAGGGCCAGGCCGACCTGTACCAGGCTATGCTGCAAGCCGTCAACCAGCGCGATTGGGTCGGCGGGTTGGTCAGCCGAGGCTATTACCCACCCGCGCCGCTGCGCGATAAATCCGCCTCGGTACGCGGCAAACCCGCCGCCGACCTGCTGTGGTACTGGTTCCCTCGCCTGACGGGGGCAGTGCGATAATAAGAATAAACGTCGGCTTTGGTGCATGAAGCGGAAAAAACATGGCGCAGCCGCTTCGCGGGCCGCAACCAAAGGGTGCTATGATTTGCGCTAATAGCGCAAATCCTGCGCCATAATACGATACGAGCCTTTGCGCTCCAAAAAAAATTACGGAGGTATCCCATGACCATCAATACCCGCCCCACCCTGCGCCGCTCACGCAAGAACCGTATCATCGCCGGTGTGTGCGGC
>DAOTZM010000312.1:0-16999 GCA_034434035.1 Anaerolineales bacterium
TAAAAAATATCCCCGTTGCCAGAATCGCCATCCCCGCCCCGAACACAAACGGCGCGGAGGGGCCAAAGCCGCTCCAGGAACCAATTCCCTGCCAGAGAATCCCGGCAATCAACGAGGCGGGCAGGGCGGTCAGCGCAATAGCGGCGTTGTACAGCCCATAAGCCGTGCCGCGCCGTTCGGCGGGGACCAGGTCGGCGACATAGGCTTTGGCCGTGCCTTCGGTGGCGGCGTAGTACACCCCGTACAACCCAAACAAAACCCAAACCTGCGCCCCGGTTTGGGAGAGCGCAAAACCGAGGTAGACCAGCCCGTAGGCCAGCCAGCCGCCCAGGATGAGTTTGCGGCGTCCGATTTTGTCGGAGAGTGCGCCCAGCGGCCCGGCCAGCACAGTGTAAACAGCGTTGAAGGTCAGCAACATGCCCATCACCTGCAACACGCTCAGGCCGCGTTCCTGCCCGCGCAGGATGATGAAGGCGTCGGATGAATTTCCCAGGGTGAACAAAACCGCCGCCAGCAAGAACAGTTTGAAGCGATTGTCCATTCCCGCCAGGCTGAGGGCTGGCGCGGAGGCTTTGGCTTTCCCGGCTACTTCGCGGGCAAACAGGGCCAACACCAGCACTGCCAGCACCGCTGGGATGATAGAGACCAGCACAATCGTCTGGAAGGTGGCGCGAGTCAGTTGGGCCGTGCCAGACTGGGTCAGGTAAATGACCAGCGCGGCAATCGCCAGGCCGGTAAACGCCCCGGCCGTATCCCCGGCGCGATGCAGGCCGAAGGCCAGTCCGCGTTGTTTTTCGTCGATGCTGCCCGCCAGCAGCGCGTCGCGCGGCGCAGTGCGAATACCCTTGCCAATCCGGTCGGCGAAGCGCACTCCCAGCACCCAGCCCCAGGTGGATGCAAAATACAGGAAGGGTTTGGCGAGGGCGGAGAGGCTGTACCCGGCCACCGTCAGCCATTTGCGGCTGCCGAGTTTATCGGAAAGCGCGCCGGAATAGAGTTTGAGCAGGCTGGCGGTCGTCTCGGCGAGGCCGTCGATGAGGCCGATGACGCTCGTCCGTACCCCCAGCACGTTCGCCAGGAAGAGCGGAATCAGGTTGGCGAGCATCTCGGAGGAGATGTCGGTCAGGAATGAGGTGGCTGTCAGGACCCACACATTACGGGGAAGGGAAAGTTTGTTCATGGGGTACTCGTTTGAGCGCTTTTGCGCCGGAGTTTAACCAGGGTTGCGTGGGGCAAGCATAGGAAAAGCGTATAGCAAGCGTCAAGCATAACCCAAACCACAGTGATATATTAAGCACAGTGATTTCTCTTCTCCTCCTTGTAATGAGAGCCGGGGTCGGCGTCCCCGGCTCTCACGATTCTACACGTCCCAGTCTGATAGGAACGTCCCGAAGGCTTCGTCGCGAGCGCTCAGCCGAGCGGTTGCTGGAAAGCGGTGATGTTTCCCATCAAAAACCTTCGGGATGGTTTGCCACATCCCAGGCTCTACTTACAAAGTGTAACAACTGTTCCATCCCATCGGCGACCGGGCCGGTTTCGATGTATTCCCCGGCGGTGTGCGCCCCGCCGCCGCGCGTGATGCCCAGTACCAGGGCCGGGTAGCCCAAACTGAGCGGGATGTTGGCGTCGGTGGAGCCAATCGTCAGGCTCGGTTCGATGCCCAAGTCATGCAGGATGGCGCCCGCCAACTGGATGAGAGGGTGCGAGGACGAAATCTCGCCCGCCGGGCGCTGGCCGATGACCTCGCGCTCCACCCGCGCGCCCCGCTGTTGGGCCGTTTCGAGCAGAGACTCGACCCGCCGGGCCAGGTCGTTCAACTGCGCCGCGCCTTCGGAGCGCAAATCCAGTTCAAACCAGGCTTCGGGCGCGATGGTGTTGATGCTCGTCCCGCCGCCGATGCGCCCGACGTTAAAGGTGGTGCGCGGCACGGATGGCACTTTAAGCGCGGAAACCTGAGCGGCCAGTTTCGAGAGTTCGTGGATGGCCGAGGGCTTGCCGAAATCTATCCACGAGTGGCCGCCCTGGGTATGGACGGTGACTTTGTAACGGCGCACGCCCGCGCCGCGATAGTAAACGTGTCCGAGCGCCATGCCCTCCACGACCAGGTAGCAGAGCGGGGAGGGGCCGAATCGCTCGCAGATGGCTTTCATGCCTTTCAGGTCGCCCAAGCCCTCCTCGCAGGTGTTTGCCACCAGCCACAAGTCGCCGGGGAGGGTGATGCCCCGCTCGCGCAGCATCCACGCCAGGCCGAACAGCCCGGCCACGCCCAGCGAGTTATCGCCAATGCCGGGGCCGTAGATGCGGCCCGCCTCACGGCGCGCAGCGAGGGAGGTGGCAGCCGGGAACACGGTGTCGAGATGGGCCGAAACAACCAGCGGGGCCTGCCCTCCGCCGCTTAAACGGGCATAAACGTTTCCCGCAGAATCCATTTTGGTATCGGCCCAGCCCTCGGCGCGGAACCTTTCCAAAACAAATTGGGCGCGCGCAGATTCTTCGAACGTGGGCGCGGGGATTTGCTGGATTTGGACTGCCAGGTCGAGAATGCGGTCGTCGAGCAAGGTCGAGACGCGGTCAAGAGTGTTCATACTTGCCTCACCAGGTCTGTAAGCGAAGCCAGGCGCGCTTGCGCCAGGCCAGGCATGGAATCGAGCAGATAGAAAGGGCCGCTGCCTTCGATGGCAAACGAGGAGGAGATGTTGCCATGCAGGGCGGCTTGCAGCGGGTCGAGGTTGGCGGCGTACCCGGCCAGGAAGCCGCCGCAGAAGGCATCGCCCGCCCCGGTAGGGTCAACGAAGTTCGACGGGTAGCCTGGGATTTCCCATTTGCGGTTGCCCACGCGGTCATAGACCAGTTGCCCGCGCGCGCCGCGTTTGATAACCACGATATCGCAGCCGAAACTGGCGAGCGTTTCGGCCATCTCCCACAGGTCATGGGTGCGGCCCCAGAACAGGTTGCGGATTTCATCTTCGGAGGGCAGGAAAGCCGTGACGCCTTGCAAGAGCGAGCGCAGGTCGTCAAGATAGTTGGCGTTCATGTAACCGGGGTCGGGGTCGATGGTGACGTAGGAAACGCCGCTGTGCCGAAAGGCCGCGGCAAGTTGGGAGTGGGTCAGCAGGTCGAGCGGGGCCAGGTGGGCGGCTTTGGCAACGCGATAATCGGCAGGGATGTCGGAGAGTTTGGGCGAATCGGGATTGGCGCGGGTGCGGCTGTCCTGTTCATTGGGGGGCGGCTGGTAGCCAAGCAAACTTTTTGGGAAAGGCAAGCCCAGACGGGCGAAATGGGAGACCGGATTGGTGCGCTGGAAGTTGCGTTCATCAATGTATACGATGAAAGAACGCAAGTCCATCGGGGCCGGGACGATTTTGACGCCGCGCGTATCCAGCCCTTTTTGCTGGAAACTGCGCAGCCAGTCGTTGGGGAAATCTTCGCCCACGCGCGCCAGCAGGGAGACGGAGTCGACCCACAGGCGCGTCCCGGCGGCGGCATACAACAAATTCCCTCCCGGTTTGTCCAAGAGCGGCTTACCTTCGGGAGGGAGGAGAAATTGTCGGCGCAGTTGCCCGGCGATGACGAGGGAAACGTCCATGCTAATTGATGAATACCTTATCGGCGGCTTTGGCCTGGTCGGTGTCGAGCGGCAGCAGGATGGTAAAGGTGCTGCCCTGGCCCTGGGCGCTATCGACCCAGATGCGCCCGCCGTGTAGTTCGATGTTCATTTTGGCGACTGATAATCCCAACCCCATGCCGCCGTGTTTGCGAGTGAGATGCGATTCCACCTGGTAGAACCGCTCGAAAATGTGATTCAAATCCCTGGTTGGGATGCCAATGCCGTTGTCTTGGACCGCGAGTTTGATATAGCCCGGCACTTCTTCGGCCACGACAAAGATATACCCGCCCTGGTCGGTGAAGGCCACGCCATTCTGGATGATATTGAAAATGGCGACTCCAATCTTATCGGCGTCGCCTTCAATCATCAAGTCCGAATCTTCAATGTCGAACCCAAGCGTGACGCCTTTGGCCTCGGCCTCCTTGCGGACGGCGGCCAGCGCGTCGAGGATTAATTTCCGCACCGATACCGTGCGCCGCCGCACCGAGGCCACCCCGCTCTGGATGTTATGCACGCGGGTCATGCTGTCAATGATTTCCTTCAGGCGCATGGCGTTGCGGATGATGGTCTCCAATTGCTCCTGGTGTTCTTCCCCAACCAATTCTCGCAGGAAGGTGGAATGACCGAGAATCAGCCCCAGCGGGGTGCGCAGTTCGTGGGAGGTAATCGCCACGAAGTCGGTTTTCATTTTGTCGAGCCGTTGGGCTTCCTCGCGGGTTTCTTCCAATTGTTGCTGCAAGTGCGCGTTTTGAATGGCGATGGCGGCGTGGGCGGCGAGTGTTTCCAGGATGGTGACATCTTCTCCGGTATAATCAACAGCCGCCCTCTTGTTGATGACTTCCAAAATCCCCAGCACCTGGCCGCGAAACAGGATGGGACAGGCCGTCACCGAATAGGTTGGGAAACCGCTTACTTCGTCGGCGCGTTTGGAATGACGGGGCGCCCGGCTGACATCGTTGACCACCACTGTCTCTTTTTTTCGGAAGGCCAGCCCGGCAATACTCTCGTCGATGGGGATGAGCAGGGTTTGAAGCATTTGCAGGTCGGGCGTATTAACCAGGAACCGCAGACTCTCTCCGTCCGGTTCCGGGTCTAAAATCGAAGCGCCGAACGAATCGGTTAATTCGGCGGCCGCGCCGAGAATCAACAGGAGCGCATCCCGTAATTCGGTGATGCTGTTCAGGGTTCGGCCTACTTCGAGCAGCCGCTGCATCCGTTTGAGTTGAGTATTCATTCTGTTTACAACCGATGGTTTAAGAAAGCGATGTAGGATAAAATTATACTTCATCCGCGATGTTCACCGGCATAATCGCCCCTCTTTCCCGCAAAACCCAGGCGCAGGAAACGGAAACCTAACAAAACCGTAAGGAGACACAATAGCATGAGCAAAAAGAAAGTGCGAGTCGCAATCATTGGCGTAGGCAACTGCGCCTCATCGCTGGTTCAGGGCGTGGAATTCTACAAAAACACCCCCGATGACGCCACCGTCCCCGGTATTATGCACGTCAACCTGGGAGGCTATCACATCCGCGACGTGGAATTCACGCTCGGCATCGACATCAACGCCGCCAAAGTCGGCAAGGATATGAGCGAAGCCATCTTCGCCGAGCCGAACAATACCTATAAGTTTAGCGACGTTCCGCACCTGAACGCCCCGGTTGTGCGCGGCATGACCCACGACGGTCTCGGCAAATACCTGTCACGCGTTATCACCAAAGCGCCCGGCCCCACCGCCGACATCGTCAAACTGCTCAAAGAGACGAAGACGGATGTGGTCGTCTCATACCTGCCGGTCGGCGCCGAAATGGCGACCAAGTGGTACGTTGAGCAAATCATCGAGGCCGGCTGCGCCTTCGTCAACGCCATCCCGGTCTTCATCGCTTCCAGCGAATACTGGGGCAAACGCTTCAGGGATGCCGGCCTGCCCGTGCTGGGCGATGACATCAAAAGCCAGGTCGGCGCCACCATCCTGCACCGCGTCATCACCAGCCTGTTCGTCGACCGCGGCGTGCAAATCGACCGCACCTACCAGTTGAACTTCGGCGGCAACACCGATTTCCTGAACATGCTGGAGCGCGAACGCCTCGAAAGCAAGAAAATTTCCAAAACCGGCGCTGTGACCAGCATGATTCCCTACGAAATGGACCCCGATAACGTCCACGTTGGCCCCTCCGACCATGTGCCGTGGCTGACCGACCGCAAGTGGTGTTACATTCGCATGGAAGGCACAACCTTCGGCAACGTCCCGCTCAACCTGGAAGCCAAACTCGAAGTGTGGGACAGCCCCAACTCGGCGGGCGTCATCATCGATGCGGTGCGCTGCGCCAAACTGGCCCTCGAACGCGGCCTGAGCGGCCCCATCACCGGCCCCTCCTCGTACTTCTTCAAGACCCCGCCCATCCAATACCGCGACGACATCTGCCGCCAAAAGACGGAAGACTTCATCAGCGGGAACAGCAATGAGTAACCGGTAATTTGTAATTGGTAAATCAGACATGGCTTATCCTGGATTAAGGGAAAGCCATGTCTTTTCGGTTAAAATCAGGGACATGTTCTCACGAATTATGAATTACCAATGGCCAATCACCATCCTGATTGCCGTTATTTTGGCATCCTGCGCACCCCAGGCCGCCACCCTGCCCCCGGCCCCCACCGTTGATGTGAACATCGCCAGCACCCAGGCGGTTGCCACCGTATTCGCCGCCGCCTCGCAAACCGCCCGGGCCGCCCTGCCCACTGAAACAGCGACCCCTATCCCAACGGCTACCCTCGACCCCCGGCGCGCGCCGCCCGCCCTGCCCGCCGGTTTCACAACCGGCCTGCTGAAACCGCTCGACGTGCCGCGCGCCTATCTCGACGATACCTGCCAATACCTGCGCGCCAGGTGGGACCCGAACAACGCCGCCCCCGGCACGGTGCTGATGACCATCATGTTTCACGGCATCGCCAAAGGGGAGGTCAATTCTGGCGCGACCGGCGTTTATCATGATATGTCGATGCAGGATTTCCGCCGCCTGATGGAAGACCTGAAAGCGCAGGGATTCGAGGCAGTCACCATGCAGCAGGCTGCCGATTTTCTCTACCAAAACGCCAAAATCCCACCGCGTTCGGTGCTGTTGATTGTGGATGACCGTAAATTCCGCCAGAGTTTCGATGATACCTTCGCCAAATACTACCGCGAATGGGGCTGGAAAGTCATCAACTCCTACATCACCCTCGACGAACGTCCAGACATCTGGCAGCAAAATGCCGAATTGGAAGCCGAGGGCTGGGTGGACCACCAGGCGCACGGCTATGTCCATAACATCAACATCACCGCCAGTTCCAGCGAAGACTACATGCGTCAGGAATTGGGCAAACCATTCGAGATGTTCCAAAAATATTTTGGTAAAACGCCCATCGCTTACATTTGGCCGGGCGGCAGTTTTACCCCGCGCGCTGTAGAAATTGCCCGCGAATACAACTACCTGTTGGGGTTCACCGTCAACCCGCGCGGCCCGGTCATGTTCAATTGGGTGCCGCAGGCCGAACAAAGCGACCCCATGCGTCCCTCCTACCTGCCCGAAGTCCCGGCCGGCGACCCGCTGCTGACCCTGCCGCGCTATTGGTCGCCCGACGCCCGCAACCACATCGACACGGTGCGCCAAATCGGCGCGGAAGCTGCCGTCTACGCCGAGCAAGTGCGCGCGACAGAAATCGAATACTACGACATCGCCTGTTCCCCCGCTTATGGGCCGCTGCCGGTGGTTGGACCTTAAGATTTTCGACTTTCGATTTGCGATTTACGAATAACGACTGACGAATTACTACCGCCCATGCCAAATTGCTCGCAACCTACCTGTATTCGCGCTTATCAAGAGTGCTTCACACCATGAACCCTGCCTGTACCTTCTGCAAAATCGCTGCCGGACAGGCCAAAGCCGAAATACTTTACCAGGATGAGCAGGTCACGGCCTTCCGCGACATTCACCCCGTCGCGCCGACCCATGTCCTCATCGTGCCGAACCGCCACATCGAATCGGTCAACTACGCCAACCCGGAGGACGAGTCCACGCTGGGACGCCTGTTCCTCGTGGCGCGGCAAGTTGCCGAAGCGGAAAAAATCGCCCATCGCGGCTACCGGCTCATCGTCAACACCAACGCCGACGGCGGACAGACCGTCTTCCATCTGCACATGCACCTTATCGGCGGCCAACGCATGAGACACCCGATGGGGTAGACGATTTGCGATTATCGAATCACGATTTTACGAGTATGGAACTTACCGACCGCCAAACCCGCTGGAAACAGCAAAAAGCCATTACACCCGAAAAACTCGCCCAGGCGCGGGTTGTTTTGGATGAAATCATCAACGGCGCCGACCCGCTGGAAGCCCTGCGCGATAACCCCATGCCGGGCGGCAATGTGCTTTCCAAGGCCGCGCTGGTGGCTGCCTATCACGAAATGACGGCGCGCGGCGAGTTGAGTCCCGATAAAAGCCTGCTCGAACGAATCCGCATGAAGCCGGTGCGCACCCTTTCAGGCGTCACCACCGTTACCGTCCTCACCAAGCCCTATCCCTGCCCCGGACAGTGCATCTTCTGTCCGACCGATGTGCGTATGCCGAAATCGTACCTGCCGGATGAGCCGGGCGCAATGCGCGCGCTGGAGCATGATTTTGACCCGTATACCCAGGTGCGCTCACGCCTCGAAGCGCTGGAGGCGCTTGGGCATCCCACCGATAAAATCGAACTGCTCATCCTGGGCGGCACCTGGAGCGCCTACCGCCGCGATTATCAGGAATGGTTTATCAGGCGTTGTTTCGATGCGATGAATACCCCCCTGGCCTCCCCCCATTTTCCGCGAAATGCAGCGGAAAATGGGGGGAACGAGGGGGGTGTACCTATTTTCCGTGAAATTCAGCCAGAAAGCGGGGGGAACGAGGGGGGCCTGACCGCCGCCCAGACCCTCAACGAAACCGCCCCGCATCGCAACGTCGGACTGGTCATCGAAACCCGTCCCGATGAGATTACCCCCAAAGAACTGGCCTGGCTGCGTTATTTAGGCGTGACCAAAGTCCAGATGGGCGCGCAAAGCCTGGATGACCGCATCCTGGAGATGAACAAACGCGGTCATAACGCCGCTGAAACGCTCAAGGCGACCACCCTCTTGCGCGCCGCCGGGTTCAAAATCGTCCTGCACTGGATGCCCAACCTGCACGGCGCGACCCCCGAAAGCGACCGCGCCGACTTCGCCCGCCTGTGGGACGGGTTCTGTCCCGATGAAATCAAGATTTACCCCAACCAACTGCTTGCCAACGCCGAACTGTACGAGGTCTGGCAGCGCGGCGAATACCGGCCTTACACCACCCAGGAACTCATCGACCTGATTGCGGACATCAAACCGAGCGTGCCGCGCTACTGCCGCATCAACCGCGTTATCCGCGACATCCCCTCGACCAATGTTGTGGAGGGCAACAAGCGCACCTCGCTGCGGCAGGATGTCCACGAGGCGATGAAGCGGCGCGGGTCGAAGTGCAACTGTATCCGCTGCCGCGAAGTGCGCGGGACGCAGGTGGATGTCTCTGCGCTGAGGCTGGATGACCTGGTTTATGCGGCGGCCCGCGCCGAGGAGCATTTCCTCTCGTTTGTCAGCCCCGACGACCAGATTGCCGGTTTCATTCGCCTGGCCCTGCCCACGAAAGACGCGCCATCGACCGGGTTATCCGACCTCGAAGGGGCCGCCCTCATCCGTGAAGTCCACGTCTACGGCCAATCCTTGCCCGTCGGCGCGGAGGGCAACGGCGCGGCGCAGCATACCGGCCTGGGGACGCGCCTGTTGCAGGAAGCCGAGAACATCGCGCGCGCGCGCGGATTCAGGCGCATGGCGGTCATCGCGGCGGTTGGCACGCGCAAATATTATCTCGACCGGGGCTTCGAGCGCGGGGAGTTGTATTTGGTGAAAGACCTGTAGGACAAATCAGAGATTTGTCCTGATGAGCGTTGCGCCGCAGTTCAACTGCGGCGCGAACCGAGCAACAAGATTTGTGCCACAAAAACCAGCGTCCCGAAGGTTTTTGAACCTTCGGGACGTTTTTCGTCAGGGGTAGAGGCCGATGCCGTCAAAATCCGCGCCGCCATCAATATCTTGTCCCCCAGGCGATGTGATGCGCACATAGCGGTACGCGCCGGGCGGCACGAAGGGGTCAATATCTATCGCTACGCCATTCCGTGGAGGCGGAACAGGATGGTAAAGGCCAGCCTCTGGAATCCAGAGGTTATCATTATCAGGAAAATAACCGCCAATATTTGTGTTTGCGTCTTGCACGCCGTCGCACCAGTAGAAAACCTGGTACCAGGGGCCAGCCACCGAGTTTCCCAGCTCCAAAATCACGCAATCCATATAAATTCCCGGTCCATTGGCCCTTTCATAAAAAACCATATCATATTGACTATTGCCGCTGGTGGAAATCAGCATTGTGCCCATATCGATAATGAGTGGGGTATCGTTTGGTATCGGTTCCCAAATCCCGTCCCCAGGCCCAATGTTGACGCCGCCCGGCGGCGGGGCGATGGTGGCCGTTTCGGTGGGAATAGATGTTTCAGTCGGCGTGGGAGTGGGCGTTGGGGTTGCGGTCACAGTTGGGGTTGCGGTCACAGTTGGGGTTACGGTCGCAGTTGGGGTCGCGGTCGGCGTCGAGGTTGTCGTTGCGGAAAGGGTGGGCGTTGGCGTTATCGTAGGGGTGAGCGTAATTGTCGCCGTCGCGGTTCCGGTGGGCGTGCGGGTGCGGGTGGGGCCGGGGCCGGTGGTTGGAAACGGAGTGTTGGTGCGGGTCGGCCAGATGATGATGATGGGCGTGGGAGAGAAATACGGCAGGGGCGTCCAGGTTGCGGTGAATGCCGCAGTTGGGGGCTGTGAAGCGGTGGGCAGCGGGGTATTCGCTGAATGCGTGGCGGTTGGCGTAAACGTGACTCGCGGGAGAAAAGTGATAATGACAGGCGGTAGAAGCGGGTCGAGCGGGCTGGAAGGGGTCAGGAAAGTGTCCCACCAGGGCAGGGGGGTGCCGATTTCCGGCCTGACAGGCGCAAGCGGGGCGAGGGTGGGGCCCTTCGAGAACGATTCGTCGGGGTCAATCGAAGAGCGCATGCTTGCCCCCAAGAGTTCCCATCGTTCAGCCAGGCGAATCGCCCATTGCCCCGCCACGCACAACGCCAGCAAGCCAATCAACAAAATCAGCAGGAAGAGTCGCCAGCCGCGCTGTTCACGCGATTGAAGTTGGGCTGTGTTCATTGCTTTTCACTTTCAATGGCAAACGAACGAAAAATTTGCTGCCCGGATAATTGACTTCGTCATGCCCTGGGCTTTCGACCCAAATGCGGCCTCCATGTGCTTCTATGATACCACGCGCAATCGCCAGACCCAAACCCGGCCCGCCGCCCTTGAACTTGGTCTTGCCCGAAGAGTGCATGTACACTTCCCCGGTCTGGTAGAACTTCTCGAAGATGAGTTGGTGATGCTCCGGTTCGATGCCAATGCCCGTATCGCTGACCACGATTTCGACCTCGTTCTGCCCATCCCCGGATTTCACCAGATGACCGTGAATGGTGATGCGTCCGCCATCGGGGGTATATTTGATGGCGTTGATGACCAGGTGGTAGAACACTTTGTACAGCTGGTCGGGGTCGGCCTGGATGACCGGCAGGCCATCGACGCCTTGCATGGCGAGGGTGAGATTACGCTCTTTGAGCGCATCCTGGAACGTTTTGCAGGCCCGACCCAGCACGACGCCCAAGTTGGCATCCTCCGGCAGGATTTTCAGCATCTTGCTGTCGATGCGCGAAACGTCCAACATGCTGCCGACGATTTCCTGCATTCGGTCCGAACCATCCAGGATTCCCTGGGTCAACGCAATGGTTTCCGGTTCATCTTTGGACTTCATGGCAAGCATTTGGGTATACCCTTTGACCAGCGTCAACGGCGTGCGGAGTTCGTGCGCGGCGACTTCGATGAAACTGGCCTTGGCGCGGTCCATTTGTTCCAGCACTTTATAGGTTCTTTCCAGTTCGGCCGTGCGTTCTTGCAGCCGCGTTGTCATCTCATCGAAGGTTTGCGCCAATTCGCCGATTTCATCGCCGGTGCGGATACCGGTGCGCTGGTTCAGGTCGCCGCCCGCAACCGCCAGCGAGGCGCGCAGCAACTTTTGAAGCGGGTTGATGAGCATCCGTGAAATGCCGTATCCCAGCACGATGACGCCCGCAACGATGGCCGTAAACAAAAGGATGTAAAAATTGCGATTGGCTACGCTGAACTCCATTACGAAATCCAGCGGCAGCACGACCCCGAATATCCCCAGCCGGTCGCGTCCGATTTGCAAAACTTCACGCGCAATGCTGTAATATCGCCCGGAAACGTCCTTGTTTTCCCCGTAGACTACGGAGGAAGACCTCAGGATGAGATTCAGGGTGGCCTGGTCGAGCGAGAACGCCGCTTCGGGATTTTCATTTTCGACCTGCCCGGGCAGGGTCGAGGCGATGATTCGCCCCGTTCCATCGTAGAAGATGACATCGGCCAGCGAGACGTTCTTCAGGCGTGGCAGCAGGCTGTCGAACGAGGTGCCTATCACCACCACGCCTATCGTTTTTCGGTCCAACAAAACCGAAAGGGCGCTGTAGTGATAATAGCGGCCATCAATGGGGTTCTGTCCAAAAACCCGGCTGGCCGATTCCGAATTGCCCAGCAGCAGCGCAGAAATCCAGGGGGAGTTCCCCAGCCCGGTTTCGTAATTGATTGTCTCCAAAACGCCGTCGGGATTGCGAAACAGGTGCAATTGTTCGCGGCCCTGCTCGTCAATCAAAAACAACTGCTCGAGGCGGTTTCCCTCCGCCTGTGGAACGACCAGTCTTTCGAGCGCGGCGCGGTCGCCAGTCCGGAGCGACTCCGCCAGGTTGGCAGTGTAAGCAATCAGGCGAGCCTTTTCGATATTTTGCTTTTCCTGCTTGCTGAACTCATCCGAAACAATCCGCCCGGCCTCGCGCAACTGGTTCCTCAGCCGCTCTTCCTGCCTGACGGAAACCAATTGCGTGATGACATAGACCCCGATGACTGCAACCACGAGAGTCAGGATGACATACGGAATGATAACCTTGAAACGAATACTCACGTTGAAACCTCATCGAAGTGGGTAATCCAACCGTTAATAATGATTATACCCACATCCAGTTAAATGATTCTCGATGGTATTGTCAGGCTGCTCGATGCAATGATGATGAAATCATCATACGCCCAATTGTTCAAAAGTGGGTACAATTCATCATTTGTTTTCTAAGGAGAAATTTATGCCTGCGCTCTTGCAAGCAGTACGAAAAAATCCATTATATGCCCTGTTGCTGGCCCTCCCGTTTGCCCTGTTGGGTGAATACCTGTTACACTGGGGGCCGCTGTTGGTTTTTATCCTGGCGGCGGCGGCAGTCATCCCGCTCGCTTCGCTGATTGGCGCTGCGACTGAATCCCTGGCGCATTACACCGGGCCGCGCATCGGCGGTCTCTTGAATGCCACCCTGGGCAACGCCGCGGAACTGATTATCACCATTGTCGCCATTCGCGCCGGGCTGCTGGAACTGGTCAAGGCTTCCATCACCGGCTCGATTTTGGGCAACCTGCTGCTGGTGATGGGTATTTCGATGCTCTATGGCGGCATTCGCAATGGCGTCCAAAAGTTCAATCCCGGCCAGGCCGGACGCAACGCCATCCTGTTGGTGCTGGCGACCCTGGCCATGCTGATTCCATCCCTATTCTCCAGCGCGATTGGCGACGAGACCAGCGTCAAAGTGGAAGCGCTCAGCATCGGCGTGGCGGTGGTGATGATTAGCCTCTACGGGTTGGGGTTGCTCTATTCCCTGCGCGACGCCAGCGCAGTAGACCATCACGCGGTCGAAGAAGGGGTCGCCCCGCGCTGGTCGATGCGCGCGTCAATTATCGTCCTCGCTGTCGTAACCGCCGGCATCGTCTGGATGAGCGAGGTGCTGGTGGGTGTTGTGGAACCGGTGATGGCCCAGTTGGGCGTTTCGGAATTTTTCCTTGGTATTATCCTCGTTCCGCTTATCGGCAACGTGGCCGAACACCTGGTCGCCGTAGAACTGGCCGGGAAGAACAAAATGGACATCTCAGTGGAAATTGCAGTTTCATCGAGCCTGCAAATTGCCCTGCTGATTGCCCCGCTGCTGGTCTTCCTGAGCCTGCTGCTGGGCCATCCGCTGCAACTGATTTTCAATGACTTTGAATTGCTGGCATTAATGGCAGGCGTGGTCATTTCAGCGATGGTTTCCTTCGATGGGGAATCGAACTGGCTGGAAGGCGCTGCCCTGCTCGGCATTTATATCATCCTGGGACTGGCCTTCTTCTTGCTGCCATAATCCTGACCCATGAGAATCGATTTACGCTCTGCCCTAACCCCGCGCGCTCTTGGCGCCGCCGCCTTACTCGCGCTGCTGCTCCTGGCCCTGACGTTTGCCTGGATGGCCTGGTCTGTGCCGCCCAAACCCGACCCGGCTGGCCTGATGGCTGCCATGACGATTATCCCCGCCCCGACAGGCACAGCCCCGGCCCAGGTTCCGACCATCGACCCCTACGCGCCCACGCCGACCCCAACCCTCGCGCCCGGTCAACTGACGACGGGAATCTATGTTCAGATTGTCGGCACGGGCGGCGTAGGCTTGAATATCCGCTCCGCGCCGGGATTGGATTCCAGTCAACGCTTCATGGGCTTCGATTCGGAAGTGTTCCTCATCGAAGACGGCCCACGCGAACAGAACGGTTACACCTGGTGGTATATCGTCTCGAATTACGATGATGGCCGCGCCGGGTGGGCCGCCGCTAATTTCCTGGAAGCCATTCCCGCGCCCGAGCCGTAGCGCGGAATTCATTATAATAAGTGACACACCCAATGGAGAAAAAAGTGAAAGAAAAACCCCTCAACATCACCGCCAACCGCCCGGCGCTGGAAATGACGATTAACTGGGGCGATGGTCACGAGAGCATTTACCCGTTTTCCCTCTTGCGGGCAGCCTGTCCCTGCGCCCAGTGCCGGGGCGGACACGAAAAAATGTCCCCCGAACCCGACCCGGAAGTGTTCCACGTCCAACTGGAAGAGTCTCCCGCCACGCGGCTGGTCAACGTCAAAGCAACTGGCTCTTACGGCATCACCCTGGTCTGGGATGACGGCCACGACTACGGCATCTACAACTGGCACTACCTGCGCGCCTTGTGTCCCTGCCCGGTCTGCCGCAAGGGGAAATAAACAAAAGCGTCCCGAAGGTTTTCGACCTTCGGGACACTGCTTCTCATGGCGTTGCGCTTGGCTGGCGGGTGTTCATTGGCGGGGGTGTCGCCGAGGGCTGGCGGGTTGCGCGCGGCGTAGGCGTGACCGTGACCGTGCGGGTGGGCAGCGGGGTGTGCGTCTCGGTGGGGGTGGGCGGCGCTTTGGTGGGAGTCTTCAATACCTCCAACTGCTCCTGTGCTTCAGCGCGTCGTTCCGGCGGGACGGCTTCTTCTGGCAGGGCCAGCAAGGCGTTCCAGTCACGGATGGCAACTGCCGGAAAATTCATGTTCTGGTGTGATTTGGCGTTGATATATAAAAACTGGCCGCGTTCCACGTCGTTGGCGGCTCTTTTATCCACTTTCCCAATCGCAACGATGGCGTTGCCCCACTTGCCGGCTGCCATATACGCGCGCGCCAACCCTTCCGCATTGCGAAAGGACTCTGCATTGTATTGCACCGACTTCTCGAAGTTCTCCACTGCCAGTTTAAGGTTTTCCTCACGCCGGGCATCGGCAAGTCCGTCTTCTGCGCTCTTCTTCAGGTAGAACTCACCCAGCCAGTAATAGGCTTCGGAACTCGTCCGGTCGAGCCGCAGGGCCTGTTGCAGGCTCTTGAGGGCGGCTTCTTCATTCCCGTCATTGAAATAAGCCGCGCCCAGCACGGTAAACGCCTCGGCGTTATCGGGCTGGTATTGGACATAAATCTCCAGCGTTTCGACCGCCTTCTCGATTTCGCCATTGGCGCGATAAGCCATGCCCAGGACTACGTAACCATCCAGCATGGCGATGTCGAGCTGGTTGGCCTCGATGGCAGCCTCGAGCGCGGCCTCGTTTTCGCCCATCGCCAGCAACACCCGCGCCAGCGTTATCTTGATAAGCGGGGACTCAGGGTTGACCGCATCCGCTTCCTCGACATCCTTCAGGGCCGCCGCGTAGTTGGCGCGTTTCAAATGATACAGGGCGCGTTCCAGGTAGGCTTCGGCGTAATACGGGTCGCTGGCAATTGCCTTATCCAGGTCGGGCAGCACATTCCGGTTTGGGTTCTGCCCCAAATTGGCGCGCGCCTTGCCCAGGTAACTGGGCGCGTAATTCGGGTTAATCCGAATGGCTTCGTTGTATAACGTCAAGGCTTCGTTATAGCGTTTTGCCAGGCGGCGCGCCTCCCCGGCAAAATACAGCGCATCGACCGAGCCCGGCTCGACTGTAGCCAATTGCAGCCACATATTGACTGAATTGTCCCATTGCTGCCTGAGCAGGGAATTCTGGGCGGCCTTGTAAATATCCTGCGCCGCTCCCACATGCGGGGTCGCCCCGTAAATGGGCGTCGGCGTGTAGGTTGCATTCAGTTGCGCAGCCAGCGGCGGCAGGGTCGGTTTGTTCGAGACCGAAGTGGCTTGTTCTGTCACCGTTGGGCGGGGCCTATCAGTTGCCACACGGACTGTTGGCGTGGGGCGGTTGGCAAGCATCGTCCCCAGGCCCATCACCGACCCAATGAGTACCAGCCCGGCTGCGCCAAAAATGGCCGCCAGCCGAAAGACCGGGCTGCCCGTCACCCGCTTCAGCCCTTTGGGCTTGGGCTTTTCGTCGTCCAATTTCAACTTATTTTCCCAGGGGCGCGGGTGATTCATCGGGAACGGCTGGATGGAGTCATCCGGCGGCAGCGCGCCCATCAAAATCAGGCCGCGCCGCGCGGTCACGTCGGTCGGGTCGAGCTTATAGGCCGCTTGCAAACAATACAGCCGCTCTTTCTGCGTCTCCATCGCCGCGCTCATCCAGACCCAATAGACCGGGTTATTCTGGTCGGCCTTCAGCAGTTTGGTCAAGATGTCGCGCGCTTGCGCGAAATTCTCCTGGCGAATCGCCTCGATGGCGTGCTGGAGCATTCGCTCTTGCGGGGAAGGTTCGGGCGGGAGCAGTTCGGGATTCATGCTATGAGTTTAGCACAGCCCATGGAGGCAGGCAAGTTATTTCACCTTGATACAGCAATTCCAAATCTAAAAAAGGACGCGGACGAGCGCGGATGAACGCGGATGTTTTGTGGGCAGTTTGGCGCGAAATTTTGCGTAAACGGCATTCAAATTTGCGCAGACCGCAGAT
>DAOTZM010000313.1:0-11774 GCA_034434035.1 Anaerolineales bacterium
AAAGCGGATTTTTATGCCGAAAACGACAATTTCGTCCGAGATTTCTCCCCTCTCCCACCGGGACTGCGAAGCGTGCCGAAGGCAAGGGGTTGGGGGGTGAGGGTGGCAGGTAGTTACCAAAAGCCATAATATTTTACATCAAATTGGCAGTGGAAGGCAAATTTCTGATTCTGCTGTTTTTTGTGGCTGCTTCGATGTTCCCTCGCAATACCCTTGCGGGCGCGCGAGCCGCCAAGAACGCCAGGTTTTCGACCTTTTTGCGTCTTTGCGTGAACCTTTTTTCATCGCAGATTTCAGAAACCACAAAATCCGTCAGAACCAGGCAAATTTGCTGCGAAACCGTAGCAATTCTCAATATGATTTCAAACCGTCCCGAAGGATTCTGAAAATCACCGAAATTGCGCCCCGAAAACCTTCGGGACGTTCACAAACAGTGGAATGCAAATCTTAGGCGAAATCGCCGTAACGCGGATTGAATTCCGCGAACTGACGAAGGAATAGCATAAAAACCGCCGAAGCAGGCAACAGACCGGAGGGGCGGTCAGCAGTCGGCCGTCGGCGGTCACCTGAAGCACCACCATCCCGAAGGTTCTTGTGGCCCGATTCTCGCTTAAAAACAACCTTCGGGACGTTGATTGTGATTCTATCCAGACATTTTGTCTGCGATATAGTCCTGGAAGCGTTCGCGCACGCCCTCGAAGGGGATGCGCTGGAAAATGGGGTCGAAAAAGCCTTCGACGACCAGTTTTTCGGCCTCGGCCTGCGGGATGCCGCGCGATTTGAGATAGAAGAGCGGCTCCTGCTCCAGTTTTCCGACCGTCGCGCCGTGCGTGCAGCGCACATCGTCAGCGCAGATTTCGAGGCCGGGGATGCTGTCGGCGCGGGCGCGCTCATCCAGCACGAGATTGCGGTTGGCCTGGTAGCCGTCCGTTTTCTGCGCGCCGGGAGCAACGTAAATCATGCCCTGCCAGACCGAGCGGCTCTTGCCCTTTAACGCGCCCTTGAACAGCAGGTCGCTGTTGGTGTTGGGCGCGAGGTGGTTCTGCTGGGTATCGTGGTCAAGATGCTGGCTGCCGTCAGTAAAGTAAAAACCCGACATGCGGCCCTGCGCGCCCTGACCGGCCAGGTCCAGTTCGGAGAAGTTCTTGGTCAGGCGCGAGCCAATCGCGCCGAAAATCCAATCCAGTTGGGCGTCGCGCTCGACACGGGCGCGCTCGTGGCTGAAATTCCAGACGTGGCGGCCCCACGATTGCAGCTCCACAAAGCGCAGGTTGGCGCCCTGCAAAACCTGGATTTCGACCAGTCCGGCGTGCATGGTATCGGCGCCGGGTTCGTCGGGTGAGGCGGCCTCATGGATATATGTCACCGAAGCGCCTTCATCCACAAGAACAAGCAGGTGCGAGATGTGAGCAAACTCGCCCGGCCCCCACAGGATGCTGTGCAGCGGGGCTTCGACCTGGAGACCTTTCGGGACGTAAAGCACGACACCGTTTTGAGCCAGCGCGCCAGCCAGGGCAGCAAACTTGCCTTCTTCGGGGTTGACCGCGCGCCCAATCATTTTGGCGACCAGTTCGGGATGTTCGCGCTCGGCAGTCAGCAGGTCGGTGAATATGACGCCCTGCGCGGCCAGTTTTTCATCCAGGTCAACGGTCGCGCCGCCGGGCAGCAGGATGATTTGCCCGCCGTGCTGCCCATCGGCCAGGGGCGCCATCAAATCTTCGCGGACGGGCGGCAGGTCTTCGTAATCGCCCTGCTTGGGGAAGACAAACCTGTCTGCCGGGAGTTGGTGAATATCGGTGCGCCGCCAGGCTTCATCAGTGGCAACGGGCATGGCGGTTCGAGTATAGGCCTGCCAGGCGCGCTGGCGATATTCGGCCAACGCTCCGTCACGCACATCCGCCTGGGAAAAGGAAAATTCTTTCGCAGCGGCATCCGGGCGGCGGGAGCGGGAGGTGACAACAACCTTTGGTTTTTCTTCCATATCAGCCAATGCTCCCTTCCATCTGCAACTGGATGAGGCGGTTCATTTCGACAGCGTATTCCATCGGCAGTTCCTTGACGAGCGGCTCAATGAAGCCGGAGACGACCATTGTGGTGGCTTCTTCCTCGCTCAGGCCGCGCGACATCAGGTAAAAGAGTTGCTCCTCGCCGACCTTGGAGACCGAAGCCTCGTGACCAATCGTCACGTCGTCCTCGTCGATTTCGATGTAAGGGTATGTATCCGAGCGCGATTGCGGGTCGAGCAGCAGCGCATCGCAGACCACGTTGGATTTGACGCCCTTGGCGCCTTTATAAACCTTGAGCAGGCCGCGATACGAGGCCCGTCCGCCGCTCTTGGAAATCGACTTGGAGGTGATTTTGCTGGTGGTTCCCGGCGCGAAATGCACCATTTTGGAACCGGCATCCTGAATCTGGCCCGGCCCGGCGAAGGCCATCGAAAGCATTTCGCCGTGTGCGCCCGGCTCCATCAAGTAACAGGACGGGTACTTCATCGTGACCTTGGAACCGAGATTGGCGTCCACCCATTCGTGGGTGGCATTCTCGAACACTTTCGCGCGCTGGGTGACGAGGTTGTAGACGTTGGTGCTCCAGTTTTGGATGGTCGAATAGCGCGAACGCGCGCCTTTCTTGACGATAATCTCAATCACGCCGCTGTGGAAGGAGTCGGTGGTGTATTGGGGCGCGGTACAGTTGTGAGCAATAACGCCTTCCGCCAGGTAGGATTCGTCTTCATCCACCGAGAAATTGTACACTTCGGTTTCCTGCTCTTCGACAGTGATACTCTTGATGGGCATGTACTGGAAATTTTCGTCCAGCACAAAGGGCGAACCGCTCCAATCGCCTGCGGGAGCCTGCACGCCCACCATCGCGCCAAATTGCGGGTTGAATGGGGAGGCAATCACCACCGCGTAAATATCTTTGCGGGGAGCAGTGCGCTTCTGATAGTTCACCGAAGCGGCAATCCCCAGGCGCAGGAGGGCATCGCGGAAGGCGTATGCCAGGCTGGCGGAAACCGAGTTGTAGCGGAACATGTTTTTGCGGGCATCGTAACTTCCATCTCCGAGCCATAGTCCGCGCACAAACTCGGTCAGGAATTCGCGGGGAGCGCTCAAAATCCATTCAGGGACGCGCTTTTCATAGATATTTGCGCCGAACTCGCGGGCAAAAGCGCGGGCGGCTTCGGTGGAGGCAAGCACCAGGGTTTGCCCATTTTGACGGGGGGCATTTTCGATGGGGGCTTTGCCAAAGTAACGCTGTATCAGGTTTCTGGCGTCCGAAATCAGGCTGCTTTCTTTGACGTTGAAAGACAGGGTAAGGTAATGCTCGTTATCCACATGTCCTTCAGCAAAGTAGTAGCCAAGCAAGCGATAAAACTCTGGCTCTTGTGGAAATTCAACGTAATGCTGAAGCGGGGCATGGCGGCCGCGGCCGATTTCGATATTTATTCCCGCTGCCACGAGTTCAGCCTCAGGCTGGTAGACCGGCACGACCAAATAATCACCTTTCTTGACGCTATCGGCGCGCGCCCAAACGAGCTGGAACTCCTTGTTGCGCTCCGACTGACGCTGACGGCGCACAACCAGGAGCGGATGTTCTGCGGTCACGCGCAGCGCGCGCTTGCTGTCGCCATAGTATTGGATATTGTAAATTTTGCCGTGATAAGGCCGCACCTGGGTGTGATAGACCTTGCGCCAACGACCCAGGTGAGTCAACACCTCGTCACCGACTTGCACCTGCTCGATGGGTTTTTCGCCCTGACGGGTGCGTACCTGCGCGCCGGCGAGGAAACACCCCTCGACATAGTGCACCTGCGCGCCTTCATCCACGATAATCAGCGTGCGCTCGAACTGTCCGACGTTGGCCGTATTCAAACGGAAGTAAGCCTGAAGCGGCAAATCGACCTTGACGCCTTTCGGCACATAGACGAACGAACCGCCCGACCAAACCGCCGAGTTGAGCGCGGCAAATTTATTATCCTCAATCGGCACGACCGTCCCGAAATATTCGCGGAACAACTCGGGGTGCTGCTTCAGGCCGTCTTCGATGGACAGGAAGATGACGCCCTGCTTTTCGAGATGTTCCTGGATGGAGTGATAGACCATTTCGGACTCATACTGCGCGCCTACCCCGGCCAGGAACTTGCGCTCCGCTTCGGGAATACCGAGCCGGTCGAACGTGCGCTTGATGTCATCGGGAACGTCATCCCACGATTTTTCGCTTTTTTCGGTCGGCTTAACGTAGTAGAAGATGTTATCAAGGTCAAGCTCGCCCAGTTCTGGACCCCAGTTGGGCATCGGGCGCTTCAGGAAGTGGTCGAGCGCTTTCAGGCGAAACTCCAGCATCCACTCCGGCTCACCCTTCATGCGCGAGATATTTTCAACCACTCCACGATTCAGACCTCTTTCCGACTTGAACGTGTAATTGTCATCACGGTCATGAAAACCGTACTTGTACTCGCCAATTTCAGCAAGAATCTGGGCATCTTCGCTCATAGTAAACTCCAGTAACCAATAAAATTTTCAGGCGGTTTCTTCGGCTTTTTCACGAATCCAGTCGTAGCCGTGTTCTTCGAGATGCAGGGCCAGGTCGGGGCCGCCGCTCTCGACGATGCGGCCGTTCATCATGACATGGACGAAGTGGGGCTTGATATAGTTGAGCAGGCGCTGGTAGTGGGTAATCACCAGCACGCCCATATCATTGCTCATCAGGGCATTGACGCCATCCGAGACAATTCGCAGGGCGTCGATATCGAGACCAGAGTCAGTCTCATCCAATATGGCAATGCTCGGCTGGAGGGCGGCCATCTGCAAAATTTCGGCGCGCTTCTTCTCGCCGCCCGAGAAACCATCATTGAGATACCGCCCGGCAAAGGCCTGGTCCATCTTGAGCATTTCCATCTTGCTCTTCAGCATTTTTCGGAATTCAGGAATCGGGATGCCCTTGTCTTCAGGATTTTCGGCCCGGCGGCGGGCATTGATGGCCGAGCGCAAGAAGTTTGCCACCGTTACGCCCGGGATGGCGACCGGGTACTGGAAGGCCAGGAAAAGCCCCAGCCGAGAGCGCTCGTCCGGCTCCAACTCAAGGATGTTCTGGCCCTTGAACCAGACCTCACCCTCGGTCACTTCGTAGAGCGGGTGTCCCATCAATGCGTAAGAAAGGGTCGATTTGCCCGTGCCATTCGGCCCCATAATGGCGTGAATTTCGCCAGGGTTGATGGTCAGGTTGAGCCCTTTGACGATTTCCTTGCCGTCGATGCCGACATGCAGGTTCTTGATTTCCAGTTGTGACATAACTGCTCCTGAGATTTTTACTTTTCGGCGTTGCGCCTGGGGTTGGAATGTTTTTTGTTTCGCAAGGATTATAGCAAATCGGACTAAAAAAGTCAATATTTATGATATTTTTCTAGTTTATTCATACGTTGTGTTAATGTGGAGCGAGATGTACTCTCGCCGTCCTCTTACACAATCTCCAAAATCGCCGGGGCGACGCCGGTCAAATCTTTCACCCCTGAAAATTTCTCCCGCGCCCGGGCATTCCCCACCAGGAGCAGCGGAACCGAGCTGGCAGTGTGCCGCCGCGTAGAAACATCTTCCAGGTTACCATGGTCGGATGTAAGCAGAATCAGACCATTCTCATCGTCCCAGGCTGAGAGCAGGCCGCCCAAGACGGCGTCGAACTGCTCCAGCAAGCGCACAGCCGCGCCCATCTCCTGCCCGTGACCGGCGTAATCAGTCAGCCAGTACTCGAAGAAGGCAAAGTCCAGCCCAGCCGATAACTCGGCCAGGCGCCGACCGGCCTCCGCTGGCGAAAGCAGCGGGATTTCGGAATGCCCCAGGCGCTCATGCCAACCCTGCCCGGTAAAATCTGCGCTGATGGCCTTGCCCGCCATCAAATCCTCCGCGCTGCGCAGGGGAAGCCCGGCTTTCGTCACCGCCAGCGGAATGGAGGAATACAGCCGCCTGCCGGAGTGGATGCCCTGGAAATATGCCGACGGATAGGCGTTGACGAGCGCAACGCGCCTGCCGGCGCGGCTCAGGACGCCAAAAATGCCGCCATCTTCGAGCGCAGCGGCGGTGGCTTTGTCTGGTTTGGGGCCGTAGTGATAGCCAATTTCAGCGGGGATGTTGCGCCCGGTCAACAAAACCGCCTGCCCGCTGGCCGATTGGGGCAAGCCAGCCACGCCCAGGCAGGCATCCAACGCCAGGAGCGTGGCGCGCCCGTTTTGGAACGGCGCAGAGTCGGCCAACAGCCTGCGCCCATCCAACAGCCCGGTCAGGTTCGGCAGGTCGGCGCGCGCAAAGGGATTCAGGGCCGGGTCGTCGCGCCCCAGCCCGACGCCGTCCAGGAACAGGAAGAGGACTCGCATCTTGTCAGGATTTCTGGAAGGTAAAATAGGCCGAGGCGCGCTTCCCGTGGTCGAAACCGTCTTTGTAGGAAGTCATGCGAAGCAGGCCGCGAATCGCGTCGATGTCAGATGGAAAGATTCCCGGCGGGGAAAATTCGGTCAGGAATCCGTACAAAAACCAGAACCCGCCCGGCGCGAGCAGGCGGTCTACCTGGCGGATGTATTCTTTTTTCCCTTTTTCGGAGAGACTGTGGAAACAGCCAATGTCCAGCGCCAATTCATACGGCCCGCTGAAGCGGTCGAGCCGGGTCACGTCCCCCAGGACGAACTCGGCGGTCACGCCGGCCTGCCTGGCCTTCTGGCGCGCCTGTTGAATCGCCGCCGGGATGAAATCGACGCCCGTCACCTGCCAGCCGTAGGATGCCAGGGTTATCGTGTTTGTGCCAGTGCCGCAGCCCAGGTCAATGGCCCGGCCCGGGGGTCTGCCCTCGAGGAAAGACAGCAGTTCCGGCGGGGTCACGCCGCTGTCCCAGGGCGGGCGGTGAAAGTACGAGAAGAAAAACGACAGGCGGCGAAAAATGTCCATAAAGAAGATTCCAAACATGGAAGGAAGGGGGCGCAACAGATTGATTTTAGCACGGGTAAACGCCGGAAGCATGCCGAAGCCTGAATTTTTGCCCCAAACGGCTCTCCAAGAATCTCCGTGATCAGCATTTTTCGGATACAGACCCTTGCACCGCCCGCAAGGGCAGGTGAAACGCGGAAAAACGGAGCAACACGGAAAAATCAGTATTTTAAAAGCTCTTTCCGTGCGTTTCCGTAAATTCCGTGTATTCCGTGTACAGGTTTTCACGCTAATTATCAGAGAGCCTCCCAAACTCATGACTTAACGCGCCCGAAAAAAGGTACAATTGCTTTCATTTTACTTTGACAATTGGGCAGACTTCTCTTAAAATTCAGCCCGCTGCTATTTTTCCAATCCTTAATACGAGGAGTAAGTCTCCATGAAAGAGTACACCACCGAGTACCTCCGTAATATCGCCCTGGTCGCGCACGGCGGCGCCGGGAAGACGATGATGGCGGAGGCCTTTCTTCATTTTACAGGGGCTGCCACTCGCCTGGGAAAGACGGATGATGGCACGACCATCTCCGACTACGATGAAGAAGAAATTCGCCGCAAGATTTCCCTGTACACCAGCGTCGTTCCCGTCGAATACCGTGACCATAAAATCAATGTGCTGGATGCGCCCGGCTTTACCGACTTCATCGGCGAAATGATTTCGGCCCTGAGCGTGGCTGACGGCGCGGTCATCCTGGTCGATTCGGTGGCCGGCATGGAAGTCGGAACCGAACTGGCCTGGAGCTACTGCGACCAGTTCAGCCTGCCGCGCTTCGTGGTCATCAACAAGATGGACCGCGAAAATGCCAATTTCGAGAAAGCCTATCAATCGGTCGAAGGATATGCCCAGGCTGCCGGGGCGCGCTTGATTAAAGTACAGTTGCCGCTCGGCGAGAAACTGAATTTTCATGGCGTTATCGACCTGGTGACGATGAAGGCCTACGAAGGCGACGGCAAAATCGCCAAAGACATCCCGGCAGAGTTCAAGTCTGCCGCCGAGGAAGCCCGCACCTCTTTGATGGAAGCCGCCGC
The DNA here is from genome assembly GCA_034434035.1 of Anaerolineales bacterium. Taxonomy (GTDB): domain Bacteria; phylum Chloroflexota; class Anaerolineae; order Anaerolineales; family Villigracilaceae; genus UBA5195. Next base: position 7,998 of record DAOTZM010000313.1, read on the forward strand.
CGAGGGCGACGACTCTCTGATGGAAAAATACTTCGAAGACGGGGAACTCAGCCAGGAGGAAATCCTGAAAGGGCTGAAAGCCATCGTGCAGAATGGGGCTTTCATTCCTGTATTTGTTTCTGCCGCCGGACACGCAAAAGGCGTCGGACCGCTGTTGAGCGCCCTCATTGACCTGATGCCCAACCCTGCCCAGCGCCCCGAAGTCGTGGTCGAGGGCAAGGGCGGCGAAGAAAAGTTATCGGCCAGCAATGCCGGGCCAGTGGCATTGTACGTCTGGAAGACCACAGCCGACCCGTTCGTGGGCAAGATGACCTACTTCAAAATCCTTTCGGGCAGCGTTGCCAATGACGTTCACCTGTGGAACCAGACCAAAGGCGCCGACGAGCGCATGGCTGGCCTGCACGTCCAGCGCGGCAAAGAAGCCCTGCCCATCAAAGTGGCGCACGCCGGGGAGATTGCCTGCGTGACCAAGTTGAGCGCGACTGTCACCGGTGATACCCTGTGCGACAAGAACCATCCGGTCACGGTTCCCGTTCCAAATTACCCGCACGCGCTCTATCGGGTAGCCATCCAGCCCAAGACCCAGGCCGACGCCGCCAAGATTTCGCCCACCCTGACCCGCCTGTGCGAGGAAGACATGACGCTCTCATGGTATAACGAGCAATCCACCGGGCAGACCCTCTTGCAAGGCATGGGTGACCAGCATATTGACGTGGTTATCAACCGCGCCCAGGCGAAATTCCAGGTTGGCCTGGTCACTGCGGAGCCCAAAGTGCCGTACCGCGAAGGCATCACCCGCAAGGCCTCGGCGCAATACCGCCACAAGAAGCAGACCGGCGGCTCCGGGCAATTTGGCGAAGTCCACCTGCGCATCGAACCTTATCCCGACGGCGACTTTGAGTTTACCGATGAATTGGTCGGCATGAACCTGTCGAAGTCGTACCTGCCGCCCATCGAAAAGGGCATTCGCGCGGCGATGGAGCATGGCGTCTTCGCCGGGTATCCGCTCAGCAATGTCAAAGTCATCGTGTATGACGGCAAGGAACACCCGGTCGATAGCAAGCCGGTGGCCTTCGAAACCGCCGGACGCGAAGCCTTCAAACTGGCCGTGCAAGATGCCGGGCCGGTCTTGTTCGAGCCGATTGTGGCCGTGCGCGTCACCGTCCCCGATGCGAACATGGGCGACATCATGGGCGATATGAACACCCGGCGCGGGCGCGTGCAAGGCACCGAGGCCGAGCGCGGCAGCACCACCATCATCGCGCACGTCCCGCTGGCCGAAATGCTGCGCTATACCACCCATCTGCGCTCGCTGACCGGCGGACGCGGCCACTTCACAATGGAATTCGACCACTACGACATCGTGCCGCAGCACCTGGCCCAACCGATTGTGGAAGCGCACAAGAAGGAAATGGAATCCAAGAAGGAAGAGTAAGTCTCTGGAGTCGAAAGTCTCCCGGCTTTCGAGAAAAATCAGGAGATTTTGCGCCAGCAGTGCAACTGCTGGCGCAATTTTTGTTAATATTTTGATAAAAACTATCCACTTTGCTTGACTTTAGCGTACAGAGGTGTAAAATACTGGTTATGAAGAAATTCAATTTGCTTTGCTCCTGTATGGCGCGGGGTTCGTAGCCGCCGCGCCTTCGTAGAAACAAAACACGTCACCTGACCGAAGGAACGGCGCGCGAATCCCGCATGTGAGACCCATGTCACATGGCGATTTTCCCGCCGTTCTTTTGTTTTGCAGACCAACGTAAAACAAGTCAGGTGACGTGTTTGTTTAAGGTCTTCGGCAGCCAAACGTCCCGAAGGGTTTTACACATAACTTCGACGACTATCGAAATCCTTCGGGACGGCTTCAAACCAAATTTGGAGAGAGTTATTTTATGGAATCACTCAAAAAAATCGACCACAGCGCGATGACCTTCAACCAGGTCATCATCATCGCGCTCAATATCATGGCATTTGTCTTCAACCAGCCCTGGCTGGCGGGGCTGGTGGCCGCTGTGATGCTGCTCGGAACGCTGGCGGGCCGGCCCGGTTTCGGGTTCATTTACCAGTCCGCGCTCAAACCGGCGGGGCTGGTGAAGCCGCATATCCTGCTCGACAACCCGGAGCCGCACCGCTTCGCGCAGGGGCTGGGCGGCATGTTCATGCTGGGCGGGGCGCTGGCCTTGTTCGCCGGTCTCAGCGTTTTGGGCTGGGGATTGGTGTGGATGGTGGCCGCCCTGGCCGCGCTCAACGCCTTTGGCGGGTTCTGCGTCGGGTGTTTTGTCTACTACTGGCTGACCCGCTTTGGGCTTCCGGGATTCTCGAAGAATCCCCCGGCTGGGACATTTCCAGGGATGCGTCCGAAAGGCGGTGAGCGATGAGCGCTGAAGTGTTGGAACGGCTTTTCATAGCGGCAGCAATTTCCAGCCTGGCGGTGGCGGCGTACCTGCTCTTTAATCGGTACACGCTCCAGCGGGCCTCCACAAAAGTCAGCAAATTCGCATCCTACCAATCCGGCCTGCCGGCGATTGTGTACTTCACCACCCCGACCTGCGCACCCTGCAAAACCGTCCAGCGCCCGGCCATCGAGCAGATGAAGGCCAGTTATGGGAAGTGGTTCCAGGTCATCGAGGTGGATGCCAGCCAGCAGCCGGAAATTGCGCAAGAGTGGGGCGTACTCACCGTCCCGACCACGTTTGTTATCGACGCCAGCGGCCAGCCGCGTTATGTGAACCAGGGCATTGCCACGGCGAAAAAACTCATCCAACAACTTGAAATCGAGGATTATTCAATATGAAAATCGCATCTGATGTCACTGAACTGATTGGCAACACCCCGCTGGTGCGCCTGAACCGCGTTACAGAAGGCGTTGATGCCGAAGTCGTTGCAAAACTGGAGTTTTATAACCCGGCCAAGAGCGTGAAAGACCGCATCGGCTTCTCGATGATTGATGATGCCGAAAAAGCGGGCGCGCTGACGAAAGACAAGACCATCGTCGAGCCGACCAGCGGCAATACCGGGATTGCGCTGGCGATGGTGGCCGCCGCCAAAGGGTACAAGTGCATCCTGACCATGCCGGAGACGATGAGCAAGGAACGCCGGATGCTGCTGCGCGCGTATGGCGCGGAACTGGTGCTGACCCCCGGCCCGGACGGGATGGGCGGCGCGATTCGCAAGGCCGAAGAAATTGCGGCGGCGGACCCTGACAAACACTTTATCCCGATGCAGTTCAAGAACCCGGCCAATCCCGAAATTCACCGCCGGACGACCGCCGAGGAAATCTGGCGCGATACGGATGGCAGGGTGGATATTGTGGTGTCGGGCATTGGCACAGGCGGGACGATTACCGGCGTGGGCGAGGTGCTGAAAAGCCGCAAACCGTCGGCGCAGGTGGTGGCGGTCGAGCCGGACGCTTCGCCGGTGCTTTCGGGCGGCGTGAAGGGGCCGCACAAAATCCAGGGTATTGGCGCGGGATTCGTGCCAGAAGTGTTGAACACCAAAATTTACGATGAAATTATCCGCGTGACCGACGACAACGCCATGGAAACCGCCCGCCGCCTGGCGAAGGAAGAAGGCATCCTGGCCGGGATTTCTTCTGGGGCGGCGACCTGGGCGGCTTTGCAGGCGGCGAGCCGCCCCGAAAACGCCGGGAAGCTGATTGTGGTCATCATCCCGTCGTTTGGCGAGCGCTACCTGTCCTCGGCGCTGTATGCGCATCTGGCGGATTAAGGTGTCAGGTGAATATGTATCAGGTGTCAGGTGAATATGTATCAGGTGTCAGGTGAA
>DAOTZM010000314.1:0-3601 GCA_034434035.1 Anaerolineales bacterium
CCGAATGTAATCGTCGGGTACTGTTTTCCCAGCATACCCGAATCGGGATTCAGGCAGAAATCGGCCTTCAGCAGGTCTTTGTTTTGCTCGATGAATTTCGCCAGCGAGGGCGAGCCAATCTCCTCCTCGCCTTCTATCAGGAATTTGACGTTAATCGGCAGGCCGCCGGTCTCTTTTACCGCTTCCAGTGCGCCCAGGACGGCCAGTACCTGCCCCTTCATGTCCGATGCGCCGCGCCCATACAGGGCTTCGCCGCGCACGGTCGGCTCGAAGGGGGCGCTCTGCCACAGTTCCAGCGGGTCGGCGGGCTGAACGTCGTAATGTCCATAGACCAGCATGGTCGGTCGGTCCGGCCCGACCACTCGCTCTCCAAACACCACCGGATGTCCGTCAGTGGGCAGGATGGCAACCTTCTCGACGCCCATTGCTGTTAGGCGTGTAGCCACCCATTCGGCAGCGCGCTGGATTTCGGGCCTGGAATCTGGGTCGGTGGAGACCGAGGCAATCGAGACGAACTCTTTTAGCCGGTCGAGAAATTCTTGCTGATGCTGGCGGGCGTACTCGCGCGCCGCCTGGCGGGGGTTGGACATCGTTTCTCCTTGCAGATGGAATGTCCCGAAAGTTTGCCTGGGAGGCTTTGTCCGTCTTGCAAACCTTCGGGAGGGTTGCTCATTGCCAATTGGCGCTACAAACTGCCGTACAAAAACCAAAATTCGCGTTTAGGAAAGGCGCCCTGGTAGAGCGGCTGCCACACGAACCCGCCCGGTTGGAAGCGCGCCCGCAGCAGCCCATCTAATTCGGCCAATTGCGGTGCGCTGCATTTCAACAGTTGCAGGATGACCCGCTCCCGGACGGAGGCGGCGTAGTGAGCGCGATGCGGGCCTTCATCGCGGGCCTGCTCTATCAGGAATTGCGACCAGAGCCGCAGCCTGCTTTCCGTTTCGCGGGCTGTTTTCTTCTCCCAGGCGCTGCGCCACTGCGTCTGAATCGAATCCAGTTTCCCGCGCAGGGTCCAGGCCGAATGCGGGTCAACCGCTTCCAGCCGCTTCAGCGCCAGCAGGAGATTGCCCGGCGTCAGGCGCGGCAGGCTGCCGCCCAGGGCCCAGTACAATTCCTCCCCAAGCAGGTACTCCTGCAACTGCGGCAGGGCTTCTTCCACATACCAGCGGTCCTGCTGGGGCTGGCTCATGGCTGCCTGGTTGGCTCCAGCGCGCGCCGGGTGACGAGATACCAGTTCGGCAGGGTTTGGAAGCGGTCGCTGGTATCGAAGAGCGGCGGGATTTGCACGCCCAACACCTGCTGCCCGGCCCCAAACGAATAGACCGGGTAAAAGAGCGGCAGGGCCGGCAGTTCACGCGCAAAAATCACTTGGAAGTTGCGGTATAAGCGCTCCCGCACGGTGTAATCGGGCGTGATGCGCGCCTGTTCCAGGAATTCGCTGGCGGCGCGATTGTTCCACTGGCTGTAATTCTGTCCGCCGGTGATTTCGGATTGATGCCAAAACGGGTACGGGTCGGGGTCGGGCGTGCGCGACAGGTTCAGGTCAACCAGCGCGGCCTGGTAATTACGCGGGGCCAGCCGTTCGTTGACCAGGGCGTCATACGGCACGGCTTCCAGGTCGACCTGCACGCCAATCCGCGCCCAGTTTTGCTGGATGATTTGGGCAATCGACGTGCGCAGCGGGTCGTCGGCATGCAGCAGCGTAAAACGGAGCAGGTTGCCGTTCGGGTCGGTGCGCACCTCGCCGCCAGTCGCCGGGATGGCGTATTTGTTGTTCTTCAGGAACGAAATCGCGCCTTCGGGGTCGTAAATGACACGTTCGAGGCCGTCATAATGCGCCCAGTTACCGGGGAAAATCGGCCCGTCGGCCAGGATGGCCTGCCCGGCCAGCAATTTATCCACAATCTGCTGGCGGTTGAGTCCCATGAAGAGGGCGCGGCGCAGGTTGGCGTCTTGCAGGAAGGGAACTTCGGGGTTGTTCAGGTTGAACACGACCATGCTCAACTCAGGCAGCCGCCCGGTATAGACGTTCAGGCTGGGGTCGGCCAGGGCTTGCGGCAGCACGTCCATCGTCAATTCGGCGATTGCCAGCACCTGTCCCTGGCGGTAGGCCTCCAGCGCCGCCGCCGAGGTTGGGTAATAGCGGAAAATAACCTGCTCCATGTAGGCCTTGCGCCCGAAATAGCGGTCGAAGGCGCGCAGTTCCACGCCCAACACCTGCCCGTTTTCGATAATCAACCGCTCGAAGCGGTAGGGGCCGGTTCCGATGGGGGCCAGGTTGAAGGCCGAAGCGGGAATTTGGTCGGGGGGCGTGCCTTCCAGCAGGTGGCGCGGCACGATGCCGAAGGTCAGGTAATCGAGGAAGGGCGCGAATGGTTCGGGCAGGATGAACTGAAGTTTGTTGTCGGGCAGTTCTTTAATTTGCACCTGCCGCCACATCTCGCGCACATCGGCGGGGAAGAAAGATGAATCGGCTTCGATGAGGTCGATGGTGAACAGGACATCTTCCACCGTCACCGGCTGCCCGTCGTGCCAGACCGCGCCGGGGCGCAGGGAGAAGTTGTAGATGGTGCCATCCATCGAAACGCCCCACGATTCCGCCAGGTCGGGAACCGGCAGGCCGCGCGCGTCGAATTTGACCAGGCTGCTAAAAATCAGGCGGTTGATGTCCCTATCCGCCGGGTTGTTCTGGTCGAGCAGCGGGTTCAGGCGTCCGAGTGACCCGACCAGCGCTTCGGTATAGATGCCGCCTTCGGCAGGCTGGGGCGCGAAAACCGGTTCATCCGGGTCTTCGGTCAGGAGCAATGCGCCCACCACGACCAGCGTGAGCAGCACCACCAGGATTTGCCAGCGCAATTTCTTAATCATAGACAAAAAAGAAAGGCCTTTCCCTGACCAGGCCGCTTTCCCGCAACGGACGCGGGACGTTGGCCGGCCAGGGGAAGCGGCCTTTCAGGAGTCGATGGAGCGGGTTAGAGCCGATAGATAAGGATGGCGAGAATCGCCAGGGTGAAAAACAAAACGCTCAGGCCGATGGTGACATAGAACAGGGTGCGTTCGATGCCGCGCCGGGCTGAAAAGACTGTGCCGCTCTCGGCGCCGGTCAGCCCGCCCAGGCCCGCGCCCTTGCTTTGCAAAATGACGCTTGCAATCAGGGTGACGGAAGTGATAATCAAACCGATTTCGATAGTTGTTTCCATGCTTTGGATGTGCCTCCTGAAAATTTAACATGGTGATTATATCATCCCTTTGCCCCTATTTTGCGCAAAAAGCCGCTGGCTCTCTGATAATTTCCGTTTGGCCGCATGTTGGGCAAGTCTTCGAATTAGAACGCCGCTTTACTTACCCGGCTTCGGGAAAAGTGGAATTTCCTTGTTCTAACGGAATTTGTGGTTTGTTATTTCCTGCCCGGACGTAAACGTCCGGGCTATCACGCAGCGTCCGATAAATCGGACTTTTTAGCCCTGTTCACAGGGCGCTGCCACCTGGCCCGGTGATTCATCACCGGGCAAAGCCGTAAAACCACAAAATCCAGCGGAATCGGCAAGTTTTTATTGCCGATAATATCTGGTATTAGGGCGCAGGATTTGCGCTATTAGCG
>DAOTZM010000315.1:0-15567 GCA_034434035.1 Anaerolineales bacterium
GTGTCGGCTGGCGAAGGGACACAGGCGCTCGCAAAAATAAGCAAGAATAAAAAGGGAAACATCAGAAAGCGTTTGAACTTCATTTGTAACGCTCCAATCCGCAAGAATCGCTTTTTGACTGCGGCTCTTCGCTGTCACTCAGGGCCAGGAAACTGATTAGTAAACACTGTCCAGCGTGGTCTCGATACGTCCCGCGAAAACCATGCGGGACTACCCGACCACCAACTGGTTACTGATTACTGCTCACTGACCTAGCGGTCAATATCGCCCAAAACAATATCCACCGAAGCGATAATTGCCACCAGGTCGGCCACGAAATGGCCCTGGGACAGGCGCGGCAGGACTTGCAGATTGTCAAACGAGGGGGCGCGGAAGTGGACGCGGTAGGGCTTGGGGCCGCCGTCGCTTTCCAGGAAACAGCCCAACTCGCCGCGCGGCGATTCGGTCGCAGCGTAGGCCGAGCCTTTCGGGGCGTTGAAGCCTTCCGTCCACAGTTTGAAGTGGTGAATCAGGGCTTCCATGCTCACGCCGATTTCTGAGCGCGGCGGCGGGACAAATTTATAGTTGTTCGAGCGCGTCGGGCCGAGCGGCAGTTTGTCCAGCGCCTGCTGGATGATGCGAATCGACTGACGCATTTCCTCGATGTGCAGGATGTAGCGGGCGTAAACATCGCCCTCCGTGCGGGTCGGGATGTCGAAATCGTACTGCTCGTAGCCGGAATACGGCTCGAATTTGCGCACATCGTAATCCGGGCCGGAAGCGCGCAGGGTGGCGCCGGTCAGGCCCCAGTTAATGGCTTCCTCGCCAGAAATCACACCGATGCCCAGGGTACGGTCGAGGAAGAGCGGATTTTTGGTCAGCAGGGCTTCATACTCGTCGATGCGCCTGGGGATAATCTTCAAGAAATTGCGCACTGCCGCCTCGAACTCGACCGGCACATCGCGCCAGACCCCGCCGGGGCGGATGTAGGTGGTCATCATGCGCTGGCCCGAGACCAGTTCCATAATATCGAGGATGTCTTCGCGCTCACGGAAACAGTACAGGAAGACCGACATGGCCGCCACATCCAGCGCAGCCGAACCCAGCCAGGCCAGGTGTGACTGGATGCGGGTCAATTCGGCCAGGATGACGCGAATGGCCTGGGCGCGCGGCGGCACATCCAACCCGACCAGTTTTTCCACCGCCAGGCAGTAGGTGAAGTTGTTGCCGACCGTGTTCATGTAATCCATGCGGTCGGTCATCACCTCGGCCTTCTGGTAGGTTTTGGATTCCATGTTCTTTTCGATGCCGGTATGCAGGAAACCGATGTCCGGCACGCAGTTGACAACCGTTTCACCATCCAATTCGAGCAACAAACGCAGGACGCCATGCGTGGAGGGGTGCTGCGGGCCCATGTTCAAGAGCATGGTCTCGCCCGTCAGGGCGCGTTCTGAGACCAGGTGACGGAGTTCGTCGAGGGAAACTTCTTGAATCTGAGACATCGGCAACTATTCCTTGGGGGCGGGCTTGCGCGCCTTGATTTCATCGAAGTTGAAGGAGTACTGCGGCTCTTCATAGCCGAGCGGATAATCCTTGCGCTGCGGGTGCCCCTGCCAATCGGCGGGCATTAAGATGCGGCGCAAGTCTGGGTGTCCCTCGAACTTGATGCCGAACATATCGTAGACTTCGCGCTCCTGCCAGTTGGCGTTGCGATAAACGGACGTAAGAGTCAAAACCGAAGGATTGATGCCCGGGACAGGAACGCGCACATGCAAGGTCAGTTTCTGGCTGTGAGAACGGAAAATATAAACCAGATGAAAGCGCGGATTTTCTTCCGGCCAGTAATCAACCGCGGTCACGCAAACCAGGTAATCGAATCCCAACTCGTCGTGAATCATCCGCGCCGCGTCGAGGATTTTTTCGGCGGGCAGTGTGACGGTCACATCCCCGGCGTGTTCGCTGGTCGAGCCGCCGAAAGTTTCGAGTAAACGCTGCTGATAGGTTTGCAAAACGTCGCTCATGCTTAAGCCCAGTCCTTGAATTTCTCGCCGCGCACTTTCTCATGCAGGGTCAGGATTCCGTGAATCAACGCCTCGGGGCGGGGCGGGCAACCGGCCACATACACATCCACCGGGACGACTTCATCTACACCCTGTACCACCGCGTAGTTATTGAACACGCCGCCGCACGAGGCGCAATCGCCCATCGCAATCACCCACTTCGGGTCGGGCATTTGGTCGTACAGACGGCGCACAACCGGGGCCATTTTGCGCGTCACGCGCCCGGCCACAATCATCAGGTCGCTCTGGCGCGGGCTGGCGCGCATTAATTCCATGCCGAAGCGGCTCATATCATGGTGGGCCGCCTGGGCCGACATCATCTCAATCGCGCAGCAGGCCAGCCCAAACAACATCGGCCACATCGCGTTGGTGCGGCTCCAGTTGACAAGTTCCTCCAGTTTAAGAGTAGCAACCCCCAGGTTGCCCAGTTTTTGCTCTACTCCCATTCCAGGCCTCCTTTTTTCCACTCATAAATGAAACCAATCAGGATGGGGATGTTGAACACGACCATCACCCAGAACCCATACCAGCCCAGGTCGCGGAAGGCAATCGCCCAGGGTAAAAAAAAGACCACTTCGATGTCGAACAGGATAAATAGAACGGCAATCAGGTAAAAACGCACCGGAATGCGGCGCGTTCCCGGCCCAATCGGGGTCATGCCCGATTCGTAAGGCATGAGTTTTTTGGCCGTCGGGCGTTTGGGGCCAAACAGCCCGCCCAGCACAATCGCAATAACCGCCACCAAAAGGGTAACAAGAATCATCGTGGCAATCGCGGCATATTCAAGTAACATGAGCGTCTCCGGGTTCGTGACTAAACGAACAAAGTATAACATAGGGGATATGACGTTTGCAGGGGAAAAGCATGACAAATATCACTATAATTATGTCATTTCTCACTTTGACGATACTTCACGAAATAATAGAATACGGTCGAGATTATAATGGTATCGAATAAGAAAATTCTCATAGCCACCTTTGGGTGGTAGACGGAGGAAATCCCCGTGTTCCATGCGCTTGTCAGTATCAAACAAGTACCCGATACGACCAACATTCGTATCGACCCGGAAACCAACAACCTGATTCGTCAGGGCGTGCCAACCATCCTGAATCCGTATGACGCCCACGCGGTCGCCGCAGCGGTGGAGTGGAAACGCAAATTGGGCGGAAAAGTCACGATTATCACGATGGGCCCGGCTTCGGCGGTCACCTCGCTGCGGGAGTGTATCGAGATGGGCGCCGACCGCGCCATCCTGATTTCGGACCGCAAATTCGCCGGGGCCGATACCTGGGCCACGTCGTATGTGCTGATGGAGGTCATCAAGGCAGTTCACGCCGAAGACCCGATTGACCTGGTTTTCTTTGGCAAACAGGCCATCGACGGCGACACCGCCCAGGTGGGGCCAGGCGTGGCCGTGCGGATGGATTTGCCGGTTGTCAGTTACGCGGTCAAAATCCACGAAGTCGACCTCGAAAATCGCAAAGTGACGATTGAACGCAAAACCGAAAGCCGCAACGAAATCATCAAGGCTTCGCTGCCCGCCGCGTTGACCTGCGAAAAAGAAATTGCCGAAATTCCCTACGCCTCCCTGCCCGACCTGGTCTATTCCCTGCGCTACGAACCGGAACTGTGGACGACCGAAGGGCCAATCACCTTCGACCCGGCCCAACTCGGCCTGAAAGGCTCCCCAACGACCGTCTTCAAGACCGGCACGCCGGAAAAGCACAAGGCCGGCGAAGTCATCAAATCGTCTGAACTGGGCGTGGATGGCGCAGTAAAGGCCGCGCTGGATAAAATCCTGGCCGTCGAAGGCATGACCTCCCTTTTAGGAGTATCAAAATGACAAGGCGTTTTTGGGTTTACATCGAGCAAGAAGAAGGCAAACCCCACCAGGTTTCATGGGAATTGCTGGGCGTCGCCCGCCGCCTGGCGGACGAAATCAAAGATGAATTAGACAAATCCGGCGATACCGCGCTGGTCGAGGGCGTGTTGGTCGGTCACAATATCGAACACATTGCCCGCGAAGCCCTGCACTACGGCGCCGATACTGTTTACTATGTGGATGACCCGGCGGTCAAGCACTACCTCAACAAGCCGTACACCACCGTGTTGACCACGCTGGTCAAAAAATATGGGCCGGAAGTCATGCTGGTCGGCGCGACCACCCTGGGCCGCGACCTGGCCGGGGCGGTGGCGACCAGCGTCGGCACCGGGCTGACCGCGGATACCACCCACCTGGCGATGGGCTCCCCGAAAGAGGGCGAGAAAAAATTGCTGATGGCGACCCGCCCGGCCTTTGGCGGCAACGTCATTGCCACCATCCTGTGCCGCAACCACCGCCCGCAAATGGCGACCGTCCGCCCGCGCGTGTTCTCCATGCCGGAACGGATGGCAGAACCCAAAGGAACTGTGGTACGCGAGGACATCGCCATCACCCCGGAGATGATTAACGCCGAAATCGTGGAGTTCCTGACCGATAAGGCCTCCACCGTCAACATCGAATACGCCGACATCATCGTCTCCGGCGGACGCGGGCTGGGCAGTCCGAAAGGCTTCGAACTCATCAAGGAACTCGCCGACGAACTGGGCGGGGTGGTCGGCTCCAGCCGCGCCTGCGTAGACGCCCACTGGATTGGATACGAACACCAGGTCGGGCAGACCGGCAAAACCGTGCGCCCGAAATTGTATATCGCCGCCGGTATCTCCGGCGCCATCCAGCACAAAGTTGGGATGCAGGAATCCGATTTCATCCTGGCAATCAACCGCGACCCGAACGCCCCCATCTTTGACGTTGCCACGATGGGCATTGTCGGCGACCTGTACGAAATTATCCCGGCGATGATTAAAGAAATCCGGGCGCGCAAAGAGGCACAGCATGGCTAACAAAGAAAAACTCAGTTTTGATGTAATTGTGGTCGGGGCCGGGCTGGCCGGTTCGACGGCGGCGGTCATGGCCGCGCGCGGCGGCCTGAAAGTCGTTATGGTCGAGCGCGGCGTCACCCCCGGCAGCAAAAACTATTTCGGCGGCGCGCTTTACACCCACTCGCTGGTCGATATTTACCCCGATTTCTTCGACCGCAAACCGCCGCTCGAACGCCCCGTCACCGAAACCGGCTTCTGGTTTCTCTCGAAAGACGGCATGGTGCGCGCCACCGTGCAGGGCGGCAAAATCAACAGCAACCCCATCGACGCCTATGTGGCCCAGCGCGCCAGGTTCGACGCCTGGTGGGCCGAACAGGCCAAAAAAGAAGGCGTCTTCTTGATTCCCAAAACTGTCGTGGTGGATTTTATCCGCGAGAACGACAAGGTGGTCGGGGTCATGACCGACCGGCCCGACGGCGCAATCTACGCCCCGGTGGTCATCGTCTGCGAGGGCGTCAACAACCTGCTGACCCAAAAACTCGGCCTGATAAAGCACGATTTCAAAGGCAACGCCACCGCCCTGGCCGTCAAGCAGCTGATATCCATCCCCGCCGAAACCATCAACGCCCGCCTGGGGTTGACCAACAGCGAACAAGGCCTGGCGATTTCAGTGGTGGGCGATGTCTCGATGGGGCTGCCCGGTTTGGGATTTCTCTACACTGGCAAAGATTCCATCTCGGTTGGCGTCGGCGTGACCCTCGACGCGCTGGCCGAGGCCCAAATCAAGCCCTACGAACTGTTACAGCGCTACCTGAACCATCCCATGATTGCCCCGCTGATTGCGGGCGGGCAACTGATGGAATACGGCGCGCACCTCATCCCCGAAGGCGGCTGGAGTACCATGCCGCAACTCTACACCGACGGCGTGATGGTCGCCGGGGACGCCGCCTCGATGGTCAACGCCATGCACTGGGAAGGCACCAACATGGCAATTACCGCCGGGAAAGCCGCCGGGGAGACCGCCGTCGAGGCCCACAAGAAGGGCGATTTCTCGGCCAGCGCGCTCTCGGCCTACCGCAAGCGGCTCGAAAATACCTTCGTCCTCAAGGATTTGCGCCAGTACCGCAACATGTCGCGCTTCCTGCACACCCATCCCGAATTCATGGACGTGTACCCCAACTTCCTGAACGACGCGCTCGGCATGTTCTTCACCGGGTTCGGCAAACCCAAGAAGCAGCTTTACAGTGATATTTTGAAATCCCTCACCAACCGCCGTCCCCTGCTGAAAGCCGTTGGCGATATCGTCGCTTTTGGCAGGACCATTATGGGTATTTAGCGAAAAGGAAGCGACTATGACCACCAAAACCATTGACCGCAGCGATTTGCCCGAAGTCTATATCGACGACATCCTGATGTCGCTCAAATATTTTGCGGATGAGCACGAAGCCCACCTGAAAATCATTGACCCGCAGGTGTGTATCAACTGCAAAGACCAGCCCTGCCTCAATTTCTGCCCGGTTGGCGCTTACCGCACCCAGGACGGCGGCACCGTCCAAATCGCCTTCCAGGCCTGTATCGAGTGCGGCACCTGCCGGGTGATGTGCCCGCCCAAGAACGTCGCGTGGAAACTGCCGCGCGGCGGCTACGGCGTGGCCTATAAATTCGGTTAATCTGGATTACGTTAAGCGATTCCGGGTACGCGCTGCGCATCGTTTTCATGCGCGGCGCGTATTTTTTCCCAGCAAACCTGGCGGCGTCGGCCATCGTCCAATAAGGGTTTGCTTGTGTCCGACCAGCGAAAAAAAACGCAAAGGTTTTTCAAAACGTAGGGTATAATACCCGCTTGTCAAAATTCAGTCATTGAATATAGGAGAAAGTCATGACAAAAGCCAATCTCATCGCCCCCTATGGCGGTAAACTGGTCAACCTGGTGGTCGAAGGCCCGGAGCGCGAGGAACTGCTGGCGCGCGCGGCGCAGCTGCCCTCCATCAAAATTTCGATGCGCGCCCTGTGCGACCTGGAACTGCTGGCAACCGGCGGTTTTTCCCCGCTGGATACTTTCATGGGCAAAGCCGATTACGAGCGCGTCCTGCGCGAAATGCGCCTGACCGACGGCACGCTCTGGCCGCTGCCCATCACCCTGACCGTTAACCCCAAAGAACTGCCAATCGTGGGCGAAGACCTCGTCCTGCGCAACGCCAACAACGACGTGATTGCAATTCTCACATTAGACGAAGTCTATCACTGGGACGCCGAAAAGGAAGCCGCTCTGGCCTACGGTTCCACCGATTCCAAGCACCCGATGGTCTCAGAGATGACCCGCTGGGAGCGGGTTTGCATCAGCGGCCCGCTCAAAGTATTGAACCTGCCCAAATACCATGATTTTGTCGAACTGCGCCACACGCCCGCCCAGGTGCGCGCCAAACTCGAAGCGATGGGCAATGATAACGTGGTCGCCTTCCAGACCCGCAACCCGCTGCACCGCATCCACGAGGAACTGACCAAGCGCGCCGCCGCCGCCGTCAACGGCTCCCTGCTCATCCACCCGGTGGTGGGCATGACCAAGCCGGGGGATGTGGACCACTACACCCGCACCCGCACCTACAAAGCCCTGGTCGAGAACTACTACGACAAGAAAACCACGCTCCTCAGCCTGCTCCCGTTGGCAATGCGCATGGCCGGCCCCAGGGAAGCCCTGCTGCACGCCATCGTCCGCCGCAATCACGGCGTCAACCACTTCATCGTAGGCCGCGACCATGCCGGCCCCGGCAACGACAGCGCCGGGAAACCCTTCTACGGCCCCTACGACGCCCAGGTATCGATGAAAGAACATGAGGCCGAACTCGGCGTCAAGATGGTTCCTTTTGAAATGCTGGTCTACCTGCCCGATGAAGACCGCTATGTCGAAGAAAAAGACATCCCGAAGGGCGCCAGGACCCTCAACATCTCCGGCACGCAAGTCCGCGACGACTACCTTGCCAAAGGTAAACTGCTGCCAGAATGGTTCACCCGTCCCGAAACCGCCGAAATCCTGCGCCAGAGTTACCCGCCGCGCCACAAGCAGGGCTTTTGCCTGTGGTTCACCGGACTGAGCGGCGCGGGCAAGAGCGCCACCGCCCAGATTATCGCCGAACTGCTGCTCGAATATGGCCGCGAAGCTACCTTGCTGGATGGCGATGTCGTCCGCACCCACCTGAGCAAAGGTCTCGGCTTCAGCAAGGAAGACCGCGACACCAACATCCTGCGCATCGGCTTTGTAGCCGGTGAAATTGCCCGGCATGGCGGCTCGGTCATCTGCGCGGCCATCAGCCCCTATCGCGCCGCCCGCGAGGAAGCCCGCAAATTCGTCGGCGAGAACTTCATTGAAGTCTTCATGGACACCCCGGTCGAAGTCTGCGAACAGCGCGACGTGAAGGGCCTTTATGCCAAAGCGCGCCAGGCCCTGGCCGACGGCAAGCCAATGGGATTCACCGGCATAGACGACCCCTACGAAGCCCCCGTCAACCCCGAAATCACCCTGCAAGGCTACGGCTCCACGCCCGAAGAGAACGCGCATAAGGTGGTTGCGTACTTACAGGAAAAGGGCTGCCTGCTGAAAGCGTAATTCGTGATTGGTAATTGGTGACGGCTGGTCTGGGGTATTTCCAGGCCAGCCGTCACGGACCGCTTTTTCATCCTTTATCTTTGCTCTTTCATCCTTTATCTTTCCCCTTGTCCCGCTTTACTTGTTTCTTATTGCTTTTCATTGCTATTGCCGCCGGATGGACGCTCTGGTACGTCACCCCGGCGGGGCTTGGGTTGACCAACGATTCCGCCGCCTATATCGGGGGAGCTCGCTCCCTCCTGGCCGGAACCGGCTACAGCGACATCTGGCTGGATAGCACCCGCGAACCGGTGACCCATTACCCGCCGCTTCTCTCACTCACCCTGAGCGGAATCGGCCTGTTGACCGGTCTCGACCCGTATCGGGCAGCCCGCGCCCTGCACATCGTCCTGTCTGCTGCCAACACTGGGCTGATTGGCTTCCTGGGTTGGCGCATGACCCGCTCGCAGCCTGCCGCCCTCCTGCTGGCCCTGCTCTTCGCCGCCAACGCCCAATTGCTCCGAATCCATGCCTACGTCCTGAGCGAGCCGCTGTTCATATTTTTCTCGCTTCTCTCCTTTTTATCGTTCGATTTTGCCATCGAACAGCGGGCTTCATCAAAAAATATTGCTGGTGCGCCGAAAGCTGGATACTGGTCACTGATTACTGATTACTGGTTACTGCTCACTGGCTTCCTCACCGGCCTCGCCTTCCTCACCCGCTACTCCGGCCTGGCGCTGATTGCCACTTTCCTGGCAGCGATTTTCCTTTTCCAGCCCGATTGGCGTTCCCGTTTTGTCAAAATTGGGCAATTCCTGGCCGGCGTCC
Organism: Anaerolineales bacterium; assembly: GCA_034434035.1. Lineage (GTDB taxonomy): Bacteria > Chloroflexota > Anaerolineae > Anaerolineales > Villigracilaceae > UBA5195. The sequence continues at coordinate 9,313 of DAOTZM010000315.1, forward strand.
TCCCGCCGGCAGCGGCCTGGTTCGTTCGTAATGCCATCGTCGCCGAATCGGCCACCAACCGTGTCTTTCGATATAATCCCATCGAGTTGCCCAATATCCGTCAGGGCTTGCGAAATTTCTCCCAATTCCTGACTCCATTCCAATCCTGGCAAAACTGGTTGTTCGATAGCGGCCTGTTATCTGACTTCCTGATTGCTATCGGGTTGATTTTAGTGGCCTGGCTGGCGCTCAATGCCTGGAAACTGTTTTTCCAATCGGCCAATCACCCAATCACACAATCACCCAACCCCCTGGCCTTTACCGCCGCCTTGTATATGTTCGGCTACCTCGGCGCGGTTTTATTCTCGATGAGTTTTTTCGACGCCAGCACCAAATTCCAGCATAGAATCCTTTCCCCGCTGTATGTTTCCTGGATGATTTTGCTGGTCGCCGGTTTAAGTGCATTAACCACAAAGGCACAAAGACACAAAGAAAATCTTGTAAAAAACATCCTGTTCTTTGTGGTCTTTACAGTGGGTATTTTTGCTCTTGGACTTTCAACATTCAACTTTCAACGTTCTTTCGTCGAATTACACGATTCTGCCGGGCTTGGGTATGGCTCGTGGAAATGGCGGCAATCGATTATCATGGCAAGGCTCAAAGACCTGCCTCCGGGGGTTGCCATTTACACCAATTCACCCCCGGCGGTGTATCATGTCACCGGGCGCGCCAGCCGCGTGCTGCCCAGCCCGGTCAACCCGGTCAGCGGGCAGATGCGCGGCAGTTATGAGCAAGACCTGGCCCAACTGCGCGCCGATTTACTTGCAGGACGGGCGGTACTGGCCCTGTTCAATACCACCGACATCGAAGACGCGCTCGGCGTGGAAAATCTCGAAGATTTTTCCTCCGGCCTGACGGTGTTGGAAAAGGCCCAGGGAGATATTCTTTACGGAAAACCATAGACCCCACCCGGCGCTACGCGCCACCCTCCCCATTTTCGACTGGGTTTCGTCGAAACTGGGGAGGGAAGGGAGGGGCAGGAGAAAATATGAAAATTCAAGAAAAATTCGATTTGACCGGCCGCGCCGCCATTGTCACCGGCGGCGCTGGCTTGCTTGGGGTGGAATTTTGCCGCACCCTGGCTGAGGCGGGAGCCGCCGTTGCGGTGGTCGATTTATCCGCCGAGAAATGCGCCGCTGTCGCCGCCGACCTGACCGGGGCCGGGTACAAAGCCCTGGGCGTGGCAACCGATATCACCAGCCCGGATTCGGTCAGCGCGATGGTGGAAACGGTCGTTGCAGCGTTTGGGCGGGTGGACATCCTCGTCAACAGCGCCGCGCTCGACCCCAAATTCGACCCGGATGCCGTCTCCAAAGGAATTGCCCCCGGCAAGTTCGAGGAATACCCGCTCGACCAGTGGAACGCCGCCCTCAACGTCAACCTGACCGGCGCGTTCCTCGTCACCCAGGCGGTTGCAAAGCAAATGGTGGCGCAGGGTCGGAAAGGCAGCATCATCAATATTTGCTCTACCTACGGACTGAACGGCCCCGACCAGCGCATTTACCGCAAAGCCGACGGCTCCCAGCCTGCCTTCAAGCCGATTTATTACACCGTCACCAAAGCCGGGATTGTCGGCTTTACCAAATACCTGGCCGCCTATTACATGGAGACGGAAATCCGCGTCAACATGCTGACCCCCGGCGGCGTGTACAATAACCATGATGAACTGTTCGTCAAAAACTACGCGGCCAAAACGATTTTGGGCCGCATGGCAAAGATTGACGAGATGAACGGCGCGCTGCTGTTCCTGGCTTCAGATGCCTCATCCTACATGACCGGCAATAACGTGGTCGTGGATGGCGGGTGGACGGCATGGTAAATGCCAGTCATCAGTGAATAGTAAACAGTAATCAGTGAAAACCGCTGATGACTGATGACTGATGACTGATGACTGGTCACTGGAAACTGGTGACTGATGACTGAAGTATTGGCTATCATCCCCGCGCGCGGCGGGTCGAAAGGCATCCCGCGCAAGAATGTTCGCTCGTTTTGCGGCTTTCCGCTGATTGCGTATTCCATCGCGGCGGGATTGCAGGCTGAGACGGTGACGCGCGTCCTCGTCAGCACCGATGACGAGGAAATTGCCGCCGTTGCCCGTGAATGGGGCGCCGAGACGCCCTTCCTGCGCCCGGCGGAGTTTGCCCAGGACAAGACCACCGACCTGCCGGTCTTCGTCCATGCGCTCGAATGGCTAGAGAAGGATGAAGGCTACCGGCCCGATGTCGTCGTGCAGTTGCGGCCCACCTCGCCGATTCGACCGGTCGGGTTGGTGGATGACGCGGTGAGAATCTTGTTCCAGCACCCGCAGGCCGATTCGGTGCGGGGCATCGTCCCGGCGGGGCAAAATCCCCATAAAATGTGGAGGCTGCCCCAGGGCATCCATGCCCCCATGCAGAACCTGCTCGAGGTGGAAGGCATCGAAGAGCCGTATAATGCTCCCCGTCAAATCCTCCCCGATGTCTACTGGCAGACCGGACACATCGACGCGATTCGCCCCGCCGCGATTTTGAACGGTTCGATGAGCGGCAAGACAATTTACCCGCTGCTGATTGACCCAAACTTCACGGTGGATTTGGACAACCTGCGCGACTGGGCGCGCGCCGAGTGGCTGGCCCTGAACGGTGGCCTGCAAATGGTTTGGCCGGGACGCGCCAAACGCCCCATGCCCGAAAAAATTGACCTGCTGGTGCTGGATTTCGACGGCGTGGTGACGGACAACCGCGTTTGGGTCAGCGAGGAAGGCCGCGAGATGGTGGCCGCCTGGCGCAGCGACAGCCTGATTATGGGGAAGCTGCGCGCGGCTGGCACAGACGTGGTCATCCTGTCTTCGGAAGTCAACCCGGTGGTGGCGGCGCGGGCGCGGAAGATGAAAGTCGAGGCGATTCACGGTGTGGGGTTGGATGACAAAGCCGAAGTGCTGAAAACCCTGCTCGAATCGCGTAAAATCGACCCGGCGCATGTGGCCTACATTGGCAATGACCTGAACGACCTGCCCTGCTTCGAGGTGGTCGGTTGGGCGGTGGCGGTGTCGAACGCCCAGCCTGAAGTGCTGCGCGCCGCCGATTTCGTGACCGGCAAACCCGGCGGTTATGGCGCGGTGCGCGAAGTGTGTGATTTGATTATAGGACATTCGATCATTCGATAATTCGATACTCGATATTCGATAAGGCGATGCTCGAATAACGAATAACGAATATCGAATAACGAGTAACGAATATCCACAGGAGAAAAAATGACTCGTGAAATAAAACTTGGAAACAAACTGGTCGGCGAAGGGCAGCCCGCCTATATCATCGCCGAAATCGGCATCAACCACAACGGCGATTTAGGGATTGCGAAGGAGATGATTAAGGCCGCTGCCCACGCCGGGGCAGATGCGGTCAAGTTCCAGAAGCGCACTCCCGAAGTTTGCACGCCCCTGGCGCAGCAAAGCCAAATGCGCGAAACGCCCTGGGGCTATATTTCCTATCTTGATTACCGGTACAAGGTCGAGTTTGGGCTGGAGCAGTACCGCGAAATCGACCATGCTTGCCGTGAATTGGGCGTCGACTGGTTTGTATCGGTCTGGGATGAGCAGTCGGTGGATTTCATGGAACAGTTCGATACCCCGGCTTACAAAATCCCCTCGGCTTCGATGACCGACCATGCCCTGCTGCGGCATGTCCGCCAAACCGGGCGTCCGCTGATTGTTTCGACCGGCATGTCCACCATGGACGAAATCCATCGCGCCATGAACGCGGTTGGACTGGACAATCTCGTCATCATGCACACCACCAGCGCCTACCCGTGCGACCCCGACGAACTGAACCTGCGCATGATTGAAACCCTGCGCCGCGAATTTCCCGAGACGCCGATTGGTTATTCCGGTCACGAGGTCGGCCTGGTCCCCTCGGCGGTAGCGGTGGCGCTGGGCGCCTGCTCGGTGGAACGCCATTTTACCCTCGACCGGGCGATGTGGGGCAGCGACCAGGCCGCCTCGGTTGAGCCGGGCGGCTTCGAGCGGCTGGTAAAATATATCCGCGTCACCGAAGCGGCGCTGGGCGACGGCGTGAAGCGCGTCTATGACAGCGAGCTCTCCTCGCTCAAAAAATTGCGCCGGGTGAAAACCACCGAGTGAACAGTGAACAGTTATCAGTAACCAGTCATCAGTATTTACTGGTCACTGATAACTGATAACTGATGACTGACCACTGACCACTGATAACTGATGACTTCCTCCACCCTCTATCGCCTCCTCCGCCCGGCTGCGAAGTATGCCCAATCCATGCTCCGCTGGAAACGGCTGGCTTTCAACGAAGCGCCGCCCATCTTTGGCAACGCCAAACCGAAAAGCGGCTCGCACCTGCTGACGCAAATTCTCAGCGGGTTTTGCCGCATTGCGCCTTATGCCTATGTGGAGTCCGAGCCGGCGCGCACGGTCAAGGCTTCTGGTGGACGATTCAGCGCGGACGAGACTCTCGGCCAACTGAAACGCATCCCGCGCGGAATCATCGGCTGGGGCTATGTGGATGCGACCCCCGAAAACGTTGCCTTTCTGTGCCAGCCGGAGCGCGTCAACTATTTCATTTACCGTGACCCGCGCGATATGCTCGTCTCGCACATCTTTTTTGCGACCGACATGCACGAGGGGCATGGAATGCACGAGTATTACCAGACGCTTTCCGACTTCGACGCGCGCCTGAAAGTCGCCATCACCGGAATCGACCAAGACGGGTTATACATGGTCAGCGTCCGGCAGCGTTACGAAGGCGTCTTCCAGTGGCTGGAGCAGCCTGCGGTGTTGTGCATCCGTTTCGAGGACATCATCAATGACCGGGAGCGGATTCTCAACCAGATGCTCGACCAGGTCGAAAAGACCGGTTACGAAATCCCCACCCCGCGTGAAAAAGCGCTCGAAATCCTGCTCGAAACCATCCAGCCCAAAAAGTCGAAAACCTTCCGCTCCGGCAAAACCGGCGAATGGCGGAAGTATTTCAAGGACGAGCACAAAGCCCTGTTCAAAGAAGTCGCCGGGGATTTGCTGGTCAGTTTAGGGTATGAGAAAGATAACGACTGGTAGATTACGCGCTCAAAGCGGGAAAGCCCCCGAAGCGCAGCGGAGCGGGATTGATTCAATTGGCAAAAAATTGTAAGATGGATGTAGAGTTGTGTTATGCCTGAAAACATCCAAAACATCCTGCGCGAATTGAAAGCCGGGCTGCGCTGCATTTACGGCGAACAGCTGCGCTCCGTGATTCTCTTTGGCTCTTACGCGCGCGGCGACGCCCATCCACCCGATTCAGACATTGATGTGATGATTGTCCTCAAAGGGGAATTTAACCGCTGGGAAGCGGAGCGACTCTCCTCCGAGTTTGTCGCCAATCTTTGCCTTGAACATGATGTGTTGATATCGCGCATTTTTGTTGCCGAAAAAGAGTACCAAAATAGCAAAATGCCTCTCTTTCTCAACGTCCGCCGGGAGGGGTTGGCTGTATGATAACGCCTGAAATCCAGCACTACCTGAACCGCGCCGAGGAAAGCCACGCAGCCGCAAACGTGTTGTTGGAGAAACAGTTTTGGGGATTTTCGGCAGCCCAATCGTATTACACCATGTTCTACCTGGCGCAGGCAGTATTGCTCTCCAAAGGCCTGACCTTTTCCAGCCATTCGGCGGTGATTGCCGCCTACGGCAAAGAATTTGCCAAAACAAAGTTATTCGACCCGAAATTTCACCGGCTTTTGATTGATTCCAAGTAACTACCTACCACCCTCACCCCCCAACTCATCTCCCACCGGGAGAGGGGAGAAATCTCGGACGAAATTGTCGTTTTCGGCATAAAAATCCGCTTTTTGTATCCGTTTTCCTCTCCCTTTGGGAGAGGGGCAGGGTGAGGGCAGGTAGTTACGTTTCTTCCGTGTAATCCGCGTACAGGTTTTTGTGAACGATTTAGGCCTGGCGCTCATCCTTTTCGTGACCACTACAATTTCCGCCAGTTTTCTGTCTGGAATTTAATTTTTAGTACCGTATATGGTACTATCGGGGTGTCAGGATGACCAAAAAAGACAGACTACTGGCGAAAATCCGTCGAAAACCCAAGCATGCGCGGTTTGACGATTTGTAAAAATCCTGCTGGCCCTGGGATTCGACCGGCGGCGGCCAGGTTCGAGCCATGTCACTTTTACTTTTGGCAGGCACATCATCACTATCCCGCTGAAAAAGCCTTTTGTCAAACCCCA